>ONYA01000032.1 GCA_900321965.1 uncultured Prevotellaceae bacterium
TCTACTTCTGCGAAATACTTGCCATACGCGGACGAGGTGTCGTTAGCGTTCTGACGAAGATTGATCACCATTGGAATGTTTGATCTTGCCATAATTTAAAATCCTTTCTTTTCTTCTGCAATGCAAAATTACTACAATATTCTGACCCCTGCAAGGCTTTTTCTACTCCGAATCAGGATCTATAAGGTTCCATAAGGTTATATATAATTACGACAAGCGAGGGCTTTATTTTTACGACAACTTAGACAACAAAGACAACATTTATAGGCGACAAGTTTGTCGCCATTGGCAGCAGTGCTGCCAGAAAAAAGTTGTCTAAGTTGTCATAGTTGTCGTTAATAAAAAAAATTTGTATTGTGTATTTATGGAAACGAATAGTGCATATTTTTGTAAACGAATTGCCATAATAACAACTAATTTTCATAATAATATTATTCTTATTAGTGAAATAAATTATGGTCAATTATGGTAATTCGTTTCATAAACAATTATAATTCTCATTAGTGGATTAAATTATGGTCAATTACGGCAATTCGTTTCTCAAAAATATCCTTCTATTTATTTCCATATCTCATTTATTTTTTGTACCTTTGCAGAGCAGAAGAACATCACACATTTATGTCGCAAAACACAAGATCTTTCGGTCGCACCGAGCTCGCCCAATGCTATTTCCCTAACATCCAGCCGCAGTCAGCCTGGCTCAAGCTAAAGTCCCTCCTACAGGAAGACCCTGACCTGCAGCCCCTCACACAGCTTCGCCGTCGCACCTTCCTCCCATGTGAAGTAAACAAAATTTACCAACGCCTAGGGCAGCCCTGACTGCCCTTTTTTCGAGCTTTTCAGGCTCTTTGGCTTTCCACAGCCCAAACTCTGGGTTTCAAATTTTGAAACACGCACTTTAAACTCTCAAAAACCTCCCTTTCCCCTACCCTTCCTAAGGCGATATTTCACAACTGAACGATTGTAAATAATTTTATTGTCATTTGTTTCAGCGTTTCAGTTGTTTCAGTTCATTTTTAGCCTACACACATCTCTAACTTACAACTACATATTATATATATTATAATATATATAATATATAGATAAAATATCCGTCTTTAAGCCCTCTCCATTTCAACTGAAACAACTGAAACGCTGAAACAGCGGAAGCATTATTTTGGCAACGGAATAACACAGCTTTTAACAAAGACACGGCTTCCTCTGCGCTGAGAAAGCCGTGTCCTTAATTCATTAAGGCCGTGTTAATCCGTGCCTATTAAAGATTCTGTGTAATTCCGTGTAAATCCGTGGCTAAATCAGAAATGATGGGGTAACAAAACGTGACGCCATAAAAATAAATCTCGATTTATTTTGCCGTTCGGGAATTTTTTCCTATCTTTGCAGCGAGAATATAAATAAAGAAGAATATGGGATATAGTAATCACGACAAGATGGAGTGGACACTCATTCTCGCATTGGAGTTCGGACGTAGGTTCGGACTGACACTCAAACAGGCATTCAACTACCTGAGCCGCTACGGAGGCATCGCCTTCGTTGATGAGCACTATGACTACTGCCATACACAGTCCTTCCAGTCGATGGTTGCCGATATGGCAGAATACTGCCATAGGAAAGGAGGCGCGCTGATATGATCCTCTACCACGGTACGCTACAGAGTGCTATCGAGCGTGTAAACGCCCTCACTACCAAGGAGGAGGCATGGAAACTGATGGCAGAACTGTATAGAGGCTTGCGGCTATCACTGGGGTGGCAAGTGGACAGCCGATCATGCCCTCAAGCGTACTGGAGATGCGCGAAGACCAGAAGAAAAAGATAACCACTCCCTGTTCCGCGAGCGTCTCAACGGTGTCGTGATCAACACAGACGACTGGTATGATCTCTTCGGCGTCAAACCAGGCGACAAGCTCTATCTCGCCCCCGAGAAACGAGCCAAGATCTGGTAAACGGCCTCGGCTTTGCCGCCTTACCCTAAAGACAGAAACAGAAAAGATAGTAGACATAATCATACAGAAGAAATGAACAGAAAATCAAACCATCAAAATCTTCTTCGGACGGCGCTGACGACGGCCGGAACGAGCATGACGCGCTGGGCCGTGACGCTGGCCATGGTGATGATGACAACGGCTTCGGCGCTGGCCGAGACCTCGTACATCACCGACCTGATGCTCATCGGCAAGAACGACAAGAGTGAGGCCCAAGAGCTAAAGGCTCAATACGTGGAGCAGGGCTGGACGGCCATCGACCAAGACCTGAACGCAGGCTGCGGCTCCAGCAGCGACTACATCTATCTACTCTACAAAGTAGGCGGTTTAGCATCTGCCAACCAGTCGTTCATCACAGACATCTATATCACCGCAGACAAGACTAGCGATATTTTAGCTACCCGAACCATCGAGGGCAGGCAATACAACCTCGTACCCTACGACGGCGACAACCACTTTAAGAGCAAGAAGGGCGACCTGAACAGCAACGCTGGCGGTGCCGACATCCACCTCTATTACACCACGGATTATCTCCCAAACGGAAAAGCCATCAGCTCCATCGTCTTCAACGGGACGAGTATCGGCGCTGTGGACAAGGACGGTAATAATTCTACGGACTTAGGCTACGACCTGAATAGTGGTACTAATAAGGGCGACAAAATCTACATGCACTGCGAAATCAACAAAGCGCCAAAGTGGATCATTGAGAAATCGTCCGACGGCGGCAGATGTATCATCAAAGGATTCGAGAAGCCGTCAGGCGGAATGGATAAGTCTGAAATAAAAGTCTTCCCCTCCATACTTGGCGGTGCTCGGGTGGTAGCAATAGGTCAGGGGGTGGAATTCAGTATTTTTACGAATCTTGAGACCATCTATTTCAACGAAGACTTTTTAACGTCTGAGATGATTTCTATGAATGGATGCACTTATTTACAGCATGTCCATACCGTTGATAATAGTGGCAATGTGAAAAAATCTGATGAGCTGCCATCATGCATCACAAGCATTCCTAAGGAGGGATTCTCTGGCTGCTCTGCCCTGAAAAACATTACCATCCCAGCCAGCGTGACGAGCATTGGGGATAATGCCTTCAAAGGTTGCAGTGGATTATCGACCATTACTGTGGACCCCCAAAATCCGAACTACAAAAGTATTAATGGTGTGCTGTTAGATATGGCAGAAACGACCATTTTATATTACCCGCCTGCTAATCCGACCACTACTTTTGTTATTCCGGCCAGCATGACGAGTATCGCGGAAAATACCTTTGAAGGCTGTAGTCATTTGGCGACCATTAATGTGGATCCCAATAATCCGAACTACACAAGTATTGATGGTGTGCTGTTAGATAAGGCAGAAACGACCATTTTATATTTCCCCCCTGCTAATCCTACCACTACATTTGTTATTCCGGCCAGCGTGACGAGCATCGCGGAAAAAGCCAATGAAGGCTGTCGTTATTTGAAGGCTATTTATGTGGACAATGGTAATCCTAACTACATAAGTATTGATGGTGTGCTGCTGGATAAGACAGGGACGACCCTTTTATTATTCCCTGCAGCATATCCGAGCACGAATTACGTCATCCCCGATGGTGTGACGAGCATCAAAGAAGATGCATTTTCTGGCCGAACCATACTGACAAGCATCACTTTCCCGGGCAGCATGAAGATAGTCGGATGTGATGTCTTCTATAAATGCACCTTTCTGAAAAGTGTCACTATTGAGAATGGTGTGGAGCGCATCGATAAAGATGCCTTTTACCGTTGCACCAACCTAACAAGCATCAACATCCCTAGCAGTGTGACGAGCATCGGGTGGTTTGCTTTCGCTGGCACCGGCCTGACAAGCGTCACTATCCCGGGTAGCGTGGAGAGCATCGGACAATATGCCTTCTATGAGTGCGATGCCCTGGAATCAATCAGCATCTTGGGAAATCCGAAGATTTGCAAAGATGCAATCCCCGATGACGCGACGGTGACACTCAGCCTGACGGCGAATGACGCTAACGGGGCGAAGTGGATGACATTCTATAACGACCGCTATAACTTCCAGGCCGACGAAAACACGACGGTCTATAAGGCCACAGTGGTCGGACAGAGCCTTGTGCTGACCGAGGTAGAGGACAAGATTGTCAATGGAGCGGAGTGGGATCATAAAGATGATTTTTTTGATGATGATATTATAGCTCCAGCGACGGCGGTCATCCTGAAATCGACGGGCAATCCCGTGATGACACGCACTGAGACGGAAAGTAGCGACACACGGGCTAACGACCTCGTTGGCACGACGGATACGAAGGCGACACCCGCCAACTGCTTCACGCTGGCCAGCGGCCCGAAGGGAGTGGGATTCTACCGCTATACGGGCAAGGAGGTGGCAGCCCGCAAGGCCTATCTCATCTACAACGGGGCCAGCGCCGCCCGCGAGTTCATCGGGTTCGACGAGACGACAGGGATCGTTTCGATGGAAGATGTAAGAAGTAAGATGGAAGATGTATGGTACAGCCTCGACGGCCGGAAGCTGCAGGGCGAGCCCGCGAAGAAGGGCATCTATGTGAGAAACGGTTATACGGTCATCATTAAATAAATAAGGAGGAAACCACTATGACATCATATAATAATAAGGAACGTGCCTACGCGGCACCATCAATCAAGGTCTTCCGGCTCGACACCCGCCAGCGCCTGCTGTCAGGCTCGCCGCTACCCATCGACGACGAAGACACCACCGACAATCAGTGGTAAACCAGAGTGAAACAAAATCAACCAACGATATGAATAGAAAGTCAATCCATCAGAATCTTCTGCGCCGGGCGGTGATGCTTGCCGTGGTGATGATCAGCATGTTAGCCCTCCCCACCGGGGCCTGGGCGCAACAAGGCTTTGATACCAACCAATACACCCTCACGCTTGACGACAACTATGAAGGAGGAGAAATACGAAGATTTCCCAACATACAAAGTGGCAACACAGTCATACCGACCGAACCTTCTCGGAAATACTTATCGTTCTTAGGCTGGGCCACGTCAGTGGATGGGGATGTCGTGTATGAGCCGGGGAAAGAGGTTTGCATTACGAGCGACATGACGCTCTACGCCAAGTGGCCGCCTTTAAGCGGTACATATGGCGATTTTGAACTAACTTGGAGCGTCACGAAGAGTGCAGGCAGTGTCGAATATGATGTGCTCACCATTTCGGGTAGTGGGGGTATGTCATATAGCACCGAATATCCCTGGTCTGTCTATCAGAATCTTATCAAAACCATTGTTATCGAATATGGTGTCACATCCATAGGGAATTATGCGTTTTATGATTTTCCTAACGTCACCTCGCTGAGCATCGGCAATAGCGTGCAGACCATCGAAGCTGCTTTCGTATTAGATAACCTTACAACGGACATTGTCCTCCCTGCCAGCGTGACGAGCATCGGGGAATTTGCGTTTGATGGTGTCGCAAGTGAAACGGCAAACGGCATCAGCATCACGGCTGCCGAGGGCAGCCAGCTTGCAAGCATCAGTAGCCTGGCTTTCGGTGGCAGTGCATCCAAGGCCGTCATTGACCTGAGCAACTGTACCGAGCTCAAGACCATCGGCGGGGAACAGACATTCCAAGGTACCCAGGATGTCACGCTGCCCCATACCGTTACCAGCATCGCACAATATGCGTTTGGAAAAAATTATATCTTCTCTGGCGAGCATGTCTATATCGTCGTGCCAGCGGGCCATGTGCTGACGGTGAACGGCAAGCCCTACAACGGCACGCTGACCGACGGCAAGGCCGACCTGATTCCTTACCTGTTCGACAATCCCGGAAAAAGGGCCCCAAGTAATGCCCTCACGCTGGCGATGGAAAAGGCTGTGGCGCCGGTGTCCGGGACCTATCAGCTCTCGGGCGACTACGTCAGTTTCTACGACGAGGAGACCAATCCCATCACCGAGGCCGCTGTGGGCGAGACGGTGATCGTGGGGCCCGACCCCAACAAGTTCCCGCAAGGCAAATACTTCACGCACCAGTACACGGCAACCGATGGCGTGACCGTCACGGTGGAGGAAAATGGCGACGGCACGTTCATCATGCCCGCCAAGAACGTTTCGGTATCCGCCGTGCTGGCAGAGCAGGAGGAGTACGCCCTCAACCTGATCACCACCGAGCCACAGGATATCCCCAAGTCGGTTTGGCTGGTGTCCTACAGTCTGATGGACTACAACGTGGTCGACGACGAGACCGGCGACCGGTTCCTCGACCTGAACCTCGACGGCAAGCGCGACGTGCTGCTGGAGAAGAACTACGACGAGACGACCGAGGTGACGAGCTTCCGCGCCATCCGCCAGCCCGGAGCCGATGACATTACGGAAAACCTCCGCTTCGACGTGAGCTATATTGAGCCGCTGCAGTACAACAGTTTGCTACTGCTGTTCAAGCCCCAGGCCATCCAGTCTGACTGGATCACCGTAGGCGACGGTACGCCCCTCGTCTATAACGGCCAGGCACAGACGCCAGCGGTCGTCGTGAAGGACGGCGCGACGACGCTCTCGGCCGAGACGGACTATGACGTGACATACAGTAACAATATGAACGCATGCGAGGCCACTGCCGAGAACGCGCCCAAGGTCACCGTCACCGCCAAGGCCACGAGCACGAGCTATACCGGCACAGCCACGGCGACGTTCACCATCGCGCCGAAGGTGGTGACCTCACCGACGATCACGCTGAGCGCCACGAGCGCCGCGTATAACGGCAGCGACCTGACACCAACGGTAACTGCTGTGAAGGACGGTGAGACGACCATCTCTAATACGGAATATATCGTGAGTTACAAAAAGGGCTCCGAAGCCGTGGAGAAGTGCATAGAGCCGGGCGAATACACCGTGGTCATCTCTGACGGGGAAGGCGGAAACTACACCGTCAGCGGAACGGCTACGTTCACCATCACCAAGGAGGCCATCGACGCCGTGATCCATTTAATCAATGAAATCGGAACGGTGGAGTACACTGATGAAAGCAAGACGAAGATCGATGCCGCCCGCACGGCCTACGACGCGCTGAACGATGCGCAGCAAAAGCTCGTGACGAACTATGCGATGCTGACCGCCGCAGAAACAACTTATGCGGAACTCAAGGCAGAGGCAGAGGCACAAGCCGCTGTGGAACTGGCCGCCAAGCAGAAAGCCTTTGAAGAAAGGATCAAGGCCGAGGGATATAGTGACACCTACGACGGACTGACACATAAGATCACTGTGACGGCACCAGAGGAAGCTACAGTGAAGTACGGCACGGAAGAAGGCAAGTATGGCTCAGACAATCCCTCGTTTAAGGATGCCGGCACCTATACTGTCTATTACGAAGTGTCGACGGAAGGCCTCACGTCTGTCACCGGCTCTGCCGAAGTCAAGATCACGCGCAAGGCCCTGTCATTGGTTGCCGACCAGGTGACCATCACCGAGGGAGAAACGCTGCCAACGACGTTCACGGGCAGCATCACGGGCTTCGTCACGGGCGAAGGACTGGGTGACACTGATGTGCTGGCATTCTCACTCGATAACCCAGAGGCATCGGCTGTGGGCAGCTATTCAATAACTGGTACGCTGAACAGTGCTACCAGCGGCGACTACGGACAGAACTACACCTTCGCCAACGCCGCCTCAAACGCAACGGCCTTCACCATCAATGCAAAGCCGACACCGGATCCGACACCAGAGCCTACACCGACACCGATTCCAACGCCCGAGCCTGCACCAGAGCCTGCACCAGAGCCTGCACCGGATGTGATAGTTTTTGAGGCAGTTCAAGATAACGGTGCGACGAAAGCCCTGAAAGACTTGATAGAAGAAGCACAAAATAAGGACGCTATTATGGGTTTACTGCCCAAGAATATCCAGAGGCAATTGCCTGAAGACGTGACCTCTGTGGAAGCAATCCAGACGTTCAAGCTAGAGAATTATCAGGAGAGCATGGGAAATGTGACGGATAAAGCATCTTTTCAAACGCCACTTGAAGCAGGCGTGGATGTGACCTTTGTAATTGCCCTTCCTGGTAATGACGGTGAAGTTGCTTGGTATGCACTCGGAGGTACAGTTAATGAGAACGGGGATGTCCTCGTAACCCTGGAGAAAAGCATCGCCATTGCAATCAATAACCAGGTGTTTGTAGCGATGGTCATGGTTGGCGGTTCTCCCTCCGGGACCATTACGCCGACGCCAACGCCTACGGAGGCGAAAATCACTATAGGAACCCCCGAGGATCTGGCAGTGAACGATGAATTCACCGCGACCATCGGTGAAACGGAATATGCCCCTAATAAGGTTAATATAGATTACACGCTTCTTATGATGAACGGCATAACCGTGGATGCAACGCTTTCCGCCACGCTTGTATCATCAACAGGAAACAAAGCCACCTACAGAGTTACGGGAAACAAGGCGACGAAGCTGACCTTCGGAAGCGTGGAGTGGAAGGGAACCAGTGCATTGATGACTCGCCCGGCTAACATCTCGTTTAGTGGGGCTGATGTAGATACCTCAAAACTCCGTTTCACAAACATCCAGTCTCTTGAAGCCAACAAAAAAATGACACTTGTCTCAGATTTCGGCGAATCTGTCGGAACCATCACTGGCTCTAAATACGGGGTCGGCACTTCTCTCGAAGGCGAAGGCGGTGCCTCTCTCGATGGCAGCGACCTCAGATTCAAAACGAGGACTGCTACAGGACAGACGGCACAACAAGAGCAAACCCATAATACCGTGATGGGTGCTATGACTTCAAACTGTGCCATATCTTTCAGAGACTGTCATGTGAGTCTCGATGCAGAGGGTCTTGCCCTGTCTTCAAGTGTTGGGGCTGACGGAGTGGCGACTTTTGCGAAGTTGGGCGGCGGTTCGGTGCGACAGGAAACAGGCTGCAGACGCATGGCTCGCGGAGTCAGTGCCGAAAGGCCTTTCTTCAGCATCAGCTATAGCGGGGCCCGTATCATGTGTAAGGCTGAGGACGTGGCGCTGCGGGCTGCAGAGGCTCAGGGCAATACCCGGAGCGTTGAGCAGGATATAACCATCGAGTCGGGCAAGACATACGATATCATGACCGATGAGGACCTGGTACTGACGCTGAAGCTCAGCGAGGGCGACATCATCATCACGTCCATCACGCTGATAATGCCCGAGGATCCCGATCCCAACGATCTCAACCTTGACGGCAAGGTGAATGCCGTCGACCTCGTGAAGGCCATCACCACAGGCAAGACGCAGGCCGAGATCGACGAAATCGTGAACATCATCATGGAGAAATAAAATGATCAACAATATGAACAACAAAACTTATGCAACATTGAGACGAGTGATTTTTACGGTCGCGATGGCGGCCGGAGTGTGCATGGCGGCCTGGGGCCAGGAAACATCGACGGCAGAGGTTCAAGCCGGCTCGGGCGTGACGAAGATCGCAGGAGAGGCTGTGTCAAGCGGCGCGACGGTGCAGACTGCATCAGGTTCGACGGTGACCATAGAGGGCGCTGCACCGCAAGCGGGAAAAGTGGCGCGGCTGAAACTCACCAGGAAGGAGGATAGCAGCGAAAGCGAGCAGGCTGGCGACGACGTCACGGCGCAGTGCAGCGTGACATCGGCCTACAGCACCGACGGAAAGTTCACGTTCACGATGCCAGACTATAATATAATAGCCGAAGTGGAATACCTTTATTCACTGTCGGGCGACTACGTCCACTTCTCCTATGAGGGCGGCTACATTTCCATCAACGGGGCCGCTGAGGGCGAGACAGTGTCCATAAGCTTTGATCCGACTGATCCTGAAGACGACGACAAGGTCATCATCCCGTCGGGCAAATACTTCGCGGGACAGTACACGGCGTCCGAGAGCGTGACCATTACGATGAAGGAAAATGGCGACGGCACGTTCACCATGCCCGCCAAGGCGGTGACGGTGTCTGCCGTGCTGGCCGATCAGGAGGAGTACACCCTCGACCTGACCACCACCGAGGCGCAGACAATTCCCGAGTCGGTATGGCTGCTGCTCTATAGCCTGGGCGATGACATCAATGTCTATGAGACCAACGACCGCTTCCTCGACCTGAACCTCGACGGAAAATGCGATGTTCTGCTGGAAGAGGACTACGACGAGGCGACCGAGAAGACGACCTACAGCGCCACGCGCCAGCCCGGAGCCGACGCCATCACGTCAAACCCCCGCTTCGCCGTGAGCTACGTTATACCGCAGCAGTACAACAGCGTGCTGTTCATGCTAAACACGCCCAAGGCCATCCTGTCTGACTGGATCACCATAGGCGACGGTACAACCCTCGTCTATAACGGTCAGGCACAGGAGCCGGCGGTCGTCGTGAAGGACGGCGAGAAGACGCTCTCGACCGAGACGGACTATGAGGTGACATACAATAATAATAAGAACGCGTGCGAGGCCACGGCCGAGAACGCACCCACCATCACCGTGACTGCCAAGAGCACGAGCACAGACTATACGGGTTCGGCCACGGCGACGTTCACCATCGCCCGCAAGGCCTTAAAGCTGGTTGCCGACAAAGTGGAGATCACCGAGGGAGAACCGCTGCCAGACTTCACGGGTAGCATCACGGGCTTCGTTGAGGGCGAAGGACTGATTGACACCGATGTGCTGACATTCAGCGTGGATGGCACGCCGTCGACCAAGGGCGAATATGCAGTGACAGGTAAACTGAACGGTGAAACAAAAGGCACCTACGGACAGAACTACACCTTCGACAACGCCGACGCCAACGAGACGGCCTTCACCATCAACCCCATTCCGACCTGTACCCTGGGAGGTCTCATATATATGATTACCAGCAAGAGCCTGCATACGGCCGAACTGAAGGAGTACGAAGACGATGGACCGACGGGAGAGCTGGTCATTCCCGCCAGCATTAAATACGAAGGAACAGACTATACCGTAAACAGCATCGGTGATGGAGCGTTGGTCTTTTGCTATGACCTGACTTCCGTCACTATTCCTACCAGCGTGAAGCGCATCGGAGACACCGCTTTCGGAAACTGCATCGGTCTGGCCTCAGTCACCATCCCCGACGGCGTGACCAGCATCGGACAATGTGCATTCCAAACCACGAGTCTGGCCTCAGTCACCATCCCCGCCAGCGTGACGAGTATCGGTAAAAATGCGTTCATGGATTGCCAAAACCTGCAGTCGGTGACCGTCTATACGGCGTCGGTGCCAACTTCAGACGGTCAGATCTTTACAAAACGCTATTCTAACGTGAAGGTATATGTGCCGAGCGAACTCGTGGAGGCCTATAAGAATGACGTGAACTGGAGTACCAATGCCGACATTGAGGCTATGGTCTCAATCACGACACAGCCGACGAGCAGTTTGGAGCTGACGGCTGGCGATGAGAGCGGCAAGCTGACGGTCGAGGCTACGGCGGCTGACGGACATACACTCACCTATCAGTGGTTTGCGAATACGAGTGCGTCCAATGAGGGCGGCACGGCCATCAGCGGAGCCACCGAGGCCAACTATACCGTTCCGACAACAACGGCGGATACCTATTATTACTATTGCGTCGTGACCGCCACGAGAACCGACAAGAAGTTCACTGCCACCTCCGACGTGGCCACGGTGACGGTCAAGGAAAAGCCGAAGAAGACCATCGAGGACAAGTGGATCACCGTAGGCGACGGTACGCCCATCGTCTATAACGGCCAGGCACAGACGCCCGCGGTCGTCGTGAAGGACGGCGAGAAGACGCTCTCGGCCGAGACGGACTATGACGTGACATACAGTAATAATATGAACGCATGCGAGGCCACTGCCGAGAACGCGCCCACGGTCACCGTCACCGTGAAGGACGGCAACGACACGTATACCGGAAGCGCCAGCGTGCCCTTCGCCATCGGCAAAGCGACAGTGAAAGCGAGTGGGTTTACGGTGAAGGATAAGGAGAAGAACGGCGATGATGTGACGGCAGTGCTCATCACTACGAATGTCATGCTCGACGGTGTCATCACGGGCAGCGGCGACAAGCTGGGCGACGAGGTAGGCATCACGGGCGTGAAGGGAACCTTCGAGGATGCCAACGTCGGAGAGAACAAGATCGTGAACCTCGACTACACCAACGCCTCCCTCACCGGCAAAGATGCAGGCAACTACACCCTCGACAAGGCCAATAGCCAGCAGATGGCCATTGGAAAGATTCTTACTGAGATAACTGTTGATGGCGATGGTAATGTCATCGAATTCACTAAGATAGTAATTAAGGATGCGGATGGAACAATAATTGGAGTTATAGAAACTACCAAAACAACAAAGAAAGCTGCTGATGGTTCTGCTACCGGAACTATCAATGAAACAGCAAAAAATGGAAATGAGAATGTTTTTGTAACCAGCGAAGGAGAAATAAAAGTGGTGGTTGCTAATGGTAAAACTACCGAAACAACCATAAGAACTGATAAAGATGCCGCAGGTAATATAATTCAAACGACTGAAACCGTCAAAACAACGGAGAAGGATGCTGATGGTAACATAACCGTAACCATCAAAGAAGAACTGACGGAAGCCAATGGCCAGAAAATTCGGTACACCGAAACTGTCAAAAAAACGGTGAAGGATGCAGATGGTAATACAACTGAAACCATCAATGAAATAGTGTCGGAACCTTATCTGAATCCAATTCGAACCATTGAGACTAAAAAAGAAATAGTGAAGACACCTGATGGTCAAAAGACCGAAACCATCAACGAAACCGTGACGGAAGCCAATGGCAAAATAACAACGACCACAATAGAGACGAAGACTGATGGTTCCCTACAAGAAACCAAAACAGTAACGCATGCCGATAAATCTGTCACTGAAACCGTCATAGAAACCGTGAAGAATGCTGATGGCAGCAAGAGTATAACCATCATAAATACAGAGAAGGATGCTGGCGGTGAGACAACAGAAACCAAAGAAATCCATAAAAAGGTAAGTACGAATACAGAAACCGTCGAAGAAACAATAAAGGCTGCTGATGGTACTACTACCACTACCACATCCACCATAACCAAGACAACAGAGTGGGATGGTTATGACCCCATCAAACACCCTTTATCAGAAAAGACCCTGAAAACAGTGAAGAATGCTGACGAATCAGAAATTGGATCCTCCCAAACTGTCAAAAGACTGTATCTGGATGTGCATTTTAATGTATATTATACCATCGAAACGATCGAAGAAAAATGGAAATACCCAGACGGTTCCTCTATTGAAACCAAAGAGGTAACAGAGACCAATGCCATTGGTGTTGTTATAAAACACTCGAAAAAACAGACAAAGACGGATGCACTTGGTAACCAAACTGAAATATCCGAGGTGACACCGGTGAATGGAAGTCAGGATGACATCAGTGGTGTGAGCAATGCTCAACTTGGCATCCAAGAAGGAGCAGACCGTGTTTCGTTAGTCTCTGAAGGCACAAATGGAAATATGCAACAAAGCATCAACGTCAGCCAGGGCCCGGCAGTGCAGATAGCCGTCATGGGTGCCAAGGCAGGAGGTTCGATGAGGATGGATTTTATGCCTAAGATGGGCAGTCCTGTGGTTTATGCAAGTAATGAAGAAGTGAGAAAGATAGTAGACAATTCGCGCTGCCGTGCACGTGGCACTGAGGATGAGATGATAGAAATCGTCTCTGGCGAAGAGTACATAGTGCTTAAGGACGGTCCGCTGGTGCTCACCTTCGACGTGGAGGAGGGGCCGATCTCCATCGAGAACATCACGCTGAAGGATCCCGATCCCAACGATCTCAACCTTGACGGCAAGGTGAACGCCGTCGACCTCGTGAAGGCCGTCAGCGACGGCAAGACGCAGGCCGAGATCGACGAAATCGTGAACAGTATTATGAATATAAAATAAGGTTTATGTTTTAAATTTTAATGGTTACCTTCGCCTGTCGTGAGATCCGCGGAGGAGGTTTGATTAAATTCTTTTATAGCTATTTCATCCTCGCTGCTTGTGAAAGTCGCGAGGATTTTTTGGACCTGCGTGCGAGTGGAGAGAAATTGGAGGCTACTGAAAAATGTAAAAATGTAAAAATGCAACCATGCAATCATGAAAAAAAGGTTAAACATGGAGGGAAAAGCATGAAAAATTGAAGATAATTCTTTAAATTTGCCGAATTAAAAGCTTCCGGGCTTAAACACCATCATACGAACAACTACGAATATGAAACAGTTACTACGACAAGTACTGACATGCCTCAGCACGCTGCTGCTGACCAGCACGGCAGCATGGGCTGACGGTTTCACCGTAGAGCGTGCCGTCAACCTGACCGAGCTGGACTTGTGGGCAGACATCAGCAAGTTCCAGTGGCAGGAGATAGACCACGGCATCCAGGACAACAGGGAAGATATGGATGCGCTGAAGGCCCTGTTCTACGACCCTGCACCCAAGGACACCGTGGGTTTCTACAACCAGATATACAAGGCGCGCGACGAGCAGTATATCGTGCTGCGACTGGACAAAGCCCAAGGCAGACGTCCGTTCTACGTCCGCGTGACGACTATTAAGAGCACGGAGGACCCCTCGCAGAATGCGTCGAAGCTGTTTGCTGCCGAGAACTACGTCTATATCATGCCTCCCGTCGGCGAGATACAGCTGGAGGTGAAGATATGGCCGCAGGGCGAGGGTGAGGAGATGGCTAAGACCATCACCTTCAACGGTCACAGCTACGGCTCGTTGTCGGTGCGCACCGTGATGCTGGACAAGAGCCGTGTCGTGCCTGGCGACTACACGCTGCAGCTCATCTACTATGACGTAGAGACCGAGAGGAGCGACACTTCGTACATAGAGCGTATGATGGTTGACAAGCTCTACACTTTCTATACCTATAACAAGGGAGAGCTGCGCGAGGCCTACCTGCGTTGCGACAGTATAAAACGCATCAAGCTGAAGCCCGAATGGTGGGCCAAGGATGCCGTGACACACGTCAACGACAACTCTGTGACAGTGATGGATGGACCGAAGATGCCCTACCCCCAGCACAAACGCTTAGACGCACCCAACCCCACCTATCTGGACTCGCGTCTCTTCTCCTACCACGACACGCTGTGGGTGAACCTCTACTTAGACAATATTCCGTCCAACGAAGCTCAGGGACTGACCATGCATGCCGTGAGGGCCGACAAGGACAACACGCCGGTAGGTGACAAACTGTTGGAGTGGGGCAAAGACCCCGTCTCCGGTCGGCTCTACGTGCTCACCGACGGTGAGCCTGCCACCATCGAGTGCTATCGCGACGGCTACCTGCCGAAGCTCTGTCTCTATCCCGGTTCCTACGACCATGTGACGGGTATTATCAGTCGTGAGTCGGAAGAGGCCGACATCTATCTGGAACCGATTCCCGCACCCATCACGTCACCTACGGTAACCACTGCTGTGCTCTCCACACTGATTCCCACCGACGACTGCCGCGGCAACTTCTACGTCAGCGAAATCCAAGACTTCGACATTCTGCATACACCAACTACCGAGACCGTATTCTATGATGAGTACGCCTCGCGCGCTGACACCAGCAAGCTGGCCAATGGCATGATGCTCATGAGCTATGCCCAGATGGAGGTGGCCATCGTGTCGCCTACCAACAAAAACACAGCTAAAATAACCCTGAAGAAGGCCGAGGGCCCCGAGGAGAACCTGATACTGGAGGAAAACCTCGGCGGCAAGACAAGGGTTGTCTACAGTCATCTGTTCGACTACAGCTACTGGACCACCCGTTTCGACCTGCGCCGCTATCTGGATATTAACACATCGGGGCGCCCCGCCGTAGCCTTCGACGGGGTAGAGGTCAGGCGGTTGCCCATTCTTGCCAACCTCTATCTGGACTACCCACAGTTGAAGAAGAATATGGATGAATCGAGCGATGAAATGCTGGATCCCCATGAAGCTGGCCCTCCAGCCGAGGATAAGCTTAATGAGTTGATGCCCAACGGTTCCCTCAGTTTTAACGCCAAGATACCTCTTTTCCCACCAATTTATACTCGTTTCGGATTTGAAGTCGATTTCATTAAAACAAAGAAAATAACAGCCTATTATGCCAAGGGTGCAGGATTCGCCTACGATTTTGTCGAAGGGAAGAGTACCAAGGATTGGGACTTCCCAAAATCCCTTACGGTCGGTTCGAGTGATGACTATGGCACCGGTGACGTGGCGAGTATATCAGCTCTTACCAGTGATAAAGAGAGTAACCCTCTTACCCAAAAGGCGAGTTTCAGTGTCGGAGGAGAAGTGTATGCCAAAGTTGGCATCCCGTTGAACAAAACGCTAAAAAAAGGATCAGGGTGGGGGCAGTTCCTCTTACCTGGCTTCGATTTTGTGGAAGAGACAAGTTTACGCGTCGATGGTACTATCGGTGGGTCGATCAATGTCAATTTCCCCGAAATGGTATCAGGTTGGCTTGGTAAAGAGGGTATCTCTAAATTTTATAGTGAAGGAACTTGGGGTAGAATCTGTAAGGAGTTTATACAACCCTTTAATATTACGGTCAATGCTGGCATTACGTTCAACTTATCGTTAGGCATCTTCTCGTTCTACAATACGGAGGATGATATCTGGTTCTGGAAAAACCACATTTACGCCTTTAAATTCTTTGGCCAGGCATTTGTTAATGCCCAGCTCAAGGCTAAACTTAATCTCTTCAGTGCTGCCAGCGGCGAGGCTGGAGTCGGTATGGGAGCCGGCATTAATTTCAAGTATGCTACCGGCTGCCGCATGGACTTCAGGAACCCCTTCTCTGGCAGTGCTTGGAGTTGGTTTGCCGGTATTGGTGCTTATGTTAAGCTGAAGGGATTCGGATGGGGCTGGGCCAAAGATTGGTCGTGGGGTGATCAGACACCTATATTTAACCTCATCAAACCGAAGAATTTCAAGAACCCGTTCCACGAGAATTTCACCACCTATCTGAGTGATGGCGACGATCCTGAGGAGAGTGCTGCCAGCAGGTTCTTCCGGACGGCAAACCCGAGTCTGCCCGGTTCGTTCGTTACCGATGCTGTGGACATCAGCCAACCTGTGAAGTTCATTGCCGGTGGCGACAGCATCGTCTATCAGGGAAACTATGAAGACCCCAACGACTATTGCGTTGAGGTGGCATCGACGGGTGAACCCATCTACCTGTCTGACTGGCGTCAGGGCGGCTGCACCGACTACGACGCAGCGTCTGTCCCTGGTACAGACCTGGTGGTGCTGGAGCAGGCTACTGACAAGATAGCGCAGGAAGACCTGAAGGACTCGTTGAACCTGGACGAGACGGTGAAGCGTGCCAGCCGTGTCTATAGCGTCTATTACACGAAGAAGCATACGGGTACGAAGTGGTATAGTCCCAAACCCGTCTATAGTTCTAGCGAGACCACATCCCTCAAGCCGCGTGTGGCTCTGGCAGAAGACGGCACTGGCGTCGTCATCTGGCAGGAAGGAATCATCGATAAGGTCAGTGGACTGGCACCTGAAGACACCGTACAGTTGGAGGATCTTGTGATGAACGGCCAACTGATGATGTCTCGCTTTGACGGCCATGAAACATGGTCGGCACCCGTCTCCCTGATGGCTGTCGACGAGAACTGTGCGCTGAGTGACTACCATGTCTCCTACGATGGTTCAACGGCCTTTATCATTGCTCGCAGGTCTCTCAACAAAGAAACCATCGAGAATATCTGTATGACGGTCGATGCCGCCAACAACATCAAGATGCACGATATGGTGCAGACCGATGAACTGATGCACTTACGTCGTGTAGGCACCAATAATGTCCTTGCCTGGGCGATGATGCCCGACTCTACAAACAACACCTCAGCGTTCCGCGTGAGGAGCTACGGTATGGACGGCAAGCCCAACAATAACATCAACGCCTCGCTCTTCCTGAGTAACACAAGGGTGGATGACTTCCGCATCGTGCCCGACCTGGAGGCCAACAAGCTGGACAATGTCGCTGTGCTGTGGCGCGAGAATAAGTTCATCAACGACACCACAGAGGTGCGACTGATGGCTTCACGCCTGGTACCCCGGAGAGACGGCAGCTTCGGCCTGGGTACTCCCATTGCTGCTGTGCGGGTGAAGGACGACAGCAACATCTATAGCTTTGACGGCTATATGACCAACGAGAAGATTCAGGTCTGCTATGTCGCCGTAGACAATCAGGGTAACTCACAGCTGAACAAGACGGCAGCCTATTTCGGCAATGCCTTCAACTATACGGTGACGTTCGATACCGACAACAACCAGGCCTTCCAGTGCGACAAGGACGAGATTACCCTGCTCGTCACCGTCAACAACTACGGCACATCGACCATCAATGAGTGTGTGCTGACTGTCGACGGCAAGCAGTACCCGCTGGACATGACCATCCCCGCTGGCGGTTCTGCCCAGGAGCGCGTTGTCATACCTTATATAATCGGTACGGGCGTGAACACCACACTCAACGTGAAGTACGACGACGTGCTGGGCATTCAGGAGCAGGGCTACGCCCGCTATCTGGCTCGACGCCGCACCCGCTTGAATGGTGGCGTCGCCCGCAGAACGGCCGAGGATGCCGTCTATGAACAGAGCACGCGCACGTTCTACCCCTATCATCCACGCCTGGAGTGCTTCGTAGCCGCTCAGCGCATCGACGAGAATGGCGACAACCACATCACCATCTGTGTGCGCAACTACGCACGTCGCCAGATGTCGGGTGACTTCGCCTACGTGGTGGGACTCAAGGAAAGTTCTACCAGCTCGTTTGTGGCCATCGGCGCTGGTGAGGGGCAGATTCAATATAACACCAAGATGTTGTTCAACAATGCCGCTGACGTGAAGGGAGATGGCAGCTGTATGCGTGACTTCGGCAGCTATTACGCTGGCTATGTGACCATCACCGTTCCTCATGTCACGGAAAGGAAGGAGATGTATGTCGGGGCTACACTGGTCTATAAGGAACCCAAGAATGAATGGTATATGAAACTCGTTCCAGACACCCGCTCAATCTGCAAGAATGGTGCGGTGACACTCTATCCGTCAGCAGAGGTGGTGTCTGTAGAGCGTGTTTACGACAACCATGACGAGGGTGCCCACATGCGCGTCAGTCGGCAGGCTGGTCAGCTGGTGGTAACGGGTGCCAAGGCTGGTCAGCAGGTTCGTCTCTATCAGGCCAGCGGTGTCATCATGGCCCGCAGACAGGCTGACGAGAACGGGCGTGTCGCCTTCACAGCACCCGCCATGAGTGGCGTAGGCTTGGTATCGTCAGACAAGGAAACCGTCAAGTTCACTTACTAAACAGCAGACTAAAAGAATATGAAAGATATGAAAAGCATTCTATTGACTATGGGCTGTTGGCTGTGGGTGGCCATGGCCGGTATGGCACAGAGCGACCCTGGCCCTTGGGACGGGTCGATATCATCGTCGCTGAAGGTTGAGGGGAAAACCATCTACATCTATACCCCTGCCGACCTGGCGGCTATTCATGACAAGTGGAAAGATTTTCCCGAAGACGGGCACCACGGCTATGAGGGCTACACCATCAAGTTGATGAACGACCTCGACATGAATGGCCGTAACTTTCAGGCACTAACCATCGGGTGGACATCCAGCCACCGATTTGGCGGGGTCTTCGACGGACAGGGTCACACCATCAAGAACCTGTGGATTGACGGAGAGGAGGATAGCCGGGCACTCTTCGGATGGATATGTGGTGGCGACATCCTGAACCTGAAATTAGAGAACCCCATCGTCCGTGCAGGTGATGATAATGGCAATGGCTATGTGGGTGCCTTATGCGGAAAAATGGAGAACCACAGCGTCATCTCCCACTGTGCGGTCATAGGTGGCAGGGTAGAGGGCTGGAACTGGAATGACGACGACTGCATTGGTGCCATCTGCGGATGGGCAGACAATGACAAGAGCCGGATAGACAACTGCTACGTGGTTAACACTGAGGTGTGCGGCCATAAGCAGGTTGGCGGCATCATAGGTAAGATAGAGAGTAACGATGGCGACAACAATGTCCAGGTAAGTAACTGCTACTTTGCCGGAACCATTCGCCATAATGGTGATGAATACTTCGCTGCCATTGCCGGTGAACGCTACGGTAACCCACTGTCCAACAACTTCTACCTGAACCGCAACGATGGTGTGAAAGGAACGGGCAACCAATCGAAGTATGCTGGCAGCAGCGACGACCCTAACGCTTGTGGAATAACAGCCGAAGCACTGAAAGCCCCGTTGCTCTTTGGCGCAAACAATACGGAGTGGGTATACCCGATGGATGGCTATCCTGAACTGAAGGTCTTCCTGCGCTACAACGAAGGCGACACCTTCTATGAGAAGAGCGTGGGATATATGGACAATAATACGGGCAAGGCCGTGCCAGGCTACCTGAAGGTGGTGAGCAATAAGAAGAGTCCCTACACGATGGAAATGCTGAAGATACTGCCGGGAACGGCGGGAAGCAACTTCACGCTGAAAGGCGACTTCCAGCCTTACTTCAGCGACCAGCCGTTGCGCATGGCGACACTCCCGCCCAATGTCTTTGAAAGCATGGGGACGGTAAGTACCATCACCCTGCCTGCTACGCTCACCTCCATTGCCAGTCCGCAGCGCCACCAGGTGCAGAACGGCTTCATGCTGAATGGTGACGGTACCGGGTGTATGGTCAAGGATGGTGGACTCTACGACCTGTCACAAGAACTGTTTGTCACGGCTCCGAAGACACTGCAGACGCTGACCATCTACCAGCAGTATGCCAGAAGTATTGCTGACTATGCCTTCGAGAACATGAGCGGTCTGAAGACACTCTATGTTGACACATACGTGCCTGCAGGAACGTTGGTGGATGACAACGATAACAGGGCACCGGTCATTTCACTCAGTGGCAGCAACGTCTTCACGGGCTGTCCGGCTGACCTCGACATCTACGTCAAGGACGGCACCACACAGGGGCTTTTCCTGGGTCACCAGGGTCCTCAAGGCTATGGCTATAGCAATGCTACGGGTTGGGATGTGTTCTACTCTGACTATGCAGACGTTGACAATCACCTCTTCAGCTACTTCCCCGTCAAGTGTAATCCTGGCGGCATGTCAACGCTGATGTTAGGCTATCCCGTTGAACTGCCGGCAGGCGTCAAGGCCTGGTGGGCCCGATCGCTCAGCGGTGGCATCGTCTGTCTGGAGCGCCTGAATACCCAGATAGTGCCCGCGCTGACGCCCGTACTGCTGACCTACGAAGGTACGGGGCTGCTGAACCTCTCACGCTACGAGGGGCCTAACCCAGGCTCTGCCATCGACTATGAGGGGAACCTCTTCAAAGGCAGTGTTGATCCCGGTGGTCACAACATGACATCCTCTGAACTCATGAGCAACTTCTTCACGCTGGGACGTCCGTCGGGTGACAGCAGCTATGACCGTCTGGGCTTCTATCAGTATCATCCTGCCAACAACGTCCTGCCTTCTTACGTGGCATGGATTGCCAAGAGCGACATTCCTGCCAATGCCCGCTGGGAGGTGACATTCGACGATGATATCACTGTCACGGGGATAGAAGAGGTAAGAAGTAAGAGGGCAGAGGGCAGAAGTGCTGCCGTCTATGACCTCCAAGGCCGTAAGGTTGCCATCAGCCATCAGCCGTCATCCATCAGCCATATTAAGAAGGGCCTGTATATTGTGAACGGACATAAGGTCGTAGTTAAGTAAAATCGTTATCAGCGTATGAAAAAGAAATATATCTGTCCCGCGAACACCGTTATCGCTATTCCCCACATAGTGATGCTCACCGGTTCTCCCACCTCATCATCAGTGCCGTATGACCCTGATGAGCGGACGGGCGACGCCCTTTGAGATGTTTGAGTCAGCGGGAGATAGCCCGCAGAGTTGGTGTCAGTAGGAAGACAGTCAAGCGCTACATCACGGAGTATGAGACTCTGGCGCAGGCAGATCCTGAGGAAGGTATTAACATGTGCTTGGCCAGTGAGCCTAAGTATCCACCTCGCAAGATTGAGCGTAGTCGTCTGACGGAGCCCGTGTGTGCAGAGATTGAGTCGCACAATGGGGACTGTCCCTGATGTGCGATTTTTTGTGTTTTCTGAAAAACGGACAAGGGGATTGAGGGCGCACCGTGAAGGAATGGGGGAAGCGCGAAAAATGATATGGGACTTTATTTTTACACGGGCAAAAATTAACAAATTTTTAGTGTAAAATATATCCGAAATCCTATACGTATTAGGAGGAAATTAGTTACCTTTGCAGCCAGATCAACCACACAGTGGGAACCCTGTAGTGAAGCGCATCACGAAGGGGAAAAACAAAAGACAACAAAGGTTTTATGGAATACAAAACAATACTCACCGGACTGTTTGAAAGGCTTTCCGGTTTCAGCAAGGAACGGCCCCAAGCGGGGCAGAAATACAGACTGATGGGCATCACGGCCGAGCTTTTAGAGGTGATCCGTCAGCTGCGGACTGAGGTGCTCACGCGCGTCAGTCAGGAGGCTCCCATCGACGTGGACATCGACATCGACTACGGCGAGACAGCCGAGCTGGCGCTGCAGGCGGAACTGCCTGAGGACATGGCGGGCTGGCAGTCGGACAAGACGCTCTCGGAAGCACTGGCCGAGACGGAGATCGTGAGACGGCTGGAGGCCCCAGAGGCAGAGGCGGTCACCAGTATCTTCGCCAGCACCGACGGTCTCAGCCTGCCGCAGCTGGTGCAGGTGGTCAACGAGACGCTGAGTGAGCTGAACAGCGTGCTACTGCAGATTGACGCCCAACTGAAGCGACGCCACAGCAAGGAGGAGTATGTCAGGCTATACGAGGCCGAGAAGCGGCGCTATATGAGCTCCGGCACGCCGGGCAGAGTGAGACAGGCCTTCGATGAGTGGGTGGAGCTGTGCGACGGGACACCGACGCTGGAGAAAATCTTTGACTACCGGCTGGAGAAGGTGGTACACCTGTTTCAGAAGAACGGTGTGAAGGCCGACCACGTGCATCGCGCCACGCACTATAAGGATGAGATCGACTTCGAGCAGCTGGAAGACGAGGCTCTGCGGAAGTCGGCTTACCGATACTATTCCGCGCTACGGCAGATGACCGACTGGAGGGACGGCTGTCTGGTGCCCATCCCCGACAAGATCGGGCAGATGTTCTTCCTGGAGCGTCACGAGGAGAACGCCAAGGCCCGTCGCGGGACGCTGCTGAGGTATCTGCACAAGATCGAACTGGTGCAAAAGGAACTGCTGCGGCTGCTGGCCGAGGCGGGCGGCGGCGACGGGACGCTGAACTATTACGCGCCGGAGAAGAACCTGAAGGTGCTGCTGTCGGAGGAGTGGTTTGAGATACACCGCACGGACAAGCGGTACGACCACCGGTGGACGAACGATTTCGTGAATGCGCTGATGGCATCGGAGCACAGGGAGTACATCGCCACGGAATGGGGTAAGTACAAGCGGCAGGACTATATCCGGGGGTGCGTGCTGGGGCTGCTGAAGGAGGGCGGCGTCATCAAGGGGAGCATGGACTGCATCGCAAGGAGCGCCGGGGTGTGCGAGAATTTCCGCACGTTCAGCAAGTACATGGGCCAGTGCCGGCAGGAGCCGTTCGCTCAATGGATCCTGGATTATATTAAGAAGTCTACGGATTTAAGGATTAAGGGATTGGGATGAGAACCTAAAGTTCGGATTTTAGGGATTATCCTTATATCCCAAAATCCGTAGAAAAATAGCGAAATGCGATTGAGGAATGCGATTGAACGATGAGGGGCGTTCGGTCGCAATTTTTTTTTGTGTTCTTTTTCCCCCGAAAACAAAGGGATTCCCAGAGATTTGGTTTTGCGATTGAAAATGCGATTGGATAAAAATTGTTCAATCGCATAATCGCATTTTACTTTTGCCCACGAAAACCGGTTTTCAGAAAAAGTAAAAAAGTAAAAAGGTAAAAAAGTAAAAAGGTAAAAAACTGAAGAATTAAGAAAGGGTAAAAGTATGAACGCATTAAGAACTTTCAATCACGAGATGTTCGGACAGGTCCGGACGATGACGAACGAGCGCGGAGAGACCTTCTTCGTGGGTAAGGACGTGGCCGAGGCACTGGGGTACAAGAACACCCGCAAGGCACTGCTGGACCATGTGGATAATGAGGATCGCGTGGATGGGGTAACGATTCGTGACGCCATCGGTCGCCCACAGAATATCGTGGTCATCAACGAGAGCGGTCTCTACTCACTGGTGCTCTCCTCGAAGCTGGAGCAGGCGAAGGTGTTCAAGCGCTGGGTGACCTCGGAGGTGCTGCCGCTGATCCGTCAGACGGGCACGTACTCACTGCACCGCAAGCAGATCGAGTCGCTGCACAACCAGATAGAGGCGCTGGAGCCGAAGGCGGAGTACTGCGACGAGGTGCTCGACAGCGTGAGCTGCCTGACGACGACGCAGATTGCCAAGGAGCTGTCGATGACGGTGAGCGACCTGACAAGGCTGCTGGAGCACCGGAAGGTGATGTACAAGCAGTCGGGACAGTGGATGCTGTATGCTGACTACGCCCGCAAGGGGTATGCCAAGAGCCGCACGACCACGCGCCGTGACATCGAGGGTGACCTGCACACGTACACGCGACTGGTGTGGACAGAGGAGGGCCGGCGGTTCATCCACCGCCTCTGCCACGACGAGGAGGTCATGATCACGTTCTTGTTCAGGAACTAAGGGAAAGGAATTATAAAAAAAAGATTTATTAAAAGAAACGAATTGCCGTAATTGACCATAATTTTTCCCACTAATATGAATAATATTATTATAGAAATTAGTTGTTATTATGGCAATTCGTTTCAAAAATTGATGGAAGATTATTTTAAAGAAACGAATGGCCGTAATTGACCATAATTTATTCCACTAATATGAATAATATTATTATGATAATTAGTTGTTATTATGGCAATTCGTTTCCAAAATTGATGGAAGACTATTTTAAAGAAACGAATGGCCGTAATTGACCATAATTTTTCCCACTAATATGAATAGTATTATTATGAAAATTAGTTGATATTACGGCAATTCGTTTCAAAAAAAAAGAAGAAGATAAATTTCAGAATTATGAGAGTAAGTGATATTTGTTTCGGGAAGCTGAAGGAGTTTGAGGGTCTGCGGACGGAGGCGTATTACGACGCAGCGGGCGTGTTGACGATCGGCTACGGCCATACGGGACACGACGTGAGACCGGGTGACGTGATATCGAAGTACTGGGCGGAACACCTGTTGAAGGCTGACCTGTATGAGGTGGAGAAGGCCGTGGAGAGCCTGGGCGTCGCCAGGACGCAGGGGCAGTTTGACGCGCTGGTCAGTTTTGCGTTCAACCTCGGATTCTATAAGCTGAAGACGAGCACGCTGCTGAAGATGATCCGAGAGGGCGGCTCGATGCACGCCATCAAGAAGGAGTTCAAGCGCTGGGTGTTTGCTGGCGGGAAGAAGCTCAAGGGGCTGGAAAGGCGTCGCGAGTGGGAGGCCAGACGGTTCTTCGACTACGATGAGCTGGAGGCCATGAAGCGCCGTGACTGGACAGACTTCCATAAAGAAGTGAATGAATAAATAAACCACAGATTACGCAGATTACACAGATTTTTATGATGAATGATTGTATTGGGATTACAGCGGATAAATCCGCGATTGACTGCGCGTAGCAATCTGTGTAATCCGTCGCCTGCGACAAAATCAAAAAGAAAATCTGTGCAATCTGTGTAATCTGTGGTTTTATCAAAGAAAGAAGAAGATTGAACAAATAAGAATGAGTGTACATGTGATTTATTACAAGGATGGGGCGAAGATGATGCGCCCCGTTCTTTCGAGGGAGGAGTACCTGAGGCTGAGGGGTTCCGAGGAGCAGCAGCGGACGCTGGCGGCTGTGCGCGCTGGCGACGATGGCCAGAAGAACCGTCTCTTGCAGATGAACTACTCGTGCCTGCCGAACGACGACGGGACACTGAAGGGCTCGACGAGGATGAGCACGACCATCGGCATGGACGTGGACCATATCCCCGCCGAGGAGATGCCGGCGGTGAAGGAGCGTATCCTGAGCCTGAAGGACGAGCTGGGGCTGAGGATGCTGGAGAAGAGTGCCCGGGGAGCTGGCTATCACCTGGCATTCACGCGCAGGCCGGAGCTGAGCCAGGAGGAGAACCTGAAGTGGGCCAGTGAGCTGCTGGGCGTGGCCTACGACAAGGGCGCGAAGGACATCACGAGGGTGTTCTTCACCACCACCGCCGATGCTGAGGAGCTGCTGTATCTGGACGACGAGATATTCGCTGTTTCAGCGTTGACTTCGTCGACACTGAATGCGCTCGGAAAAGCTCAAACTGAGTTTGGCTCTTCTCTCGCTGTTTCAGCGTTTCAGTGTTTCAGTTCTGATTTTGGCACGGATTACACGGCTTCAAAAGAAGACACGGCTCTTGAGACGGATCAGACCACCCCTATCCCCTCCTACTCAGGAGGGGAAAGCTGCGCACTGGAAAAAGTCCGAGTCAGTCCGTGTCATTCCGATGCCAAATATCCCGATGCGTATAATGGGATGGCGTTTGCGGAGATCGTGGAGAAGTACTGGGAGCTGTTCAACGGCGGGAAGGAGCCGGTGGAGGGTGACCGGAACGCGCTGACTTTTGAACTGGCACTGACCATCAGGAGCATCTGCGGCTATTCGCTGGAGCAGCTGATGAGCGTGGTACCGAACTACTGGAACCGGGACGATGACACGCCCGCGCAGCGCAAGGCCAACGAGGCCGAGTGGCGGCAGACCATCGAGAACGCCCTGAAGGAGCCGCGCAAGGGGATGCCACTGAGGCTGAAGCAGGTGCTGCAGGCACTAAAGGCGCAGTCGGCCGTGAAGGCCTGCGGCGGTACGCTCACTACCCCACCCCCGATGCCGAAGCGGCTGCCTCCGCTGATCAAGCTTCTGACGAAGAACGTGCCCGCGTACTACAAGCCCGCCGTGGCCAGTGCCGTGTTCCCTGCCCTCGGCGTCCACCTGCACGGCGTGAAGTTCCGCTATTGGGACAACGTGGACCACGAGCCGACGTTCATGAACGTGCTCATCGGCCGACAGTCGATCGGTAAGGGCTCGATCAAGAAGCCCATCGAGTACATCATGGAGGATATCCGCCAGCGCGACATCCCCAACCGTGAGCGTGAGGCCGAGTGGAAGCAGAAGAACCCCGGCGCCAGGCAGAAGAAGGATCCGCGGCCGAAGGACATCTGTATCCAGATGCTCATCGACAACCTGACCGACGCGGTGTTCAACCAGCGCGTGATCGACGCCCACAACAACGGTGAGCGGTTCATCTTCACCAGCGTGGACGAGATCGAGGCGCTGAAGAAGGTGACGTCGCGCGGGTCCGTCGACGAGGTGGGGCTGCTCATCCGCAAGGCGTTTGACAATACGCTGGCCGGACAGGAGCGCTACGGTGCCGACTCGGTATCCGGTCTCGCCCCGCTGCGCTGGAACTTCAACGCCTCGACCACGCCGCCGAACGCCAGGAAATTCTTCTGGAAGATGGTGAACGACGGTACGGTGAGCCGACTGGACATCGCGACGATCATCCTCAACGACGATGACGACGACGTGGCGCCCGTGCTCGGCATCTACGACCACACGTTCGCCCAGGAGCTGAAGCCCTACATCGACCGTCTGGAGGCTGCCAGCGGACTCATCGAGTGTGCGCAGGCGAAGAAGCTCTCGCTCGACATCAGGCAGGAGAACCGCGACGCGGCCAGGCTGTATGAGTCGGATGCCTTCAGGGTGTTCAGCTATCGTGCCAACGTGATTGCCTGGCTGAAGGGGATGGTGCTCTACGTGGCGCACGGCTGCAAGTGGTCGAAGGAGATTGCGGACTTCGTGCGCTGGTCGCAGCAGTACAACCTCTGGTGCAAGATGCTCTACTTCGGTCATCAGCTGGAGAAGGAACTGCGCGAGGAGGTGGAGATCCAGCGGCAGTCGGGACCGCAGAACATGCTGGAGCTGCTGCCCGATGAGTTCTCGAAGGAGCAGTACCGGCAGATGCGGCAGAGCCAGGGTAAGACGGGCGACGGCGAAAACACGCTGCGGACGTGGACGAACCGCGGGCACATCGCCTACGACGAGGTGAGCGGGCACTACTGCAAGACGGAGGCGTATAAGAAGAAATACAGTGGGAAATAGACAAGAAGAAGCCCTGATACCGATTGGTGTCAGGGCTTTTGTGGCGGATCAGACCATCCCTACCCCTCCTACTCAGGAGGGGAAAAGATTACTTCTTTATGAACTCGACACGGCGGTTCTTGGCGCGGCCTTCTTCCGTTTTGTTGTCAGCGACGGGTTCGTGGGAGCCCTTACCAACGGGACGGAGGTTGAAGGGATCGCAGCCGAGGCCTTCGAGAGCCTTGACGACGGCCTCAGCACGCTGCTGGGAGAGCGGGTCGTTGATGGCGTCGGAGCCCTGGTTGTCGGTATGGCCCTGCACCTCGAAACGGGCACCGGCGTTCTTCTTCATGTAGTCGGCGACCTTCTGGATCTCAGCCATCGACTCGGGCTTCAGCGTGGCCTTGCCGGTCTCGAAGAGGATGTTGTTGGTCACGAACTTTCCCGTCTCGGCAATGGCTTTCTCAACGGCGGAGAGGTCAGTGGTTTGACGCTGATAGAGATCTGCAGCACCCTTGGCGAGAATCACATGACCAACGCCACGATACGGGTATCCATCTTGGACATGGAATTCGAAACGACTGGGAGCAGCCACATTAGGCAGATTGATGACACGCTGCCCATTGATATAATATTTGAAAGCACGCTTGTTGAACGAAATAGCGAAATGGTTCCACTGTCCAAGCTTAACACATTTCTCCAAATCATCCCATCTCAAATCGCCAGTCACATCACCAGAAGCACCGCCACCCTTCTTAAATGAATAGTTTCCGTAAACATCCGGATTACCTGGACGGAACATTTTATAGATATTGCCAAGCTCGTCGTCACCCTGATAGAAATAGATATGCCATGCCATCTGGTCTATATCACCAGGCTTACACATAAACTCTTCCCACTCGAGGGTAAAGACATCAGGCAGATAAGACTGCATATTCTCCATCAGAGGAGAGAATACAGTACCTCCAGAAGCATTGCTGTGCGCATACTTCTTGCCGTTGACGGAAGCGACCTCCAGACTGCCGTCGCTGATATCCCACTTAGAAGGGAATTCACCCATCTGCTCGTTGGCAAAGTCATCCTCAAAGAGGATCACGCTACCACGAACGAAGTCGCTCTTCTGGTTCTGGGCTACGGCATCAGGAGTATTATCCTCTGCGACAGCCTCCTCGTCGTCGTTACTGGACTTCTTGGATTTCTTGGACTTCTTGCCGTCGAGGACATCGTCCATCGCGTCGTTGGTCTCGTCGTAGATCTTGCTGTCCACCTTGTTGGAAATGGCGTTCTCAGCAGAGTTGAGCGCACGGTCCTTCAGGCGCTTGAGGAAGCCCTGAGCATCGGCAGTAGCGGCGAAGGCCACTACCATCATTAACATCAATACGATTCTTTTCATTGTGTTACGTCTTAGGTTGGTTTATAAATAATAAGCCCTGACGCCAGACGGCGCCAGGGTATGATTTTTTTAGAGGGCGAACATCACGCCGATAGAGGGAATCAGGCGACTCCTATCAGTTACGATTTGATATTTCAACTCACCATAGACCTTCACCTTGTCGGAGAAGTTATACTCTGCGCCAGCACCGAGATTATAGCCAAACTTAAACTCACTGGGGAAACCGACGGCATTCTCGCTATAACCCAGGAAGGTAAAACCTGCAAGGGGATAATAGTGGAAGTCGTCTTCACCAAAAAGATACTGGGCATTGATACTGATGTCAAAAAATGAAGCTTTTATTTCTTCGGAAACTTCATGCCGGAAGAAATACGTCACCATCGCATCGGCACGGAACTTCTCGAGGAGCTCATACTGGCCCTTCACACCAATACCGAAATTCTTGTAGTCGGAACTAAGGCCGTATGAGAATCCACCACCGAGCCACATGTCACCTTTCTCTGCGAACATGGCTGTTGAGAACAGCATCATGCAAGCGATCATCATTAACTTTTTCATACTCTTTCTGTTTGTTAAGTGGTTATTAATTTATTAAATTTATCTCTTTTTGCGCTGCAAAGTTAAGCATTTATTTGGAATTGAGGGAGATTTTCTGAACTTTTTACGTGAATTAGCTGGAATAATTTATATATCAACACGAATTATCACAAATTGAACACGAATTTTTCATAAATTAAATTAATGACCATTCGTGGATTAAATAATGATGACCATTCGTGGCTATTTGTGGTAATTCGTGTTAGAAAATACTTCAGGCGAGGAGGATCTGAAGGATGCGGTCGGCGGTACGTCCATCCCAGCGGTCGGGTAAGGCACTGTGCTTCCACTGGCCATTGACGAGCTGGGTGACGGCTTCACGGAGACGGTCGGGGTCTTCGCCAACGAGGACATTGGAGCCGACGGTAACGGTCTCCTGATGCTCGGTGTAATTGTTAAGAGTGATACAGGGGACGCCGTTGAAAGTGGCCTCTTCGGCGACGTTGCCCGAGTCGGTGATGACACCCTTGGCGTGAGCTGTCAGCCAGCCGAACTCAAGGTAGCTGAGCGGGGCGATGAGGCGGATGGAATTACAAATTCCAGACTCCATGCTGTCGAATTGCAAATTCGCCAGAACGGTCTTTGCAGCATCATCGCGCAGAGGGGCGATGATGGGGGTACCGTTGGCAGCCTCAATGAGGGTGGTGAGCATGCGGCGGAGGTTGGCTTCGTCGGCGAGGAGAGCCTTACGGTTAAGCGTGAAGACAAGGTAGCTATTCTCCTGAAGATCAGGGAGTAATGACGGACGACGAAGACGGTCGTGATTAAAGCGGAGAGTGTCCATCAGGATGTTACCGACCATGTAGGTCTGCGACTGCTCGGACTGCTCACGGGTGGCGACGCCCGTGGAGCGGACACCAGCGGTGAAGAGGTAGTCGGACAGGGCGTCGATGACGAGGCGGTTGATCTCCTTGGGCATCTTGATGTCGAAGGAGCGGGTGCCGGCCACGAGATGGGCGAGGCAGATGCCCCGTTTCTTCGTGACAATCGCGGCGGCCATCGTCGAGGCGAGGTCGTCGACCACGATCACCACATCGACGGGATGCTCGTCGAGGAACTTGTCGAACTGCGCCATCACCTGACTGGTGATCTCATTGAGGCTCGTGCTGACAACGCCCAAGTAGTACTGCGGACGGGTTATCTGGAGGTCGTCGAAGAGGGAGGCCTCGAGCGTCGGATCGTCGGCACTGCCGGCATAGACGAGCAGGCAGTTGGCCTCGGGACGCTGGCTGATAGCCCGCACTAAGGGAGACACTTTGATGAAATTCGGCCTTGCGCCGGCGAGAATACAGATGTTCTTTGTCATAATTCCTTAAATTTTGTGCAAAGATAGGAAAATTCCACGAATTATTTGGATTATTTGCGGAAAATATGTACTTTTGCAATGTAAATACCAAAACTGTCAGGAATATGAACTATCATCCATACTACAAACTACTGCTTCTGAGTGCCGTGCTGACGCTCAGTTTTCAGACCGTTTCCGCCCAACAGCTACAGGCATCGCGCCAACACCTGTCTACCGATGACGGGCTGTGCAGCAATGCCGTGTCGATGATCTGCCAGGACGACCTCGGCTTCATCTGGCTCGCCACCTGGAACGGCCTGTCGCGCTTCGACGGCTATGAGTTCTATAACTACAAGACGGGCAACTCCAGCCACATCAAGAACCTGCACAACCGCATCCTCGACATCGTCATCGACCAGTCGCAGAACGTGTGGATGCACATGTACGATGACCGTGTGTTCGTCTTGAACCGGAACACCGACCAGATCATCAACCCTTTCGAGGGCTACGACGGCTTTGAGGAGTACCGTACGAACGCTCCGCTGCTCGTGACCAGTTCGGGTGAGGTGCTCGTGAGCATCGCCGGCAACAAGACCATCTATATGATGACGCTGGACCGACGGGGCCTGAAGAGCGAGAAGATGGCCGCCGGCGACCTGATCATCACGAGTATGGCCGAGGGCTATCAGAGCGATATCTGGTTAGGCACGAACCAAGGCATCCACCGTCTGGACCGCCGGAACCTGTCGCTGGAGAAGAAGGCCATCCTGCCCGAGCAGAAGATCTCATGCCTGCACTCCAACGGCTATAACATCTACGCCGCCACGAAGGACGGCAGCATCTACTCGTTCGCCTACGGACAGGAGCCGAAGCTGTTGAGGAAGCCCAACGGCATGGGTATCTTCAGCATCTATGTGGACAGTCACGGCCTGGTGTGGTTCTGCGACGACCGGATGGGTGTGGCACGCCTGAATCCCGAGACGGGCAACGAGAAGTTCTTCCAGCAGACCGTGCTCGTGCCGGAGCAGGACGGACGCGGCGGAGAGTTCAATGAGCACAACAGCGTCGTGTGGATCCGCATGAACCACGGCGGCTACGGCTACTATAACCGCGAGAAAGACCAGGTGGAGTACTTCCACAACGATCCCAGCAACCCCTGGAACCTGTCGAACACCGTCAACGCGGCACTGGTGATCAAAGAGGGTGTGGTATGGGAATCGACCAGCCGCAGAGGACTGGAGAAGCTCGACATCCTCAAGGACAACATCGTCCGCATTAGGCCCGTACCCGATGCCGCCTCGACGCTGGAGAACGAGATCCGTGCCCTCTATTACGACAAGGACAGGAAAGTGCTGTTGCTCGGCAATAAGAGCAGCTGCATCTTCCTGAACTATGACGACGGCCGGAAGGAGAAAATCACCCAGGACTCCCAGGGTAACGGCTTCGGCAGAATCTACGGCATCACGAAAGACTCGAAGGGCAACTACTGGATCTGTTCGAAGGACTACGGTGTGTTCAAGATGTCGGCCAAGGCTAACGGCGGCTGGGATATACAGAATTTCCGTTGTGAGGAAGGCAACCCGCAGAGCCTCAGCGACAACAACGCCTACTCCGCCTTAGAAGACAAGCATGGGAACATCTGGATTGCCACCTATGGCGGCGGCGTGAATCTCATGATAAAGGACTCGAGGGGAGGCTTCATCTTCCAGCATCCGAAGAACGGGATGAAGGAATACCCAAAGAACAATACCTACCTGAAAGTCAGAACAATAGAGCTCGACGTTGAAGGAAACGTGTGGGCAGGGACCACCGACGGCGTGCTCATCATGAGGTATGAGGGCAAGGAGGTGAAGATCGAGAAACTGAAGATGCCCTCGGAGGGTGACCAGGTGCTGATGAGCAATGACATCATCATCCTGAAGCGCGACAACAAGGGTCACATGTGGGTAGGCTCGAACGGCGGCGGCATCGCCTACAGCATCGGCAAGGACAAGGACGGTAACTGGCTGTTTGAGAACTTCGGTGCCAAGGACGGTCTGCCCTCGGAAGAGATCCGTAGCATCACCTTCGACCAGCGCGGCAATGTCTGGTTCGCCACCGAGCACATCATCTCCACCCTCGACATGGAGAAGAAAAGCTTCACCACGTTCTCCAACCTCGACGGTGTGGACGAGACGATGATTTCCGAGGGCGGCGCCATCACACTGGAGAACGATGACATCCTCTTCGGAACCATCAACGGCTACTATGTCGTGGACCGCAGTAAACTGATGGCAGAGAAGGGTTCGCTGCTGAAGCTGCAGATCACCGACTTCTTCGTCAACGGGGAGCTGCAGAGTCCGAGGTTCAACGACAACTACGACTTCTACGTGCCGATGGCCCGCAGGGTGAAATTGCCTGCCAACTGTAAAAGCTTCAGCTTCCGCTTCGCGGCGATGAACTATGCCTTGCAGCATCGTGTGCACTACCAGTATATGCTCGAAGGCTACGAGGAGGACTGGCACAACGTGGACAAGAGCCGCATTGCCACCTACGACAAACTGAAGGCCGGCACCTATACTTTTAAGGTGAAGGCGTTCCTGCTGGAGTCGCCTGACAAGTTCGACCTGCGCACGGTAGAGGTCATCGTGCCACCGTTCACGGGCTATGGACAGACGGTATACTGGATCATCGGTCTCGTCGTGCTGGCAGTGCTGCTGTTGCTGTGGTTCTGGAAGAGACGCAGGAAGTGAATCGTTAAAAAATAACAAGGCGCAGCAAAATTATCCATTATCCATTGTCCATTATCAATTAATTTTGTATCTTTGCACTCAGAAATACGGGTCGTGCCGCATAGATCGGGATACTCTACATTAAAAAATTCATTGGGACTGTTTCCCTTGCCAATGGCGGGCCACAGTTATCCTTCGGGAGA
>ONYA01000044.1 GCA_900321965.1 uncultured Prevotellaceae bacterium
GTTCATCCTGAGCCAGGATCAAACTCTTCATTGTAAAAATATCTTTTTCCACATAAAGTGAATGCTCTGTTACCCAGAACGACTATCCTTCATTTATCTCACAAGACAGCCACATAAGCGGCCGCCCCGAAGAATCGACAGTTCGTATCTTGTTACCCAAGTACTAAAAAGTACTCGCTTCTTGTACTACTTGTCTCTGTTTATGAAAATCTTTCAAAGAACTCTTTCTTTTGTGCCTCAGCCCATGTTTTTGAGCGAAAGCGGATGCAAAGGTACACACTTTTACGATACCCTCCAAATTTTTCGGCAATTATTTTCCAAAAAACAACAAAGTTTTCGCGTTTGTTTACAAATCACGCCCTTTTTACAATAAAAATGCTCAATTCGTAGAGCATCCATATAGGAAATGCGACCACAAAAAGCGTAAAGACATCCGTTGTTGGAGTGACGATAGCAGCTACTACTAAAATGACAACTATTGCCTGCCTCCGGTAGGCGCTCATCATCGAAGAAGAGATAATTCCAAAGCGTCCAAGCAGCCAGCAGACCACAGGCAGTTCAAACAGCACGCCCATCATGAAGCTCATTCCTATCAACGTATCAATATACGATTGCAAGGTCAGCATATTGGTTACGTCAGCACTGACTTGATAGGTTCCGAGAAAGCGAACGGTCAGCGGGAATATCAGGAAATAGTTCACTATTGTTCCTATGATAAACATCAGATAAGCCATCCCGACGAGCCAAACAGCATAGGTACGTTCCTTTTCATACAATCCTGGAGACACGAAACGGAAGAGCTCATATATAATATAAGGTGAAGCAGCAAGAACGCCCACATACATAGCCGTCCTCATGTGAACCATAAACTGTTCAGTAAGTCCGGTATTGATCAGATGCAAAGAAAAGGCCGGCACCCCTAAGAGCCGATAGGACAGGAAATCGCTGTTTCTTGGTGCCAGGATGACATCAAAGAGCTGCTCTTTCATAAGAAAAGCTGCCACCGTCATCACGGCAACAGCAACAAGCATCTTAATCAGTCGCGACCGCAACTCATCAAGATGATCCCAAAAAGTCAAATACTCTGAGGAATCACTCATCGGCGTTTTTCTTCTCCAGCTCCTCGTCGGTTATGTCCTTCATCCCCTCCTTAAAGCTCTTGACGCCTTTCCCAAGACCTTTCATCAACTCCGGGATTTTCTTTCCGCCAAAGAGTAACAAGACGATGAGGGCAATAACGAGCACCTCCTGCATACCAAGTCCTAACATCAGAATATTATTCATAAACTTCTTCTATATCATTAACATCTTCAAGACCACTATCAGAGAACTCACACGGGTTATAACCTTCGTCGAGATCAAAAACAGCATCCTCATTATAGTTCAAGTGCTTGTCAGCATACACCTTTTTCATATAATAGGCGAAGATGGGAAGAGCCATAGCCGCACCCTGACCCATATCCATACGGTCGAAATGGATATCGCGGTCATCTCCGCCAACCCAGCATCCTGACACGAGCGAGGGCGTGATACCCATGAACCAAGCATCGCTGTTATTGTTGGTAGTACCTGTTTTGCCAGCCATCTCGCCCTTCAGGTTGTACTTGTAGCGCAGTCTTGTGGCCGTACCTCCGTCGACAACCGCCTTGAGCATATAGAGCATTTTATTGGCAGCCGCATCACTAATAACCTCATTCATGCGCGGCTGGAACCTGTCAATGACATTACCTTCATTGTCTTCAATTTTAGTCACGAACATGTGTGCGGCACGGATGCCGTGATTCACGAAGGCCGTATAGGCGCTGACCATTTCGCCAACGGTTATTTCGCAAGGCCCGAGGCACAGCGCCATTGAAGGATGTATCTCTGGATTATTAATGCCATACTCATGCAGCAGCTGCACAAAAGCATCAGGATTCAGCTTGCTCATCAGATAGGCCGATATCCAGTTGTTCGACTGCTGTAGACCCCATTTTAGCGTCACCATTTCACCATAGCGCGAATGGCTGCCGTTGCGTGGCGTCCACGGTTTGCCTGCCACCATATAGGTCTGTTGTATATTGGGAGCCTGGTCGCAGGGAGAAAAGCCGTTCTCCATAGCTAACGAATACAGGAACGGCTTGATGGTTGAACCCACCTGACGTCGGCCGTCCATCACCATATCGTAAGCAAAATACGTAAAGTCCAGACCTCCGACGTAGGCTTTCACATAACCGTTCTTCGGATCCATACTGATAAATCCTGTACGCAAGAAGGACTTCAGGTAACGGATGGAGTCGAGCGGCGTCATCACCGTGTCCACCTCGCCATGATAGCTGAAGATCGACATCTGCGTCTTTGTATTGAACGACTTCTCGATTTCCGCATCAGAAGCCCCCTCGCTTTTCATCAATCTGTAACGTTCGCTCTGACGCACCGACCGCATCAGGATACGGCGAACCTCAGCAGCCGTCAGTTTATTCGAGAAGGGGGCTGTCGGCTTCCTGTGATTCTCCTTGAAGAAAGCCGGCTGCAGATATTTCACGACATGCTCATAACAAGCCTGCTCAGCATACTTCTGCATTCGGGAGTCTATGGTCGTATAGACCTTCAGACCGTCGGTATAGATATTATAGTAGGAGCCGTCCTTTTTTCTGTTCTTGTTACACCAGCCATACAAGGGATCAGACTCCCAGTTGATGCTGTCGATATGGTACTTCACCCCACCCCACGACGGATAGTCGGAACGCTCGGGCTTTTTCGCCATCATATACCGTCTCAGGAAGTCGCGGAAATAGACTGCGATACCCTCCTTATGGTCAGCGACATGGAAATTCAGCTTCAGCGGTTCTGCCTGACATTGGCGACTCTGCTCCTCGGTGATATATCCGGCCTTCTGCATCTGTCCCAACACCACGTTACGGCGTTCGCGACTGCGTTCAGGGAAACGGACAGGGTTAAAATACGAAGGATTCTTGCACAAGCCCACCAACGTGGCCGACTCTGTCAGCGTCAGATCCATCGGCTCCTTATTAAAATAGGTGTTGGCAGCCACCTTAATTCCGACGGCATTATGCAGGAAGTCAAACTTATTGAGATACATCGTCAGAATCTCGTCTTTCGTATAGTTACGCTCCAATTCGACGGCAATCACCCATTCTATTGGTTTCTGGAGTACACGTTCCAGGGTTGTGTGCGCCGGTTTTTCCGTGAAGAGCTGCTTGGCCAGCTGCTGCGTGATAGTCGAGCCGCCACCAGCCGACTTTTGTCCCATGATGCCTCGCTTCACGATAGCACGCCCGAGCGCATAAAAGTCAATGCCCGAATGGTCATAGAAACGGACGTCCTCGGTAGCCACCAGCGCCTGCACCAGCGATGCGGGCAGATTGGCATAGTCAACCATCACACGGTTACCACGGTCAGAACTCCATGTACCCATAATCTTTCCGTCAGCCGAATAAACCTGCGTAGCATATCGGTTAATAGGATTCTGAAGGTCTTCTATCGGGGGCATATAGCCTATTTTCCCTTCCTTGATACCCCAGAAAGCCAACACCGCAGCCAGTACGGTGACTATGAGCACGGTCCACAAGAAACGAACGAAAAACTTTCTCATATTCTCATTTTTTCGGTGCAAAAATACAAAATTATCTGAAATTATCGCACGAAATCGGGAAATAATGTGTAATTTTGCCCCATCATTTACTAAAAACAACGATGGAAAAGCATAATTTTGTCACCATTGCCAATCTCACACGCGAGAAAATCCTCTATATGATTGAGATGGCACAGGAGTTCGAGAAACACCCTAACCGGGAATTGCTGAAGGGAAAAGTCGTCGCAACCCTCTTCTTCGAACCGTCTACCCGCACCCGCCTTTCGTTTGAAACAGCCGCCAATCGTCTCGGCGCCCGTGTCATCGGCTTTGCCGACCCTAAGATTACCAGCGGCACCAAGGGCGAGACACTGAAGGACACCATCCTGATGGTATCTAACTACGCCGACGTTATCGTTATGCGCCACTACATCGAGGGTGCCGCCCAGTACGCTTCCGAGGTGGCTCCCGTGCCCATCATCAATGCCGGCGACGGAGCCCACCAACACCCCTCGCAATGTATGCTCGACCTCTACAGCATCTACAAGACCCAGGGAACGCTCGAGAACCTTAATATATATATGGTGGGCGACCTGAAGTACGGGCGCACCGTCCACTCGCTGCTGATGGCCATGCGCCATTTCAATCCCACATTCCACTTTGTGGCGCCCAAGGAACTGTCAATGCCTAAAGAATACAAGCTATACTGCGACGAGCACGGCATCAAGTATACCGAGCACACCGCCTTCAACGAGAAAATCATTGCTGATGCCGACATACTCTATATGACCCGCGTCCAGAAAGAGCGCTTCAGCGACCTGATGGAGTATGAGCGCGTCAAGAACGTCTACATCCTGAACAACGACATGCTCCGCCTGGCCAAGCCCAACATGAAGATACTCCACCCCCTACCCCGCGTCAACGAGATAGCCTACGAGGTGGACGACAATCCCCACGCCTATTACATCCAGCAGGCCGGCAACGGACTCTTTGCCCGCGAAGCCATCTTCTGCGACGTTCTCGGCATCAGCCTCGACGATGTACGTAACGACAAAACAATCATATAATTTACTATTTGACGATTTACAATTTCTATCTATATGAACAAGAAAGAACGCCTCGTTGCCGCCATTGAGCAGGGCACCGTCATCGACCATATCCCCGCCAGCAAGACCTATCAAGTAGCTTCGCTGCTCGGCCTTTTCAACTTAAAAACACCCGTAACCATTGGTTTCAACTACCCATCGCAAAAAGTTGGGAATAAAGGAATTATCAAAGTATCAGACAAGTTCTTTACCGACGACGAGATTTCCCGTCTCTCCGTCGTTGCCCCAAAAGTCATACTGAATATCATCCGCGACTACGAGGTGGTAGAGAAGAAGACCGTCGAGACACCCGATGAGATTCGCGGCATCGTGAAGTGCAACAACCCGAAGTGCATCACCAACAACGAGCCGATGCAGACCTATTTCCACGTGGCCGACGGCATACTGACCTGCCACTACTGCGAAAAGGAGCAGGACATTAACAAAGTGGAACTTGTTTGATGTATAATGGACAATTGATAATGGATAATTGATAATTGAAGATATGACAGAAATTCCCGTACTGCTGCTGACCGGCTATTTAGGCAGCGGCAAGACAACCTTACTGAACCGTATACTATCAAACAAGCGCGGCATAAAGTTTGCCGTCATCGTCAACGACATTGGCGAGGTGAACATTGACGCCGACCTCATCGAAAAGGGCGGCATCGTGGGCGAGCAGGACGACTCGCTCGTAGCTCTGCAGAACGGCTGCATCTGCTGCACGCTGAAGATGGATCTCGTGAAGCAACTGCAGGACATCATCGAGATGCAACGCTTCGACTATATCGTCATCGAGGCCAGCGGCATTTGCGAGCCTGGCCCCATCGCCCAGACCATCTGCTCTATTCCTCAGTTGGCTCCTGATATGGCGTGCCAGCCTCGTCTCGACGCTATCGTCACCGTGGTCGACGCCCTCCGCATGAAGGACGAGTTCGGCAGCGGTCTCAACCTGAAGCGTCCCGACATCGACGAGGAGGACATCGAGAACCTCGTTATCCAGCAGATAGAATTCTGCAACATCATCCTGCTGAACAAGGCCGACGAGGTCAGCGCCGACGAGCTGGGCCGCATCCGCGGCATCATCCGCGAAATACAGCCAAAGGCTGAGATTATCGACTGCAACTACGGCGACGTTGAGCTTGACAAGATTATCAACACCCAGATGTTCGACTTCGACGAGGTAGCCACCTCTGCCGCTTGGATTCAGGAGGTGGAGCGCCACGAAGAAGACGAAGACGACGATGATGATGAGCATGAACATGAACACGAACACGAACATGAGCATCACGAGCATCACGAGCACCACCACCATCATCATCACCACCACGACGAGGGCGAAGCCGAGGAATATGGCATCGGCACCTATGTCTACTATGCCCGCCGCCCATTCCATATCGGACTGTTCGACGAGTTTGTCGCCCGCAAATGGCCCAAGGGCATCATCCGCGCCAAGGGTATCTGTTGGTTCAAGGACGAGCCCGAAATCTGCTACGTCTTCGAACAGGCAGGCCGTCAGGTCAGCCTGCGCAACGCCGGCCAGTGGTATGCCACGATGCCCAAGGACGCGCTCCAGCAACTGATGGAGCAGCAGCCCAGTCTGCGCCGCGATTGGGACGACCAGTACGGCGACCGCATGCAGAAGCTGGTCTTCATCGGCCAGCATCTCGACAAGGAACTTATCGCGCGCGAGCTGGACTTCTGTCTGGTATAGCCACTACCCTATCGTTATCGTATAACGGCTCATAAACGAGGCCCCCGGCTGCAGATGATTCATCAGCGGCTTGTCCTTGAATTCCCCGCTGAAGCCACGCGGGTCGCCAATACCGTACCACGGCTCGATGCACACGAACGGTGCCTGCTTGCCATAAGGACTCCAGAAAGCGCAGACGGGCGTCTTGTAGTCTACCGTCACGGCCGGCTGGCCGTTGGTGTCCATGAGTACTGCGCGGCTCGTCTGACTCTTGTGAACCTTCACGCTGTCGTTGCGAAAGAAGTTGTTGCAGATTTCCATCACGCCCCCATCAGCCTCCAACGGCACCTCCACCATGTCGTGACTGCCGTCGGCATAGCTCTTCAGCGCGTCTATCGGCTCATCATCCTCGCTACCAAATGTTGAGCGGTCGAGCTTGATGATGCCATTCAACTTGCCACCCGGCACGTTGAAAGCCGGATGACCGCCTATCTGAAAGTGAATCTCGCGGCAGTCCGTATTCTCCACATGCCAGATGACGTGCACACGATTGCCCTCCAACCGATACGTGATAGCCAGATTGAAGCAGAAGGGATACACCTTCAGCGTCTCCTCCGACTCATGCAGGGCCAGCGTCACCTTCTCTGCCGACTGGCTGATCACCGTGAACATCGTGTCGCGGGCAAAGCCGTGTCGCGGCAGGTGGTACTCCTGTCCGTCCACCACATAGGTATTGTTGTTCACACTACAGACGATAGGGAACAGTACTGGCGAATGTCTCGGCCACTCAGGCCCTGCCTGCCACATATACTCCCTACCCTCACAGTCCTTCACACTCTGGAGCTCGGCTCCCAACTCGGCGACGCGTACGGTCAGCTCTTCATTCTTCAGTTCTATCATACGGATATAGTTTACTAACGCCTGCAAAGATAATGAAAAAGTTTGAGACGACCAAATCATTGGCCGAAAAATGTCCTTATTTCTTACCACTCCGCTTGCTGACGGGAACACGCCAGAAACGCCCTAAATACAGGCGCTGAGGTTTGCAACCGGCAAAGTCGGGGTTTACCGTAAGCAAACCACCCCTTTGCCGTAAGCAAACCCAGGCTTTGCTTACGGCAAACTACAGAGGGGAAAACGGCCTTTTGCATTTGTATAGAAAATTTACTTCAAATCGCATCGTATTGCTGAAAATTCAAAAACACATAAGACGCTTCGCTTTTCCGCAATAAAAACAGGCTGTTTCTATGAAACGGGTTAAAAAATCGTGTCAGACCAACACTTTCTGTTCTTTTGTTTGGCTAATAGAAAGAAAATGTGTAACTTTGTGCCCTCAAACTTTGAATAAAGTATTTAAAAACCCAATAGACAAAAATGAAAAGAGACAACCAAATCTTCGAGTTGATTGAGAAAGAGCATCAGCGCCAGCTGAAAGGCATTGAGCTGATTGCCAGTGAGAACTTCGTTAGCGACCAGGTAATGGAAGCCATGGGGTCGTACCTAACGAACAAGTATGCCGAGGGCTATCCCGGCAAGCGCTACTACGGTGGTTGCCAAGTGGTTGACGAGGTTGAGAAACTGGCCATCGAGCGCGTCTGCAAGCTCTTCGATGCCGAGTATGCCAACGTACAGCCCCACTCTGGTGCTCAGGCCAACGCTGCCGTACTGTTAGCCGTGCTGCAGCCGGGCGACACGTTCATGGGCTTGAACCTGGCTCACGGCGGACACCTCTCTCACGGCTCGCTGGTGAACACGAGCGGCATTCTGTACAAGCCCGTTGGCTACAACCTGAACAAGGAGACAGGCCGCGTAGACTACGACGAGATGGAGCAGCTTGCCGTGGAGCACAAGCCGAAGCTGATTATCGGCGGTGGCTCGGCCTACAGCCGCGAATGGGACTACAAGCGCATGCGCGAGATTGCCGACAAGGTGGGAGCCCTGCTGATGATTGATATGGCTCACCCCGCAGGACTAATTGCTGCAGGATTGCTGGAGAACCCCGTGAAGTATGCCCACATCGTGACCTCGACGACCCACAAGACGCTGCGCGGACCGCGTGGCGGTATCATCCTGATGGGCAAGGACTTTGAGAACCCCTGGGGCCTGAAGACGCCGAAGGGCGAGGTGAAGATGATGTCGGCTCTGCTCAACAGCGCCGTATTCCCTGGCCAGCAGGGTGGTCCGCTGGAGCACGTCATCGCTGCCAAGGCCGTTGCCTTCGGCGAGGCTCTGCAGCCCGAGTTCAAGGAGTGGGCTAAGCAGGTGCAGAAGAACGCCAAGGTGCTTGCCGACGAACTGGTGAAGCGCGGCTTTACTATCGTCAGCGGCGGCACCGACAACCACTCGATGCTCGTCGACCTGCGCTCGAAGTATCCCGACCTGACGGGTAAGGTGGCTGAGAACGCCCTCGTTGCTGCCGACATCACGGTAAACAAGAACATGGTGCCGTTCGACTCTCGCTCAGCCTTCCAGACCTCTGGTATCCGTCTGGGTACACCTGCCATCACCACCCGTGGTGCCAAGGAGGATCTGATGGTTCAGATTGCAGCCTGGATTGAGGAAGTGCTGAACGACCCCACCAACGAAGAGGTCATTGCCAGCGTCCGCCAGCGCGTGAACGAAAAGATGAAGGAATATCCTCTCTTCGCTTATTAACAGACACTTATGAAAAAGGTTCTCATTCTTATTCTCCTCACATCCGTACTCCGTGTGTCGGCAACGCCCGACATTGTCAGCGGAAAGAGATACCACATCGTCTGCACGCAGTTCGCTAACGGCTGCGTTGCAGACGGTTTTTCTTTGAACCAACAGACACCGCTCTACCATCTTTATACGGCCACGACGAGCGACGAGACCTACTGGATGATGACAGAGGAAGAAGAGGGCCTATACTCTATCAAAAACGCCAAAACGGGGAAGTACATCACCTACGACGGCGTCAGGCAGGACACGCCCCAACTGCTCCGTTACGTCAACATGACCAGCGGAATGAACGGGCGCTATTCACTATGGACATTTGAACGGCAGTCGGAGGGCGTCTACGCCATCCGCAATGCCCAGCAGACGGACCACATCTGGGACGTCCGCGTCGACAGCTACTGCGTGGGCACCTATTCCAAGCTCGATGCTCCCGGCGCAAACCAGTGCTTCAGCATCATCGACGAACAGGGGAACAAGGTGACGGAACGTCTCCTGCCGCCGACGAGCGAGGACGGCTACGACGTGTCGTCGTGGTTTGTAGCCACAACAGATTCACCCGACAACTGGACGTTTGAGACCAGCGAATGGGGCGACCCCGGCTTCGGTACCTATTACAACGGGACGGCCTCTGTCGTATTTCCGTTCTTAGAGAAATGGAACGACACCACAGTGGGAGCGCTGCCCAACAATGCCCTGAGCCAGACGCTTCAGCACCTGCCGGCCGGCCAGTATCTGCTGGCTGCCGACATCATCGCTGTACGCCAGCCCGCAACCGGCCGGTATTACATTGAGGAAGAGACAGGTAGGGGCGTCTACCTCTTTGCTGGCAATCAGCGCACGGAGGCCGGCACACGCAATGAGCAGCCAATGCACTACAACGTCAGTTTCACCGTTGGTACTAATGGCACAGTTACCTTGGGCGTACGCATCGACAACACGAATGCCAACTGGGTAGCCACCGACAACTTCAGGCTTTACTACCAAGGCACAGCCCAAGCGCTCATCGCCGGTGAGAAAGCCAAGGTCAAGGCCGAACTGACCGACTACTACAACGGCGCTGAGGCAGAAGCCCTGATGGCCGCCTGCAACGACGATTTCGACGCTCTCGAGAATCTGCGTAAGAGCGTTGCTCTCATGCCCAAAGCCGACCCGCTGGCTAAAGGCCTGAAGAACCTCTGCATCGGTGGTTCGACGGTGGCATACGCCGAATCGTTAGGGCTCTATCTGGGCACCATCAACGAGCAGGCCTTCGGCAACAACCTGGCAGCCACTATTACCTACGAGAAGCGCGAGGGCTGGGGCAACCTGACCATCAACGGCACGGCGGTGCCTTCAGGCTCTACCTATCAGTTTGAGAAAGTAGAAGCGGGAAAGACCTATAAGCTGACCATCAGCAAGTCCGACGGCACGGCTCACGAAGAACAAAACATCACCTTCACGGCACTGCCCGTGGTAAAGCTGTACGGAACGTTTAACGACAACTACAGCAACGGCTACATACAAGTCATTGAGTCGGGCACGGAAACGCCGGCCGAACTGATGAACATGAAGGCCAAGTGGCGCGGCGGCATCACCAACAGCAACGGCAAGCACAAGCGTAACTACCACGTAAAGCTGCTCGATGCCGATGGCCAGAAACTGGAGAAGAAATTCTTCGGCCTGAGGAATGACAACTCGTGGATTCTGGAGTCGTGTCAGGTAGACATGAGTCGCATACGCAACCGCGTGCTCACCGACCTGTGGAACGACTTCTCTACTCCACCTTATTATATAGATAAGGAGAAGAAGGCTATGACCGGCTCGCGCGGACAGTTCGTCGAGCTGATTCTGAACGGCGAATACCGCGGCATCTACTGCATGACCGAGAACGTCGACCGCAAGCAGATGAAGCTCATGAAATATGACGAGGCAACACAGACGGTTCACGGCCAGCTGTGGAAGTCGAAGGACTGGACTTACGCCACCATGATGGGGACAAGCCCCGACGGCAGCTACAGGCCAAAGGATTATCTGTCGAACCCCAACGGCAACAGCGACATGTGGGACCAGTACAACGTGAAATATCCCGAAACAGAAGACGTCAGTCCCACGGACTGGTCAACGCTGTACAATGCCGTCGACTTTGTGTGCCACGCCACAGATGCCAACTTCAAGAATCAGGTGGCCGACTATTTCGACATGCCGTTAGTCACCGACTACTACATCCTGATGGAGACCATCCTGGCTACCGACAACCACGGCAAGAACATGTTCTTCGCCGTCTACGACAAGCAGACGGACAAGAAGATAACCTTCGCCGTGTGGGATATGGACGCCACCAGCGGACAGCGATGGAGCGACCAGTATTACCACTGGATAGGCATGCGGCCCGAGCAGGACTATGCGCATTATATCAGCACACAGGAGCACGGCGACTACAACCTCTTCAAGCGCCTGCGCGACACCAATCCCGACGACTTCAACATGCAGGTAAGACTGCGCTACCGCGACTTGCGCAACAGCTACCTGGCTACCGAGAGCATCCTGCAGCGATTCCGCACCTATCTGCAGCGATTCAAGGTCTGCGGTGCTGCACAGCGTGAGTATAACAAGTGGAACGGCGACACCGACATTGACAGACGTAACCTTGACTTCGATAACGAGATGGAATACCTGACAGACTGGTTCACACGCCGCATGAACTATCTCGACGAGACACGCTTCGACATTGCAAGCCTGCCAGCCACGGGCATCAGCACGGCCCAGACGTCGGAGCAAGCATCAGGCAAAGGCGTGTACACCCTCGACGGCCGCCATATTAGCGACGACACCAGCAGCCAGCGACTCAGGCAGCTACCTGCCGGCATATACATTGTCAATGGCCGCAAGGTCATCGTTGGACGGTAAACAAACTACAAATCAACAAATACTATCAAGATGAAACGACTGATAACCCTACTGACCGTAGCCGCCTCAGCGCTGACAATGACGGCACAGAGCGTAACAGCTGACGATGTGCTCGACGTCACACGCAAGGCCAACAACTACTTCATGGCAAAATATGCCGACCCCACCATCCCGACGAACGTCAAGAAGGTGCGCCCCTCAAGCCTGTGGACGCGCGCCGTCTACTATGAGGGGCTGATGGCACTCTACGAGATTGACAAAGACCAGCGCTACATTGACTATACTGACCGCTGGGCCAACTTCCACCAGTGGACGCCGCGCAACGGCATCAAGTCGTGCGACGCTGACGACCAATGCTGCGCCCAGACCTACCTCATACGCTATGAGCAGGTGAAAGACGAGAAGATGATGGCAAAGGTGCGCGAAAACCTGGACTACCAGATGCAGACGCCCAACGACAAGAAGAATGCGACAGCCAAGACCAAGGGCACACAGCCCTCGCTCTACGGCTGGTGGACGTGGATTGACGCCATCCAGATGGCTATGCCCGTCTATATGCAGATGTACCGCCTGACGGGCGAGACGAAGTATCGCGATCACGGAATGGCCATGTACCGCTGGAGTCGCAACGAGTGTGGCGGCGGGCTGTTCAACGTGAAGGATGGATTGTGGTGGCGCGATGCCGACTACGTGCCTCCCTATAAGGAGCCCGACGGCAAGGACTGCTATTGGAGTCGCGGCAACGGCTGGGTGTATGCCGCCCTGGTGCGCTGCATGAACGAACTGCCGAAGAAGTCGAAGGAATACAAGGAGCTGAAGAAAGACTTCCTCATGATGTCGGAAGGTCTGCTGAAGTGCCAGCGCGAGGACGGCTTCTGGAATCCCTCACTGGTATCCACCAACTATGCTATGCCTGAGACCAGCGGCACAGCACTCTTCCTCTACGGTATGGCGTGGGGCATCCAGCAAGGCTACCTGAAGGCCAAGATCTACCGTCCCGTCTGCGACCGCGCCTGGGCAGCTATAGTGAAGAGTGCCGTCCATCGCGACGGATTCCTCGGCTGGATGCAGGGAACGGGTAAAGATCCTTCAGCCGGTCAGCCCCTGTCATACGACAAAGTGCCCGACTTCGAGGACTACGGTACGGGCTGTTTTCTCTTAGGAGCCGTAGAGTACTTTAAACTTTTATGCAAATAATACGTCAAAGAAATAAAAATGATTATGAAGAAATTTATGCTTTCGACCTTGCTGCTGATTTGCGGCATCATGGTCGCCTCGGCTCAGGCTGAGATCAAGTTCGACAAGACGACTCACAACTTCGGCAAGTTCTCAGAATCATCGCCTGTTGTGACGTGTACCTTTACTTTCACTAACACGGGCGACAAGCCCCTGATCATCAACCAGGCTGTTGCTTCATGCGGTTGCACCGTACCCGAGTACACTAAAGACCCCATCCAGCCGGGAGATAAAGGTACCATCAAGGTGACCTACAACGGCACGGGCAAGTTCCCCGGACACTTCAAGAAGTCCATTACCGTCCGCACCAACGGAAAGGTAGAAATGACCCGCCTGTATATAGAGGGTGACATGGAAGAGAAGAAATAAAAAAGCGAGCCTGACGGGCTCGCTTTTCTTTTAGAAACTATAGCTTAATCCGATAGATGTGTACTCTTTGAACTGCCAATAGCCTAAGTCGTCGTCTGGCGCATTGCCATCGTCGAAGCGCGGATAGAGGAAGATGTTGGCCGTGATATACTTCGACACCTTCAGCTGGAAAGTGTTTTCCCACTCTATCTCAGCCCGCTCATACGAGGTGAAGGCCCAGAAACGACTCTTCCAGGTGACGTTCTCGTTCAGCTTCCATGTCAGGTCAGCCGTAATCTGTGAACCGGGATCGAGCTTATAGTGCTCCTCGTTGTCGATGCCGTGACGCGAAGGGAACCAGCTAAAGTCCTTGGGCGTTGCTGAATTCTGATTGGGGAACAACGTGCGGTCTACGTAACGATAGTTCAAGGCGATAGGCGACAAGTTGACAGTACCCGTCAGTTTCTTGTCGAAAGCCTCCACCTTGTAATCCATACCGAGACCGACGTTCAGGTTGAAAGGCGAGAAGAAGTCAGAGTACGTACGATGGTCGTTCGACTTCAAGCCACGGGCGAACTGCGTCCAGGCCAACAGCTGCAACGTATAGTACCAACGTTTAGACGCCTGCAGCCCCAACTTCGACGTCAGACGCAACAGGTCTTCGTTTGACTTCCACTTGTGCAGCGAGTCAGACTTGGCTGTCAAGAAACCCAGCTTGGCCTCCAGTTTGTTGTCCCACTTCCACTTGCCTTTGTTGTCGTAGTTGGCCTCCAAGGTCAGACTTCCCAAGAGCGAATAGGTAGACTCACCGCCCTTGTACCAGTTGTCCGATACATAGTTCTGCATGAACTGTAGAAAACCATCGCCCTTCTTCGTCCAGAACTTAGGCTTTGTCACCTCCACCTCTGCGGCGGGTACTACCTCGGGCTCGTCTGGCATCGGAGCCACTTGTTCTACCAACTCCACCGTCTGAGCAATGGGCATGTCGATGTCCTCGCGCAAAGAACCAGACTCCTGCAACTGCGTCTCAGTAGCCTCCACCAAGTCGGGACGGTTCAGGTAGACATTCATCAACGCACGATCCACGGCCTCGTCGGCATCGCTGTTCATACTGTTGATTGCCAGCATATTAGCTGACACATTGTGATAGAACGTCAACGGTGAAAACAGACGGTAAAGTCCGGCGTTCACCGTATCGTTTGGCTGTGCGGCACTGGCGCTGAGCGCACAGACAGCCGCGATTGAAAATACAAGTTTACGCATAATTCTGGTGCAAAGTTAAGAATTTTGGCCACAGTTTGCAAATATTCGGCATTTTTTTTGTAATTTTGCACCTTGAATTATTGCGAACATTAAAAAATCAAAATAGAAAAATGAACAAAGACACATTGATCGGCTTTTTGCTCATAGGTGTTGTGCTCATCGGCTTCAGCTGGTACAACCAGCCCTCGCAGGAGGAGATGGAGGCCTACCAGCATCAGCAGGACAGCATTGCAGCCGCACAAAAAGACCAGGAGACGAAGAAGGCTTTGGCCGAGGCTGAACGCAAGGTCAAGGCAGAAGAAGCTGCCAAGGGTGACACCGCCGCCCTTTTCTACGCAGCCCTCAATGGACAGAGTAAGGACGTGGTGCTGAAGAACGAGAAAGTGGAGCTGACCTTCTCGACCAAGGGTGGCACCATCACGAAGGCCGTTATCAAGGGGTTCCAGAATGTTGACAATTCAGAGAACAACGTGACGCTCTTCGACAAGGAAACGCAGCAGATGAACTTCTTGCTGGCCGGCAAACAGGAGAACATCATCACCCAAGACCTGTATTTCACGCCGACTAACGTCAGCGATTCGACTGTCACGATGACGGCAACAGCAGCCAATGGCGGCAGCATCATCCTGAACTATGTCTTAGGTAAGGACTATATGCTGCACTTTACACTCGGCGTCAACGGTCTGAGCGGATTCTTCGCCCCGAACTACAAGGAGATGGATATAGAGTGGAACGAACAGGCACGCCAACAGGAGCGTGGTTTCACGTTCGAGAACCGCTACTCAACGCTGACCTATAAGGAGAAAGACGGCTCGACAGACTACCTGAGCGAGACATCGGAAAAGGTGAACGAGAAGATTGAAGAGGCGCTTGACTGGGTGGCTTTTAAAAACCAGTTCTTCTCGGCTGCCCTCATCGCCAAGGACGACTTCCAGGGCGGCTCGCTTATGACCAGCATCCCCCAGGACAAGAGCACAGGATTCCTCAAGCAGTTTGCGGCTAAGATGAAGACGCAGTTCGACCCCACGGGCAAACAACCCTCAGAGTTCGAAATGTATATCGGCCCCAACGACTTCCGACTCATCAAAGACGTCGAGGAGCAGAGCACCTTTGGCAAGGATCTCGACATGGAACAGCTGGTATATCTGGGATGGCCCCTGTTCCGCATTATCAACCGCTGGTTCACCATCTACGTCTTCGACTGGCTTACCTCATGGGGCTTCTCTATGGGTGTGGTGCTGATTCTTATCACACTGTTGCTCAAGGCCATCACTTTCCCGATGGTGAAGAAGAGCTACATGTCGTCGGCCAAGATGCGCGTGCTGAAGCCGAAACTCGACGAAGCCACCAAACAGTATGACAAGCCCGAAGACCAGATGCAGAAGCAGCAGGCTATGATGCAGCTCTACTCACAGTACGGCGTATCACCTCTGTCAGGCTGTCTGCCGATGCTGATTCAGATGCCTATCTGGATTGCCATGTTCAACTTCGTGCCTAACGCCATTCAGCTGCGCCGCGAGTCGTTCCTGTGGATTGACGACCTGTCGACCTACGACCCCATCGTCGAATGGGGAACCCAAATCTGGGGCATCGGCGACCACCTGTCGCTGACCTGTATCCTCTTCTGCGTCAGCAATATTCTCTACAGCTATATGACCATGCGCCAGCAGCGCGACCAGATGGTCGGCGCCCAGGCTGAGCAGATGAAGATGATGCAGTGGATGATGTACCTCATGCCGCTGATGTTCTTCTTTATGTTCAACGACTACTCCAGCGGTCTGAACTTCTACTACTTCATCTCGCTGTTCTTCTCG
>ONYA01000046.1 GCA_900321965.1 uncultured Prevotellaceae bacterium
CTGTTTATCTCGTAACTGCCTGACACTCCAATGCTCAGCAATGCCCATCTGTTGATAGAACAATCGCTTGTTATTATCTTCTATGGTAACGAGTTCCAAAAAATGACTCCACGTTAATGTTTGCGACAGTGTCGCAAACATTTCTTCTTCGCTATAAAATCGAGCGACTTTCATCATCCTTGTGACAGCAGTATAGGTATATCCCTTGCCATAACGCGCAGTCAATCTTTGCGACAGTGTCGCAAGAATTTTGCTGCCATAGGCAGAATACTGCTTGTAGCCCATATCCTCATTGATATAATGGCCTATATGCCAGAACATCAAATCAGAATGCTTGTTCACATACACGACAACCTCTTGCCGGGCATTGTCAATAATGTCGGATACACCCTTATAAAGGCTGTCACTTACCTGCTCAATTGCTTTCGTTTCTACTATTTCGTTTGCCATATCTCATTTCGTTTGCAAAGTTACTGATTTTCTAAGACAATCAAAAATACTACTCCCTTAATTAAATTTGTTATTAGAAATATCCAAGTAATTGTGTTTCTGATTCTCCTATAGTTTGAGTATCAAGAATATTATTCAATTCTTTCTTAGAGAGTAAACATACGTTTCTAATACTTTCCATGGAAACACCTTTATATACTCTCTCAAACTCTCCTTTTACATAACCATGGAACTCTCCATCATCGATATCACCATCAATATCAAAATCTTCACCAATATCTCTCATTAATAATGTTTGTTCATAGTCCGTTTTTGTTATTACTATACTTCCGCTGGGGAAAAGCTTAAGAGTATTGGCTTTAATTCTCCACTCTCTAAGCCACGTATAATCGCTAACTTTGGGCTTGTACTCTACGCAACGCCAATAAAGACATTGGGACAGTTTTCCAAAATCATCATTCGTCCCATAGATAACAGGTCTGCATCCTAAATCAAATAGAATGTCCTTTTTTATTCCTACTCCATATGGCGCAAACATCGGTTCTGGGTAACGATCAAAGATTTGAAACATGTTATATAAAGCAGTCAATGGCGCTTCTGTAAAACAAATATAACCATTCCTTTTTATATCTTTTAGCTCACCATCTGCAAGAATTCTCAATAAAGTCTCAAATGCTTTACTACCTCTTGTAAAATGAAAAAGATAATCAGAGATATCTTCCCTTGCTGCAAGTATGGCTTTCAATGTAGAGTTAACCATCTTATAATTCAAATAGTTTTGTCCATTATTCATAGCCTTGTACTCGTTTTGTCAAAACATAGCTATCATTATCTTTGTAGGGTTTATACTTTTCACATCGTACAGTTCCATTTATAAAAGGTCCTAATTCTTCTAAGCCACCAGCACTTATCACACACTCGCCCTGCTTGTTAATATAAAAATCTCCTCCAATACCTATTTCATGAACTAAAGCCAACCCTTCTGAAAAATCATTTGCCCAGTCAAATCGTGGTTTAATGATTAACTCCATTTTTTCATTTATATATCCATATTTTCCTCCAATACAGACACAAGCCATTCCTTCAGCAAATTGTCTGGCATGTCTTAACACAGGTGGACAAAGAATTTTTCCTTCAAGATCTTTATATCCAAACAATTTCCCTTCTTTAAAACATAATGGTGGCTCCAATTCTTTAATTTTCTTACAATAATCTATGTTATTACTATTTATTAATTTGATCTTGGCAATAGCTTTTTCCAATTCTATTTTATTGGGAAAAACACATGGAATTATTTCGTTCAAATATATATCGACACAGCCAAAACTTTGCCCCTTTTGGACTATTGCCACACCATTATCAAAATCGTAAGCCCAGTCATATTTTGAAGGTATTTCTATTTCTTTTAAACCATTTTTTACAAACACACACCCTTTAGTATTGATGTATCCAAAATCAACGTCATATCGTACTTTTGCTCTACCTTTTTTAAATTCATGTATTTCATTATATTTGCATTCTATTACTTCTACTCCATTTACATCGATAAAACCATATCCTCTGGATAAGTCATAGACAGGTAGTAGACCATCACGAAATGTATTTCCCATATGATTGTATTTCTTTCCATTTCTTGATAGTGAACTATCTAACCACCATCGATTATCCTTCATGCGAAAGCTATAAAATGTTCCATCAGCCTTCACTAATCCTATTGGAGAATCATCAGCATAATAGCTTTTTAAAACTCTAATCCATCCATTAACAATTTTTTCCATAAAATAATTACAATCCTCGTCATCCTCTTCCTTGTTTATTTCAAAAATGGAAAAAAGTTCTTTTTGGTTCCTTATGTCAATTAATTTGAGTCCATGATCCACTATGGCAATATTACCATCGCAATCATCTATATACATATAATGTGCAGGAATAAGTTCTTTTCCATCATAATCTAATAATCCACATTTGTGATTATCAATTACAAAAATATAATCTCCATCCATTTTTGCATCACAAATATATGTAAATTTTGGTTCATATAATATATTTCCATTTATATCACAGATGCCATACAATTGATGTTTCCAATCTCCTCCATTAGAAACATGTTTGTAACATATAACAACATTACCAATCAAGCCACATAGTTGATATTGCGTCTCAATCACACTCCCGTCTTCCCAAATAATACTATTTGATTCTATTCTTATCTTTTTTTGTTCAGTTATTACATTGTCAAAATCATCATTGTTTTCAACAATAGGAATCGGAGGGAAAACGCTTGTGTTCACTTTTTCTGTTTTAAAATCCCTCTCATAGGGAAAAGCACTTTTCCTGATTTTAGCATCATAATCCATATCATAAGGGTATGTATGTCCTTCTGCATCAATCAATAATGTCTTTCCATTTTCTTTTGCAACAGCTAATTCACCTTGACTCCAAAGAAAAGCATCTAATTCCGGAATATATTTTGAAGTATATATCATTTCATAGTTTAGTATTTTCATAGAGCCTTTACCAGCATCATAAACAGCATAAGAGTTGACTCTTAAAGTTTCTCTCCATCTATATACTTCACGTATTTTGCTCAAAGTGAATATAAAAATATCTTTAGAATGACTAAAATTTAAAGAAACCATAGTTTTTGCGCTTTTAACTAACTATTATTATGTTTTTTCACCTTCTTATTTTGACGAAACCAATAACTCCCTCACATCCACATCAAGGTGGTGTGCAATCTCATAGAGCTGTTCCACGGATGGCTGCACTTTGTTTGTCATCCATCGCGATACTGTACCAATGTTACGGCCCATTTGTTCAGAAAGCCATGTTCCTGTTTTTTCTTTCTCTGCCAGTACAATCTTTAGTCTATTATAATGTTGTCTATCCATATCGTTTTTAGTTACTCATTGCCTAACATTAGGCGTTTCGTGTGCAAATTTAACAAATTAGTTGCAAAGTAACAAACTTATTAGCATTTATGTTGCAAAAAAAGTACAAATGCCACTATAGGGGGTAGCCTAATACGCACTTTTCTGTGGAGTGCCACACAAAGATGCTTGTCTGCTTTCTGATGAGCAAGCTCGGCAGACATTTGTTTTTTGTTTCCTTGAATTGTTATTTCACAGAAAGGAATTTTCAGAATGAGTTTGTCTGGAGATTATGGCGTACTTTTGCACGCAAAATTCAAAAACTAAAAAAGACATGGAAGTTATATCAATTGAGCGCAGTACCTACGAGGTAATCGGCTTGCCGCTTCGCTCGTCGAAGAACTGCTGACGGGCTTCAATAGCTTCGTCACAAAGATGAAGGAGATGGCTAAATGAGGTTACGATTTGGCAACCTAACTCCTTCACCAATCTTCCCAAGTTTGCTATTAGACCCAAATTGGACTTCCTCGTTTTTCCCCTCTTTGCCTATATTTCAGGCTGAATTGCGTTAATCTTCCAAAATCGTTTCACTTTTACAAGCTTTTTTTCGTAACTTTGCGGTCTTTGACCGCGAACTTTCTACGTCTCGGCATAAAAAAGATTAAAATCTTTTGTTCTGCTCTCGACTTTATGTAACTTTGCAGCCGAAATGAGAATAACCCATATTACAATGAAAGAGTTAGCACTAAAGTACGGATGTAATCCGAATCAGAAGCCTTCGCGCATTTTCATGCAAGAAGGAGAGTTGCCCATCGAAGTGATTAACGGCCGCCCCGGCTACATCAACTTCCTCGACGCCTTCAATGCGTGGCAGTTGGTGAAGGAGCTGAAGGAGGCCACGGGACTGCCCGCCGCCGCCTCGTTCAAGCACGTCAGCCCGGCCGGTGCTGCCATCGGTCTGCCACTGAGCGACACGCTGAAGAAGATCTACTTCGTCGACGACATCAAGGGTCTCGACGACTCGCCCATCGCCTGTGCATACGCCCGAGCCCGTGGTGCCGACCGCATGTCGTCGTACGGCGACTTCGTGGCCCTGAGCGACACCTGCGACGCCACGACCGCCCTGCTGCTGAAGCGCGAGGTGAGTGACGGCGTGATTGCTCCCGACTACACCCCCGAGGCTATCGAGATACTGAAGGACAAGCGCAAGGGTACATACAACGTCATCAAGATGGACCCGACATACCGTCCTGCCCCTATAGAGACGAAGCAATGCTTCGGCATCACCTTCGAGCAGGGCCGCAACGAGATCAAGTTGGACGATCCCGCCCTGTTCGAGAACATCCCCACGCAGAACAAGACTTTTACTGCTGAGGCCAAGCGCGACCTGATTATCGCCCTCATCACGCTGAAGTACACGCAGTCGAACTCCGTCTGCTACGTCAAGGACGGACAGGCCATCGGCATCGGCGCTGGTCAGCAGAGCCGCATCCACTGCACCCGTCTGGCCGGCAACAAGGCTGACATCTGGTGGTTGCGCCAGCATCCGAAGGTACTGGCATTGCCCTTTAAGGAAGGTATCCGTCGTGCTGACCGCGACAACACGATCGACGTGTACATCTCTGAGGACGAGCACGACGACGTGCTGCGCGACGGTGCTTGGCAGCAGTTCTTCACCGAGCAGCCCGAGGTGCTGACTTTGGAAGAGAAGAAAGCCTGGATAGCCCAGAACACGAAGGTAGCCCTCGGAAGCGATGCCTTCTTCCCCTTTGGCGACAACATCGAGCGCGCCCACAAGAGTGGTGTGGAGTTTATTGCCCAGGCCGGCGGTTCGGTCCGCGACGACCATGTCATCATGACCTGCGACAAGTACGGCATCGCAATGGCGTTCACCGGGGTACGACTGTTCCACCACTAAAGACCCACCCCCGCCCCCTCCCCTGTATGGAGAGGAGCAAACACATTGGAGATATGACAGGAGAAGAAGACTTCCAGAAAATTTTGGAAAATGGTATTTCGTTCGGCCGAGGGGGCGAACGCAAAGACCCCAATGAAGGCAAGGTGAAGACCAAGGCCAAGAAGAAGCAGTACATCACCGGTGCGCACGGCAGCGGCTCGGCTCGTCAGAAAGCCAAGTATCGCGAACAGCGTGCCAACCGCAAGCATAAATAAGCATAGAGGTGGAGAAACTAACCGTTCTCCACCTCTATGCTTTCAGCGGCAGGGTGAACAGGAACCTGGCGCCACCCGTATAGCCATAGTCGTAGGTGACATCGCCCCCCAAGAGGCGGGCTATCCGTCGGCTCAGAGGCAGTCCCAACCCCACCCCATCGGCATAGTCGTCGAGTTTCACGAAATTATCGAAGATGCGCTCACGGTTGTCAGGAGCTATACCGATACCCGTGTCGGCAATGCTCATCACCAACTGCTGACCTATGATCTCGCAATTCAGCGTGACACCGCCCTTCTCCGTGAACTTCACGGCATTATCGAGGAGATGACGCAGAATCAGGCGTACGTTAGGCTCATTGGTATGCACTTTGAAATCGTCGGGCAAGCTGGACGCATGGCGTATGTCGAGACCTTTCTCATTCACTTTCTTCTGTTCCTCAATCATCTCCCGACACAACGTATTGACATCCACGTCGCTACGGCTATGCAGACTCTCGCCCTCAGACATTTCAAGCACCTCGCTGAAAATGTCGGTAAGCGTTTCCGCATTTTTCGAGATGCGGTCTTTCATATCCTGACGTTCCTCTTGGCTCAGCTCGAAGTCGGAACTGCACAGCAATTGCGAGAAACCGTTAATGGCATTCAGCGGCGTGCGCACCTCGTGACTGATATTGCGGATGAAGGCCGTTTTCAGGCGGTCGCTCTCCTGTGCCTTGTCGAGCGCCAGTTTCAGTTCCTTGTTGCGCGCCCAGATCTTGCGCACTAACCGCCGGCGCCCCATGATATACACAAAGATATAGACGCCCGTCATGACCCAGAACGCCGTTTTCCAATTGTCGGCCCGCTTTTCGGCCTCGGCCAGTTGCTGACTGACATCGACATCGGGCAACGCGCTATCGTCCGCAACAGACACCTGTGCAGAAAGCAACAAAAGAGTCAGGAATACGAGGATTCTCAACGGTTTCATCTATAGCCTTTTTGATTTGCGGCGGCAAAGTTACAAAGAATTCGGCAAATAGACAAAAGAACAAATGAAAAATAAATTAAAATAATTACTCAACACGGAGAACTTGGTCGCAATAGTCGACCACGGCGGGGCGATGGGTGATAAAGATGACCGTTTTGCTGCGGTCGGAGAGGATGTTTTCTAACAGCTGGCGCTCGGTGTCGGGGTCGAGGGCCGACGTTGCCTCGTCGAAGAGCATGATGCTGCGGTTGCGGAGCAGCGCGCGGGCAATGGCGATGCGCTGGGCCTGACCTTCGGACAGTCCGCCGCCCGCCTCGGAACAGACGGTATCAAGACCTTGCGGCAAGGTGGCGACAAAATCGCCACAGACGAGACGGAGGACACGCCAGAGATCGTCGTCGGTGGCGTCGGGGCAGCCCATCAGCAGGTTGTCGCGGATGGTGCCGCTGAGCAGGGTGTTGCCCTGTGGCACGTAGACGAAATTACAGCGATGACGGGGGGAGATGGCGTATGCCGAAGTTCCAGACTCGCCGGTGTTTCCAGAATCTCCGGATTGTCCGGAATAGATCTCTATGGCTCCCTGCTGCGGACGGACGAGGGCCAGTATCAGGCGGACGAGCGTCGTCTTGCCGGCTCCCGTCTCACCTAAGACGGCAGTACACGTGCCGGGACGGAAGTCGAACGACAGGCGGTTGAGAACTGGCTGGTCGGCATCCTCATAGGCATAGGTGACATCCGTCAGCCGCACACCGCAGGGCGACGGCAGCAGTACGCCCTCTCCCTGCTGTTCCTGAGGCGCCTCCTCCAGTTCCATCAGTCGCTCGGCTGCCGTGAAGACGCTGACAAAGGCAGGAGCCAGTCGCGTCAGGTCGCGGGCCGGTCCCTGTATGCGGAACACCAACTGCAGGAAAGCCGTCATCTGACCGAAGGTGATGGTATGGGCACTCATGCGGACAGCACCCCAGAGGAAGGCCACGAGATAGCCTAACGAGAAGCCACCGTTGACGAAGAGATTGCTGACGATGGAGAACTTCGTACGCTGACGGACATGCTCACGCAGCACGGTCTGCGTGTCGCCAAGGCGGTCAACCATGCGGTCGCCAGCCTCTAACGTCTTGATAAGCATCCTGTTCTGGACGGTCTCCGTCAGCAGACTCTGCACCTGACTGTCGCTGTTGCGGACACGGCGGGTGTACTTGCGCATCTGGGCTACATAGATACGGCTGACGAGGATGAACATCGGCAGGATGGCCACCGTGATGCAGGCCAGCCAGACGTCCATCTGTAACAGGTAGAAGAAAGCGCCGACGAAGAGCGTCACGGTCGACAGCGTGGTGGGCAGCGTCTCGGTGATGAACGACACCACCGTCTGCACGTCCTGTTCCAAACGGTTGATGATGTCGCCGCTGTGGTAGTGGTCCTTGCCGCGCCACTCGGCACGCAGCAGGCGGTCGAGCATCTGCTGCTGCATACGGTTCTGAGCCTTCACGCCGAGGATGTTCTTGATCCACACCTTCGAGATGTTCAGCGCAAACTCACAGGCAATAATCAAGCCCATCAGCGCCACCCGCCAATAGATAGAGCCTGGCCGAACGCCGGCCGCCGTATCAATGGCCCGCTGCATGGCCCACACCATCAGCAGACTGCAGGCGACACCCATCAGTCCGAGCGAGGCATTGAGCACCACCTGGCGGCGGTTGCCGCGCAGCACCCGCCACAGCCACCGCAACAGCTGTCGCACGGTGTACTTACTGTCAGGATTATGCAGTCGTTCTATCAGGTTTCTCATTGCTTAATTCTTCACTCTTCACCCTTCACTTATCTGACATCCGCTCCCCACATCATCTTCTCGCGCAGGGTTGCAAAATACTTCTTGCCACTCCGTTTCACCACCTTAATATTATAGGGGGCCCTACGCAGACGCAGACGGGTACCCTCCCGACAGCTCTCCGAGCGTCCGTCGATAGCCACGAGGAACGAATGACTCCGGCTCTCGACGTCGAGCGTTATCTCTGCCGAGTCGGGAATGACGATAGGACGTATGTTCAGCGAGTGCGGAGCCACAGCCGTCATCAGCAGCACACCCGTGCCCGGCACGATGATGGGCCCTCCGTTCGACAGCGAGTAGGCCGTAGAACCCGTCGGCGTCGAGACAATCAGTCCGTCGGCCTGATACGTCGTCAGGTATTCGCCGTCGATGCTGGCACGGATGCTGATCATCGAAGCCGTATCGCGCTTCAGAATGGCCACATCGTTCAAGGCGCAGTCAGTACCCGAAAGTTGTTCGCCCTCAGCCACCACGCGGATGACGGCCCTATCCTCTACAGCAAAGTCGTCGGCATACAGGGCTTTGAGGCACGACTCTATCTCATGGGGAGCAATGTCGGCGAGGAAGCCGAGGCGCCCCATGTTGACGCCTAAGATCGGGATGTTACGGTAGCCAACACGGGCCGCCGTCTTCAGGAACGTACCATCGCCACCCATCGAGATGGCGAAGTCGGCCTGGAAGTCATTTCCCGAGAAGATACGCTTTGCCGGAACGTCAATCTGCTGACCTTCTTTGAGAAAGTCATAATACTCCTGGTCGACCAACAATTCCGCACCGAACTCATTGAGACAGGACAGCACCTTTTGGATGCTGGCAGACTTCTTTGTCTGATAAATATTGCCGAAAAGGGCAAACTTTAGCTTACGTTGTGACATTTTTCACTATGTTTTGCCGTTATTTGACGGAAAGTTCGTAAATTTGCTGCAAATTTAGTGATTTTCCACGAAAAGAAGAAGAGATTATGGCAAAAGTTTATGTATTCTTAGCTGATGGCTTCGAGGATGTCGAGGCCCTGATACCCGTTGACGTGCTGCGCCGCGGTGGCGTAGAGGTAGTAACAGTGAGCACGACGGACTTCCCGCTGGTGGAGTCTGCTCACGGCGTGAACATCGAGGCTGACCTGCAGTTCGAGCAGTGCGACTTCGCGGACGCTGACCTGCTGATGCTGCCCGGCGGTATGCCCGGTGCCAGCAACTTGTATGCCCACGAGGGAGTCTGCAAGGCCGTCTGCGACCAGATTGCAGCTGGCAAGAAGGTGAGCGCCATCTGTGCTGCCCCGGCTGTAGTGCTGGCTCAACTCGGACTGCTTGAGGGTAAGAAAGCCACTTGCTACCCCGGCTTCGAACGGACACTTAAAGATGCCGGTGCCACCTACACTGCCGACCTCGTTACCGTCGACGGCAACATCACCACGGGCGAAGGCCCCGCGGCCGCTTTCCCCTACGCCTACGAACTACTGACGCAGCTGGTCAGCAAAGAGGTCAGCGACCAGATTGCCGAGGGCATGCGGTTCAAGCATCTGATGGCCTGATGGATTACGTCATCATAGTGGCAGGCGGCAAAGGCCTGCGTATGGGGAGCGATATTCCGAAGCAGTTCCTGCCGATTGGCGGCAAGCCCGTGCTGATGCGGACCATTGAGCGCTTCCGTGAGTACTCTGCCGACCTGCAGATTATTCTTGTGCTGCCCAAGGCGCAGCAGGCCTACTGGCAGCAGCTGTGCAAAGACTACAACTTCCCACTGCCTGGAGAGGCCGGGAGTGGGTCTTACCTTCTGGCCGACGGTGGCGAGACGCGCTTCCACTCCGTACAGCACGGCCTCGCGCTGATTCCGGACGATGCCACGGGTGTCGTCGGCGTACACGACGGTGTGCGGCCGTTTCCGTCAGTTGAGGTCATCCGCAACTGCTATGAGGCCGCCCGCACTCACCAAGCCGTCATCCCTGTCATACCAGTAGTAGAAACACTACGCCACGTCGCTGAAGGCACCAAGCCCCGCGGCGACTACCGTCTGGTGCAGACGCCGCAGACGTTTGATATTCAGTTGCTCAAGGCAGCTAACCGCCAGCCATACAGCGATGCCTTTACCGACGATGCCAGTGTGGTCGAAGCATTTGGCCACGCCATCACCCTCGTCGAGGGCAACCGCGAGAACATCAAGATCACAACCCCCTACGACCTGAAGATTGCCGAAGTACTCATCTGAATGACCATACTCAACCAGGACATCATGTACTTGCCGGGCGTAGGCCCCAACCGCAAGAAGATACTCAGCGACGAGCTGGGCATCCAGACCTTTGGCGACCTGCTCGAGTACTTCCCGTACAAGTACGTGGACCGCTCGAAGGTGTACACCGTCCACGAGCTGACGGGCGACATGCCGTTCGTACAGGTCGTCGGCCATGTTCTGAGCTTCGAGACCTTTAAGATGAGCGCCCGCAAGGAGCGCGTCGTCGCCCACTTCAGCGACGGCACCGGCGTCATGGACCTCGTGTGGTTCGGTGCTGGCGGCAAGTATGCCAAGCAGAACTACCGTATCGGCACGGACTATCTCGTCTTCGGCAAGCCCACCGTCTTCAACAACCGCATCCAACTCAGCCATCCCGACATCGACGAGGCTTCGAAGGTAGACACTTCGGCCATGGGGATGCAGCCCTATTACAACACGACGGAGAAGATGAAGAAGATGGGGCTGAACTCCCGCTCTACAGAGCGTCTTGTCAAGACGCTTCTTGAGGCGCTGAAAGACCCGTTGCCCGAGACGCTACCCGACTTCATTGCCCAGCGACTACACCTGATGAGCCGCGACGAGGCCCTGCGCAACATCCACTACCCGCAGAACGCCCGTGACCTGGAACGGGCTCGCGTCCGTCTGAAGTTCGAGGAGTTGTTCTTCGTACAGCTGAATATATTAAGGTACGCCAGCGACCAGCGCCGCAAATACCGCGGCTATATCTTCAGTCAGGTCGGCGAAACGTTTAACACGTTCTATTACAACCACTTACCATTCCAGCTGACGGAAGCCCAGAAACGCGTCATTCGCGAGATCCGCAAGGATATGGGCAGCGGTCGGCAGATGAACCGCCTGCTGCAAGGCGACGTCGGCAGCGGCAAGACCCTTGTGGCGCTGATGTCGATGCTCATTGCCATCGACAATGGCTACCAAGCCTGCATCATGGCACCCACGGAAATCCTGGCCGAACAGCACTTGCAGACCATCATGCAGTTCTTGGGCGATATGCCTGTCCGCGTAGCCCTGCTGACAGGCATCGTCAAAGGCAAGCGCCGCCAGGAGATTCACGAGGGACTGATGGACGGCACCATCGACATCCTCGTCGGCACCCATGCCGTCATCGAAGACACCGTCCAGTTTGCCCATCTCGGCTTCGTCGTCGTCGACGAGCAGCACCGTTTCGGCGTGGCCCAGCGCGCCAAGCTCTGGAGCAAGAGTGCCAACCCGCCGCACATCCTCGTCATGACCGCCACGCCCATCCCCAGAACCTTAGCCATGACCCTCTACGGCGACCTCGACGTCAGCATCATCGACGAGCTGCCGCCTGGTCGCAAACCCGTTGTTACTCAGCACGTTTTCGACCGTTCGCTACCCTCGCTCTACGACAGCATACGGCGCCAGATTCACCAAGGGCGTCAGGTGTATATGGTATTCCCGCTGATTGAGGAGTCGGAGAAGATCGACCTCAAGAATCTCGAGGACGGCTTTGCTGCCTTATCCCAGATTTTCCCCGAGTTCCGACTGAGCAAAGTCCACGGTAAGATGAAGCCCGCCGACAAGGAAGAGGAGATGCAGCGCTTCGTCCGTGGCGAGACGCAAATCCTCGTTGCCACGACGGTCATTGAGGTGGGCGTCAACGTGCCTAATGCCTCCGTCATGGTCATCTTTGATGCCCAACGCTTCGGACTCTCACAGCTCCACCAGCTTCGCGGACGTGTAGGCCGTGGTGCCGACCAGTCTTACTGCCTGCTGGTAACGCCCTACCAACTATCGGAAGACACCCGCAAACGCATCGACATCATGTGCGACACGAACGACGGGTTCCGCATTGCCGAAGCCGACCTGAAACTGCGCGGCCCCGGCGACCTGGAAGGTACGGCACAGAGCGGCATGGCCTTCGACCTGAAGATTGCCGACATAGCACGCGACGGACAGCTGGTACAGATGGCTCGCGACGAGGCACAGACCATCGTCGACGACGACCCGACATGCACCAGTCCGAAGTACCAAATTCTATGGAACAGGCTGCGCGAACTACGGAAAACAAACATTAACTGGGGCGTTATTTCTTAACAACACGTAAACGTTTGAGTGTTAAATTACACCAAAACAATGTTAAGAAATAACGGCTTCTGTCTTTTTTCTGAATTATTATTCGTATCTTTGCATCCGAGTTTTCTACTCTTGCAGAAAATATCAGACGTCTATAACCGAAAATAAAAGATAAATGATTAAGACTTTAAAGAAAATTTTTGCTATAGCTATGGTGTCCATCGTTACTGTTCCCTCACAGGGACAAGACCTGTTGGCACGCCAAGCCCCTATCGACCGTAAGATGAAAGCCGTGGACTCAGTGGCACTGAGCCGTCTCATCCAGATTGAGCAGATGGCATCGCCCGCTGCCGACCTCTACCAGGACTGGGAGAACCACTACGCCCACCGCGAGACAGCCCTGCCCGATACCTTCCGCATCGACCTGCGCGACTTCTGCATGCCTACCGACAGCCGCGTGCTGACCTCGAACTTCGGTGCCCGCTGGGGACGCCAGCATAAGGGTCTGGACATCAAGGTCTATATCGGCGACACCATCCGCGCTGCCTTCTCAGGCAAGGTGCGTGTCGTGCGCTATGAGCCAGGCGGCTATGGCAACTTCGTCGTCATTCGCCACTACAACGGTTTGGAGACCATCTACGGCCACATGTCAAAGCACTTGGTGAAGCCCGACCAGGAGGTCCGTGCCGGCGATCCTATCGGCCTTGGCGGCAATACAGGCCGCTCCACTGGTTCGCACCTGCATTTCGAGACCCGTCTCTGCGGCGTGGCCTTGAACCCCGCACTGATGTTCGACTTCCGCAATCAGGACGTCATTGGCGACTACTACACCTTCCGCCGCTCCACCTATCCGCGTGAGTCGGCTCAGGCTACTCGTCTGCGTGGCGTCGGTGGTGCATCAGCCAGCGGTGGTGAGGACCAACTCTACACTCAGAGCACCAGCAGCAAGCGTTCGGAAACCGCAGCTGCCCGCAGCAACACCCGGTTCCATAAGGTACGTCGCGGCGAGACCTTGTCGTCGATTGCCCGCAAGCGCAACACGACCGTGAATGCTATCTGCAAACTGAACCACATCAGCAAGAACATCCGTCTGCGTCCCGGACAGATTCTGAAATACAATTAAGCCACATCAATCAACCATAAAGAAAACCAGAAATAAATGAGTCGGAAAATCATTCTTTGCGCACTGCTCATCCTCTTCGCCTCAGGCGACATTGCCAACAGCAAGGTGAGAAAGTCCGCCAAGAGAACCGCTAAGACAACAACCGTAGTACAAAATCACGAAGAGGAGATTGAGAACTTCGACTTCCTCTACGAAGGTAGCGACGACCTGAACCTCGAATACGATGATATGGCCATCAATGGCCTGTTAGACGAGGCAATGTCGCATATCGGCGCCCGCTATCGCAGCGGCAGCAAAGGCCCGTACGCTTTTGACTGCTCTGGCTTTACCAGCTATGTCTTCCGCCAGTTAGGCGCTGGCAATATCGGCGCTTCGTCGCGCGACCAATACGCCCGCAACATGCCCGTCAGCCGCAGCGAGATGAAACGCGGCGACCTGGTATTCTTCACCAGTCCACGTTCTGGCCGCAACGTAGGCCATGTAGGCATCGTCGTCGATGTCGACCCCATCACCAACACCTTCAACTTCATCCATGCCAGTACCAGTGAAGGTGTTAAGATTTCCAACTCCAACGACGGCTTCTACGCTCGCCGGTTCATTGGTGTCAGAAGAGTACAATAAACAATCAGCTATATGAAGAAGCGCATTGCTTTACTTTTCTTAATAGGTAGCTACACGATAGCTACCTATTCTGTTTCTAACGATACTCTGACCGTCGCCATGGTGGGCGACATTATGATGGGTACCACGTTTCCAACCACCCAGTTGCCTCCGCATAACGGTGCCGAACTATTCAAAGATGCCACGCCCATCCTGAAACGGGCAGACATCGCCGTCGGCAACCTGGAGGGAACGCTCTGCGACGGGGGCACCAGCACCAAGGGAACCGGACCCAACAGCTACGCTTTCCGTACGCCGACAAGCTATGCACCGTGGCTCACCCAGGCAGGCTTCGACTTCCTGAGCATGGCCAACAACCACGCCAACGACTTTGGCATCGAGGGCATCATGTCGACAGAGCAGTACCTGCGTGAACAAGGTATCAAATACTGTGGCATACAGGGCCGCACAGAGACGGCCGTCATCGAGCGTAAAGGCCTCAAAATAGGCTTCTGCGCCTTCGGTCACAACAGCTACACACTGAAGCATACCGACCTGAGCACCGTCAGCCGCATCCTCAACGACCTGAAGAGCCGTACAGACCTGATCATCGTCTCGTTCCACGGCGGCGCTGAGGGACGCACGAAGAGCCACCTGCCCTACGGTCCAGAGACCTTCCTCGGCGAGAATCGTGGTTCACTACGGGAGCTGGCTCACTATTGCATCGACAACGGTGCTGACATCGTCTACGGTCATGGACCACACGTCGTGCGTGCCGTAGAGGTCTACAACGACCGCTTCATCGTCTACAGCCTTGGCAACTTCTGTACGCCTTACGGCATGAGCCTAACCGATATCTCAGCATACGCTCCTATCATCGAGGTAAAGATAGCCCGCGACGGTCATTTCCTGAACGGACAGATTCATTCGCTGAAGCAGATCAAGGGCATTGGTCCACGTACCGACAGCCAGCACAGCGCAGCCCGCCAGATGAAACAACTGAGCGAGGAGGACGTGCCAAAAAGTGAAGCCACTATCGACGCCAAGGGCAGTATCCGACAGAAATAACCCACACCTCTTACACCTGGCACTTAACTAATTGATTTACATACCAGAAAACGTCACGGCCGCTCGTGAAAACGTCACGGCCTCTCGTAAAAATCTCACGGCCTCTCGTGAAAATTTCCCGCCGGGAAATTTTTGCCAGAGGCCGCGACGTGGTGTAAGCATTGGTGCTACCACTGGTGCTACCATTGGTGCTACCACTGGTGCGACCAACCTGCGGAAAAACGGTATTGATAATCAGCGGGTTAAGTGCCAGGTGTAAGAGGTGTCACACAACGTTTTAATTGAAACGGTAATCACGACAGTCTTAGGCCGTTCTGTTATCTCTTCCGTTATTTTCCGCCCAATCATTTGGATTATTTCTGTGCAGCCAGCTACTATGGCTATTAGCTTTTCCAGTATGTGTCAGAGGAATCACGAGATCGGTTCTCCTGATCATTTTTCAAGAGTCTGATATCTCTATGCTTTATTACTTGTCTCATTCGCATTTCACTTAATTTGAAAAATGATCAGAAGAACCGACCCCATGATCCGCCTGCGTATTTCTGTTTCATAATATCACATTATTAGTATCAGAATACACATGCCCATCCGAATTTACGGACGAGTTCTTGTAACAGATTCCTGTCACGAATAGGGATTGTAACCGAGACAGT
>ONYA01000034.1 GCA_900321965.1 uncultured Prevotellaceae bacterium
TATATAATTGTTATAACCGTAAATGAACCCTCACCTCTCGCACCTCTCACACCCGCCTTAGGTGCGGGAGGTGTGGGAGGTGTGGGTTGTTTTCTCCTTATCCTTTTATAATACGCGCGCGCGTATAACGTATAACAAGGCTTAGACCTTGCGGGTGAATCGCAAGGGGGGGGCGAGGCGCATGGAAGCCTGATAAACGTGGGAGAGGGGCGGGCGCTACCGTTCGATGAGGACGACGGCGTAGGCGGAGATGCCTTCTTCGCGACCGGTGAAGCCGAGACGCTCGGTGGTGGTGGCTTTGATGCTGACGTTGTCAGGGTCGGTGCCGATGATGCCGGCGAGACACTGCTGCATCTCGGGGATGTGGGGGTTCATCTTGGGACGCTCGGCGCAGATGGTGGCGTCGAGGTTGACGAAGTGATAGCCCTTGGTGGCTATCAGGGCGATGGTTTTCTTGAGGAGAATCTTGCTGTCGATGCCGTCGGTCTCGGCAGCGGTGTCGGGGAAGTGGTAGCCGATGTCGCGCATATTGGCAGCACCGAGCAAGGCGTCGCAGATGGCGTGTATCAGCACGTCGGCATCGCTGTGGCCAAGAAGTCCCAGACTATGTTCTATCTTGATGCCGCCCATCCACAGTTCGCGATTGGGAACCAACTGGTGGACATCGAAGCCAAAACCTACCCTGGTAATCATACTTCTTACTTCTTACTTCTTTCTTCTTACTTAAACAAGTCCTTGATGCCGTCCATGTCGAAGGCGAGGGTGAAGCGGAGTGTCTGGTCGAGGGGGTTCGATCGGGCGGTAGAGATGACGTAACCCACGTCTAAAGAGAAGACGCTCATGCGGAAGCCGCCACCAATGGTGAAGTACTTCAGGTTGCCTTTCGACTCAGCCTGATGATGGTAGCCGGCGCGCAGCGAGAACTGGTCGTGGTAGACGTACTCGGCACCGACAGACCACTGAACTTCCTCCATCTCCTCCTTGAAGCCGCCGGGGGCGTCGCTAAAGCTTTGGAAGATACCCTTGATGGAACCGACGTCGCTGTATTCTCGGCGCACGCGGTCCTGATATTCTGAATTGCTCTCGCCCTCGTTCTGACGTGGTACGGTGGGCACGAGCAGCTTGTTGGCATCGGCAGTGAGTGTAAAGCGGTTGTACTCGTCGACGGGCACCATCAGCGAGGCACCGAGACGGAGGTTGGCGGGAATGAACTGGCTCTCCTCGTCGCCGTAGAAAGAGATCTTCGAGCCGATGTTGCGAATGTTCATACCGAGACCCAGCTGGCACTCGCGCTGTCCGAGCATGACGTAGTTGTTATAGTACATGGCCAGGTCGGCGGCGAAGGCCGACGCAGGCTTGGAGTCCTCGGAATAGTCGAAGCGCAGGTCGCTGTAAATCCAGCGGATGGCGGCAGCCAAGGCGAACTTCTCGCTGAGCATCAGCGAGTAGGCGGCATCGATAGACATCTCGTAGGGCTTGACGGTCATGTCACTGTTGCCATAGTCGGTGTACACCTCGCCGAGCGAGAAGTAGCGCAGCGAGCCCGAGATGGCGGAGTAGTCGCCGATGCGGTAGTAGCCGGCGAGATAGGCCAGGTCGATGTCGTTGACCAGCTGGCGGAGCCAGGGTGTATAGTTCAGTGCGATGCCGGCGCGGCTGATGCAGAACGGGTACTTGGCAGGGTTCCAGTACTGTGAGTTGACGTCAGGGTCGGTGGCGGCACCGACGTCGCCCATACCGGCGCCTCGTGCGTCGGGCGCGATGGTCTCTGAGATGATGGCGTGCTCCACGGGGTTGAAGGTGTTGAGCTTGTCATCGTCGTCGGCTACGGCACCGCCGCAGCACAGCAGACAGGCGGTGGCCAATAATGCTTTTCTTGTATTCATCTTCTTAATAACGCGGTTATCCTGCTATTTATTGCGTATGATAATGAGTTTCTTGGCTTGCGATGCCTGGGTACTGCCGTCGCTGCTAAGCAGGACGCGGTAGAGGTAGACGCCCGTCTGCAGGCGGTGGCCGCCACTGGTACACAAGTCCCAGGTGACGGTGTACGACTGGTCGGTAGGCACGCCCGTCTCGATATGGCTCCAGAGATAGCGCCCAGAGGTGTCGAAGACCTCAATCTGCACGTCTACCTGAGAGCCCGCCCGGTCATGACTAATCATGAACGTGGCAGAGGTCTTGGCCGGATTGGGGGTGCAGCCGATACTAAAGATCGAAGGTTCGAGACTCTTGACGACCTGGAACTGTAACTCGGCAGTCGACGAGTTGTTCAGGGCATCCCAGGCGCGGAAGAGCAGATGGTGCTGTCCCTCGGCCAGTGCTGGCAGACTGTAGTTCAGCGAGCCGCTACGATAGTCGCCGAAGTCGTACTGGAAGTAGTCGTTCAGGACGTAGGTGCTCGACAGCTGTCCGTCGATGATCAGTTCCAGGTTGTGGCCGATGCCGCCTTCCGATACGTTGATGCCGTCGCGGTCGTAGAGCTCGGCGTGGAACAGCGGGGTGGTGTTCACGGCACCGCCGTTGACAAAGGCACTGGAGTTGAGGTAGCAGTAGATGTTAGGACCTATGCCGTCGTCGCCTGTCAGGTCGGAAGCCTCCATCGTGAAGTTTGAGGAGCTGCCGTGGGCGGCTGACTGGCGGTCGTTGCTGATGGCATAGAGGGTGATAAGTCCCTTGCCGTTGGCGTAGCTGATGTCGCGTGGCAGCACGAACTGCAGGGCAAACTTTCCAGCGCGCACGCTATCGCTACCGGTATAGAGTGTGCTGGGACGATCCTGATAAGTGAAGGCCGTGGAGGCCACGGCGGGGTTGTTCAGACGGCAAGTGATGGTCTGCTCAATGTCGCGGACAGTAGCTGTTACCACACCGTTGAAAGTCGGTGCTCCGACGATGTGTCCCTTGACGGTGACGGTATGTCCCACCTGCAGGGCGGTGGTCTTGGTGGCCGCCTGTCCGTTGATGCTGTCAATGACGACCTGCATGGTGGGTGCGGCCAACGTCAGTGCGGGATCGCCAAGAAGGGTGAACTGCAACTTGTTGGGCGTCTGGTCCATACCGATATCATTCCCCCCGCTAGCCGGCGTCATCAGCAGATTCTTGGCCAGCCGTCCGGCCTCGCCGATGGTGTAGCGGCGTCCGCTGTCATCATTACCCAAGACGTAGCGGGTATAGGCGCGGTTCATATAACCGTTATACTGGGCGTAGACGGTGCGGGTGGTGCCATAAAAAGCGACGGCACCGCCATTGGTGTTCATCATCGCCGTCTCGCCGATATTCTCCTCCTGGCCGTCGAAAGGCATGATGTCGCAGGAGGCCGTCAGCCAAAGCGGCAAACGGTTGGCCGCCGACACCTTGAAATCAGACAGACTGACCACCTGCTCGTGCGAAAGGGTATAAGGTGCGCCGTGGCCACTGTAGTTCATGATGAGGGCACCGCTCTTCAGCTGCTGCTGAATAAGCTGTGTGACGTCAGGGTAGCTGAAGCCCGTCGATGACGACTGTCGCTCGTAGGCGTCCCAGTAGATCTTCTTGATGTTAAAGGAAGGATGATTTGATACCACTTCCTTAGCCACGCTCTCGGCGTCGTTCATGTGGCGGTTGTTGTCGCCGTCGTCGCCCATGACGCAGATGGTGTTCTGCCAGGCTGCGGCATAGTCGTTACGGGCATAGCCGATGGTCTTGTCAACCAGAATCTTGGCCTCGGCAGCGGTACGTACGGGGAATCTGCCGACGGCCACGTCCGACTTGTCGGAAGTCAGGATATTGGCCCCTTCGCCGTCGTCCATCAGACAGTAGTAGTCGTCGCTGACGTAGCAGTCGGTAGAACTGAAGGAGTTCTCGCTCTCGTAGCAGAGCAGGAAGTCATCCGGCGAGTAGTTCTTCCAGTTGGCGGTCAGCATACGGTTGTCCCAGGCGCCGTCGCCGAAGAGCAGCAGGAATCGCGGCATGTCGGCCTCCGTCTCTGCACGGTCGTAGAGCATCTTCAGATAGCGGCGGTAGGCATTGGCATCGGGCGTGCCGCTGGCGAACTCGTTGAAGAGTTCGTCGGCGGGTACGATGCTTACACGTAGGGAGTCATGTGAGCGGTGGAAGTCGGCCAACCGCTGGGCCTCGCTCAGCAGCTTCTGCGACGTAGGAATGACGATGACCATGTCGGCAACGGTGTCGGCATGGTGGTCCTGGTTGGTGATGTTATGCACGTATTCGGGCACGGGGAAGGCTGTGGCAGCCAGGTCGGGCCACGGCTGAGGCGTGTCGTACTGCAGTGCCAGATAGTCGAGGCGGACGTTGCCGCCCGACGTCTGCTGGATGGCGACGGTATTGTCCGCCTGCAGGCTGTTGATGGTAAAGGTCTTCGCGATGACGGCAGCCTTGCTGTAGCTGTCGAGTCCTGAGGTGGTGGAGACGTTGCCGACGGCCGTCCCGTTGACGGTGACAGTAGCGGCAAAGGGCGCGTCGTAGGTGAGCACCACCGTCAGCTGTCCTGCCGTGCCGCTGGTGGCAGCGAGCTGGTAGCTGCGACTGGTGCCGATGCCGAAGAGGCGGCTGTCGTAGAGGTTGCGGCCGCCGTGGAACCACGAGTAGTCGTCGACCTCGTAGAGCGAGTGGTAGTCCTGCGGAAGCGGGTAATTAGCGGCCTTGAACTCGTCCTCGGTCTGTGTGAGCGGTGTAGAATCATTCTCGGTAAGGAAGTAGTAGCCATAGCTGCTATAGGGATTTCGCGTGCGGGCTGTTGCCGTCTTATCACTCCAACTGACGGGTCCTACGGCATAGAAGAGACGTTTGCCGCCGACGGTGCAGGTAGGCACCTCGCTGAGGTCGTCGGTACTGGCAAGGTAGTCTGCCGTGAGCCGTTCGGGCTGCATGGCACCGCCGTAGCCGTAGACCTTCACCTTGCTGAGGTTCGAGAAGCCAGCCCGTCGCACCAGCTCGTCGGTCAGCTGATAGACCCCCGACGACGGTACGCGGATTTTTGCCCAGCGGCCCGTGGCCAAAACAGAGTGGGCGGCATAGCGCGCCCCGGAAGCCCCAGAGGACTTACGGGGCTTATGGGACTCATGGGACTTATGGGAGGCCCCCTGCACCTTCAGCTTAAAGCTCACCAGTTTCTGGTAACGGCCGTCCCTGAAGACGATCGGCACAAACGCCACGTAGAGCGTACCACGTCGGCGCGATACGCCGATGTACTGCTGCACCTCGGGCAACGCAGGCCACTGGCGGGCAGTTATCTTCTGCAACCGTGCTACGTCGGCCTCCGACATATCGATGAACTCCGGGTAGTCAATGCTGATGGTATAGACAGAGTCGGCATACTCGGTTCCCAACTCCTGGGTATAAGTGAACAGCGGCAACACAGAATCAATCTTGACCTCTTCGGCGGTCAAGTTGAAAAACTCTTGTCCCCACCCTAACATGGATGGTAACAAAAGAATCATTGCTACGAAGAGCCTTCGGACTCTGTTCATCGTATATATAACGTGGCACACACCGTTTTTATTGTCTGATACCTCACAGGTTGATGCCATAGTTCTGTTTTACCTCGCTCATGACGAAAGTGCTTTCGATGGATGCGAGACTCTCTATCTCTCCGAGTTTGTTGAGGACGAACTCCTGGTACTGCTTCATATCGCGGGCGCGTACCTTTAATAAATAGTCGTAGGCGCCGCTGGTGTTGTAACATTCGGTGACCTCGGGTATGCGCTGGATGCGGCGCACGAAGGTGTCGGCAATCTGGTGGTTAATCTGCTTGAGCTTGACTTTGCAGAAGACAAGAAGTCCCTGGTCGAGCTTCTCGGGGTCGAGGATGGCGACATACTTCTTGATGTAGCCCTTCTTCTCGAGTCGTTTTTGCCGCTCGAAGACGGGTGTAGGGGTCAGATGCACGGCATCGGCCAGCTCTTTAGTGGTCAATTTCGCGTTTTTTTGCAGCGTTTTCAGTATCTGCAGGTCGGTTTCGTCTAAGTTTTGTGCCATGATTCAGTATTTTATTCTGTTGAAGCGTCTTCGGACGGCCTCAAACGGAGAGTTATTCTTTTCCGGCCGCAAATATAGGCATATTTTCTGAATGCAGCAAGTTTTTTGGTAGATATTTCCAAACATCGTACCTTTGCACCCAGAAAAAACATTAAACATTAAAAAATAAAGAAAGGATAAGATTATGAGTACAAAGAAGAATTATCGTTTTGAGACATTGCAACTCCATGTAGGCCAGGAACAGGCCGACCCCGCAACTGACGCCCGCGCCGTGCCCATCTACCAGACCACGTCGTATGTGTTCCGTAATTCGCAGCACGCTGCCGACCGTTTCGGTCTGCGCGATGCAGGTAATATCTACGGTCGCTTGACCAACTCCACCCAGGGTGTGTTTGAGGATCGCGTGGCTGCCCTTGAGGGTGGTGTAGCCGGACTGGCCGTCGCCTCTGGTGCTGCTGCTATCACCTACGCCCTGCAGAACATCGTGCAGGCTGGCGATCATATCGTGGCTGCTGACAACCTGTATGGCGGTTCGTACAATCTGATTACACACACCTTAGCGACACAGGGCATTACCAATACCATTCTTAACGTGAACGACCTCGAGGCTCTTGAAGCAGCCATCAAGCCCAACACAAAAGTGGTTTATGCCGAAACCTTCGGCAACCCGAACTCGGACGTGCTCGACTTAGAAGGCGTGGCCGCCGTAGCCCACAAGCATGGCATTCCCTTCATTGTCGACAACACCTTCGGCACACCTTACCTCATCCGTCCGTTAGAGCATGGTGCCGACATCGTGGTACACTCGGCTACGAAGTTCTTGGGTGGTCATGGCACTTCGCTCGGTGGCGTCATCGTCGACGGTGGTAAGTTCGACTGGAAGCAGAACGACAAGTTCCCCACTCTCTCGAAGCCCGACCCCTCGTATCACGGCATTGTCTTTGCCGACGCTGTAGGTGCTGCTGCCTATGTCACCCGCATCCGTGCCGTCATCCTGCGCGATACCGGTGCAGCCATCTCGCCCTTCAACGCCTTCATTCTACTGCAGGGTGTCGAGACGCTGAGTCTGCGCGTGGAGCGCCATGTGGAGAACGCCCTGAAGGTGGTCGACTTCCTCAGCAAGCACCCGAAGGTGGCAGCCGTACATCACCCAGCACTGGAGAATCACCACGACCACGCTCTTTACAAGAAGTACTTCCCCAATGGCGGCGGTTCTATTTTTACCTTCGAGGTGAAAGGCGGTCAGGAAGAGGCCTGGAAGTTCATCGACGCCCTGCAGATCTTCTCGCTGCTGGCTAACGTCGCCGACGTGAAGAGCTTAGTGATTCACCCGTACACCACCACCCACTCACAGCTTTCGCCCGAGGAACTGGCCGAGCAGCACATCACGCCTGCTACCGTACGTCTGAGCATCGGCACAGAGCATATCGATGACATCATTGACGACCTCTCGCAGGCACTGGAGAAAATTTAAGAATTGAAGAGTTGAAAAATTGAAGAATTGAAGAGTTGAAGAGTTGAAGAATTAAAAAAACTGTCAAGAATTAGAGAATTTGAGAATTTTGTCGTACTTTTGCAACTGGGTATTGTTAAATTCTTGAATTCTCTAATTCTTGATATTAATAAATTGATGATGAGAAAGTATATCATAGCCGACAACCAGGAACTGACACGGTTTGCGCTGGAGAGTCTTCTTCAGAAAGACGAAGAAAGCATCGTGTATCGTGCCTACGACAAGGCCGGCCTGGTGGAGTTGCTGAAGGAGCATCAGAGTGCAGTGGTGCTGCTCGACTACACGCTGTTTGACTTTGCCGACGAAGACCAGTTGCTGATTATTGCCGAACGATTCAACCTGTCTGACTGGATTCTGATCAGCGACGAGCTAACGCCGCAGTTCATTCGCCGTGTGGTCTACTCGTCACATCAGTTCAGTGTAGTATTCAAAGACGGCACGCTGAAGGACATCCGCGATGCCCTCGACGCCGTCAGCCGTCACAGCCGCCATATCAGTCAGCGGGCTTTGGAGACGATCATCATCCAGCAACAGGAAGAGGAGGAGCGCCCCAGCATACTGACGACCACAGAAATGGAGATTGTGAAGGCCATCGCCCAGGGTAAGACCACCAAGGAGATTGCCGCTGAACGATTCTCCAGTATTCATACCGTGACGACTCACCGTAAGAACATCTTCCGCAAGTTAGGTATCAACACAGCGCACGAAGCGGTGAAATACGCGCTTCGTGCGGGATTGATAGACGCTTCGGAATTCTATATTTAACAATATAATACTAAACAGATGAGCAAAAAGACAGTATTTGTAACAGGTGCCAACAAAGGCATCGGATTCGGAATTGCCAAACACCTTGGTTTGGGTGGATGGCAAGTGATTATCGGCGCACGCGACGAACAGCGCGCCACAAAAGCCATCAATGAGTTGAAGGCACTGGGCATCGACGTGCTCGGTTGGGTGAATATCGAACTGAAAGACCTCGACAGCATCGAGCGGGCTGCCAAGGAGGTTAACGAGAAATACCCTTCGCTGACGCTTCTCGTAAACAATGCCGGCATTCCTGGCGACATGAGCGTAGACAGCGAGCATACAGAGATCAGCGTTATCCGCGAGACGCTCGACGTGAACTTCATCGGCACTTTCGCCCTGACAAAAGCCCTGATTCCCTTGATTGCCAAGAACAATGGTCGTATTGCCAACATCACCGTGCCCTCGGAGATCAGTCCCTATTGGCATCCGTTAGCCTACGTTGCCAGCAAGGCCGCGCAGAATGCCATGATGGGGGTGATGGCTATCGAAATTGAGCAACGGACAAACACGGACGGGCTCGGACAAGAGGGGCACGTGGAGATATTCTCCGTTCACCCTGGTCCCACGACCACCGACCTCAATGGCAATATGGCACTGCCCGGTTTCCACGACATCGAGACTGTCGGCCAGAAGTTTGCCGAACTCATTGAGGACGGAAAGAACCATCAGGGTGAGTTCATCGAACTCTACCCGATTGTCGAGGAGTAACTTTTTTTCATATGATGGCAACGGCAAACTCGTCGACACCGTCACCGTGCCCTTCTCCTTGAAGCGCAGTGCCAGCCTCGTCAGCAGTCCTCACTTCAAGGTGGGAAACAGCTACAGCGTAAAGACCAAAGATTACGAGAAAACGTTCACCCTCAGCGAGCCGTTCACGACCGTCAGGTGACGATTTTAAGCAATATACCATATTTGTGGTATGCGAATAACGTGTAAACGGTATTGTGGGAGTGGGGAAATCGCCGTACCTTTGCACCGTCGAAAAGATAATAAAACGACAACTTGGACAACTTAGACAACATTTAAACATTAACAATAAAAAGGATAAGATTATGACAAAGATTGCAAAGCAGCTGACTGAGCTCGTCGGCAACACCCCACTTCTTGAGCTCAACAAGTATTCAACGGCAAAGGGTCTGGAGACTCCTGTTATTGCCAAGGTAGAGTTTTTTAACCCCGGCGGTAGTGTGAAAGATCGTATCGCCCTGGCTATGATTGAGGACGCAGAGGCAAAGGGCATCCTGAAGCCCGGAGCCACCATCATCGAGCCGACGAGCGGCAACACGGGCGTAGGACTGGCACTGGTATCAGCCGTCAAGGGCTACCATCTTATCCTTACCATGCCCGAGACCATGAGCGTGGAGCGCCGCAATCTCGTGAAGGCCTACGGTGCCGAGGTGCGCTTGACCTCTGGTAAAGACGGTATGCCAGGTGCCATCCGCGCCGCCGAGGAGCTGCGCGACTCTATTCCCGGCAGTGTTATCCTGCAGCAGTTTGAAAACTCCGCCAACCCCGCCAAGCACTATGCCACGACGGGTCCCGAGATTTGGCGCGACACCGACGGACAGGTCGACATCTTCATCGGCGGTGTAGGTACAGGTGGTACCATCAGCGGCACGGGTAAATATCTGAAGGAGCAGAACCCCAACGTGAAGGTGATTGCCGTGGAGCCGAAGTCAAGCCCTGTGCTGAACGGCGGTCAGAGCGGTCCTCACAAGATTCAGGGTATCGGTGCCGGCTTCGTGCCCAAGACCTACGATGCTGACGTCATCGACGAAGTGTTCGACGTAGAGAATGACGCTGCCATCCGCACGGGCCGCGAGATTGCCCAGAGCGAAGGTCTGCTGGTAGGTATCTCGGCTGGCGCTGCCCTCTACGCTGCTATCGAGGTGGCCAAGCGTCCGGAGAATAAGGGCAAGAAGATTGTGGTGCTACTGCCCGACACCGGCGAGCGTTATCTCAGCACCGTCCTCTATGCTTTCGAGGATTATCCTTTGTGATTTGAGGAGTAAGGAGTAAAGTAGTAAGGAGTAAGTAGAAAAAAGTTATAGTAAATCGAGGCATTTCTCAATGGGAATGCCTCTTTTTTTGTCGTCGAGGTCGCGGTTACGGTCAATCAGTCGGCTGACGACGTCCATAGCCGTGCGAGTACACTGCATGAGGGGTTCACCCTTCATCAGATGTCCGATGAGTACTGCCGAGAAGATGTCGCCAGTGCCGTGGATAAGCACGGGTATCTCGTCGTAGTCTAAGCGGAAGAACTGTCCGTCGCAGTGGTTATAGCCGATGACACAGCTCTGGCCCTCAACCTTTGCACTGGTCACCAAGGCCGAACGGCAGCCGATGTCGCGCAGACGGCTGAGCATCTCGCGGGCCTCGTCCCACGACTGTCCCTCCTCACGGTAGGGTGTCGACGTCAGGTAGCAAGCCTCGGTATAGTTGGGAAAGGTCAGGTCGGCTACAGAGACCATCTGTCGCATCAGCTCCACCTGTCGCGGTGTGATACCGTTATAAAGGCGGCCACCGTCGCCCATGATAGGGTCGACGAAGATGGTGGTGCCCTGACGTGACAGTTCCGTACAGTACTTTGAGACCAGCACGGCCTGTTCCTCGCTGAACATCAGGCCAGTGCAGACGGCGTCGAACGTGAAGCCTAACTCACGCCAGACGGGTAGTACGCCACGCATATAGTCGGTGGTATCCATCACATTGAAGCGCCCGTAGTCGAGGGTGTTCGACACGAGCGACGTCGGCAGGTTGTACGTCGGGTGACCGAGATAGGTCAGGATAGGCATCATGGCCACCATTCCTACGTGGCTATAGCCTACAACATCGTTGATGAGCAGTATCTTCTTCATTTCCGGGTGCAAAGTTACAAAATAATTCATAATTCATAATTCATAATTCATAATTATTTTCTAACTTTGCACCGATGAACGCGATTCAGGCATTACAACAGCAACGGCTGCTGCTCCAGTTGGAGTATCAGACGGAGAAGGAGGCCTACCGCCGACAGACCGAGCAACGGGGACTGTCGCGGCTGGTAAGTCGTGGCGATGCCTGGTGGCCGGTGCGTATGGGACGCAGCTTTTACAACTCGATGAACCAGCTCTGCGTCGAGGTGTTTCGCACAGCCGACAACGACATTGAGCATAGCTTTGAGTTTGGCAGGCCGGTGGTGTTTTTTAGGGCTAATAAGACCAATGGGATCAATGGGACCAATGAGCCTCATTGGTCTTATTGGAAATTCACGGCCACCGTCAGTATTGTCGACGGCGATCGCATGGTGGTCAGCGTGCCCGACACGGCACCGTTGACCGACCTGCAGACAGCTGAGAATGTCGGTGTGCAACTGTCGTTCGACGAGACTTCGTACCGCACGATGTTCGACGCGCTGGACCGTGTGATGCGGTCAAAAGGACGGCTGGCTTATCTCCGCGACCTCTTCTATTCGCGTCAGCAGGCCGAGACGTTCACCTTTGCCCCGATGCAGTTCCCCTATCTGAACAAGACGCAGGAGGAGGCTGTGAACAAGGTGCTGCGGGCTAAGGACGTGGCCATCGTCCACGGACCGCCGGGCACGGGCAAGACGACAACACTCGTCGAGGCTATCTACGAGACGCTGCGCCGCGAACCGCAGGTGCTGGTCTGTGCCCAGTCGAACATGGCCGTTGACTGGATTTCTGAAAAACTCGTCGACCGCGGCGTGCCTGTCTTGAGAATCGGCAACCCTTCGCGCGTCAACGACAAGATGCTCAGCTTCACCTACGAACGGCGCTTCGAGAGTCATCCCGACTACGAACTGCTGTGGGCCATCCGCAAGGCCATCCGCGAACTGCGTGCCCACCGTAAGCGTGGCGACGAGAAGTACCACCAGAAGATGGAGCGCTTGAAAGACCGTGCCAACGAACTGGAGATACGCATTAACGCGCAGCTCTTCGGCGAGGCTCGCGTCATCGCCTGCACCTTAGTAGGCTCGGCCAACCGCCTGCTCGACGGCCAGAAGTTCGGTACGGTTTTCATCGACGAGGCGGCACAGGCCTTGGAGGCTGCCTGCTGGATTCCCATCCGCCGCTGTTCACGCGTCATCCTGGCCGGCGACCACTGTCAGCTGCCGCCGACGGTGAAGAGCATTGCCGCCCTGAAAGCCGGACTGGGCAAGACGCTGATGGAGCGCATCGTGGAGCAGAAACCAGAGGTGGTAACGCTGCTCCGGATGCAGTATCGCATGAACGAGGAGATTATGCGCTTCTCCAGCGACTGGTTCTACGGCAACCAGGTGGAGTCGGCTCCCGAAGTGAAGTTCCGCTCTATCCTCGACCTCGACGTGCCGATGGAGTGGGTGGAGGCCTCCCCCGACCCCTCCGAAGGAGGGGAGAAAGGACTGGAGGAGTTCGTCGGTGAAAGCTTCGGACGCATCAATAAGGTAGAGGCCGAACTGACGCTGCTGACGCTGCAGCAGTACTTCGAGCGCATCGGCAAGACACGCGTCCTCAACGAGCGGCTCGACGTGGGCATCATCTCGCCCTACCGCGCACAGGTGCAGTACCTCCGGCAGCTGCTCAAGAAGCGTGAATACTTCAAGCCCTTCCGCAGTCTGATAACCGTGAACACCGTAGACGGTTTCCAGGGACAGGAGCGCGACATCATCGTCATCTCGCTCGTCCGCTCCAACGATGAGGGACAGATAGGCTTCTTGCGCGACCTGCGCCGCATGAACGTCGCCATCACCCGGGCACGCATGAAGCTCATCATCCTGGGCGATGTCGCGACGATGACGCGCCACCCGTTCTACCGGCAACTCTACAAATACATCCAAGCACTTAATCATGAAACAGAATATGAGAATCAAGAAGAGACTGATGACGCTGGTACTGCTGACAGTGGCAATCCAGCTGTCGGCACAGAAGGCTGACCGCACAAAGCTGTCGCCGATGCTGATTGACAGAATGACACAATCCGTGGCTACGGCCCGTGGCACGGAGCCGGTTGCCGAGGAGTATGTCCTCGCACTGGTGAAGCTCACCGACGGCGACGTAACGGCACTGACGCATCGCGGCTGCCGTATCGTCGATAGCATGGGGACGGTGTACGTCGCCCTGCTGCCCGTCAGTCAGCTGGCACCGCTCTCGCTCGACCAGCGCGTGGTGCGTATGGAGGCCAACCCGCTGTCGCGTCCGCTGACTGACGTGACGCGAAAGGTGGTTGGTGCCGACCTGGCTTCACAGGGTGTACAACTGCCGCAAGCCTATACCGGCCGTGGTGTCGTCGTGGGGGTCTGCGATGTGGGCCTCGACTTCACCAACCCTATGTTCAACGATGCCAACGGACAGACGCGTATCCGTCAGGCGTGGGACATCTATACCGGCGAGAACACGGGCTATGCCGGCTTTGGCACGCTCTATACCACGCCCGAACAGCTGGCTGAGGCCCGGGGCACCTGCGACTCTACGAGGTTTCACGGCACCCACGTTGCTGGCATAGCTGCCGGCAGTGCCGTGGGTGGCTATCAGGGCATTGCCAGCGAGGCCGACATCGTCATGAGTCTGACTCACCTGAACGGCTGTACCGACGAGCAGAAGGCGGCTCTCGTCAATTCTGCGAATGCAACACTGAGCGACGACACGGCCGACCCGCTGATACGTGATGTCGTCAACAAGAAACTGACACTGAGCAACGCGATGGAGGCACTGGCCGTCAAGCACGTCGTCGACTATGCCAAGGCTCACGGCCAGCCTTGTGTGGTAAACTGTAGTTTCGGCTCTCAACAGACGCTGGCCACCGACTACAGCCTGCAAGAGGAAGTGATGAACAGTCTCACGGGGCCGGGGCGCATCATCGTCTGTTCGGCGGGCAACTATTCTGACGGCATCCTGCATCATGTAAAACCCGCTCATACGCGGATGAATGAAAGGATGTGGCTCAAGAGTTCGCTCACGCCTACCATCACGCTGCGCTCGGCAGGCCGTTTCACGCTGAAACTCCTGCCCGACATCGAGGGAGCTGACACACTGCGCCTCACGTCGGAGGCCGTCGTCAGCGCTGGTTCCGACGGCTATGAGGTCAGCGCGGACATCAACAACGACGACGTGTTGGACAAGTTCCGCGTCGAGGCGCGTGCCTACACCCTGTCGTCGACACCCCTCACCGCCTTTACCGTCACACTGAGACTGCCCACGCCTACCAGAGCCTACACGACGCCGTCGTTCGCCATCGTCATCGAGGGCGATGCTGAGGTCGAGGTCATGGGGGCCAGCAATGCGGCAACCTTCAACCGTCTCAACGCTACGGGCTACGTCAAGAATGCGCCTTACACGGTCAACGTGCCTGCCGCCTTCAAGGAAATGATTGCCGTGGGACTGACAAGCCATCGCGACAGCGTCACCAACATCGAGGGCAACCGCATCACATACGAATACAACAACAACGCTCTCGGCACGGTGGTGTCATGGTCGGGCACCGGCCCCACACTGGAGGGACGGACGAAACCCGACGTCGTGGCTCCAGGACACAACATCGTCTCGGCCTTCAACAGCAACTGTCAGCCAGCGGATTTGTCGGCATCGAAACGGGCACAACTGGTAGCGAAAGAGCGCATAGCCAACAAAGACTATTACTGGAAGGCGGAGAGCGGCACATCGATGGCAGCACCGGTGGTAACGGGCACCGTAGCCCTGTGGCTACAGGCCAACCCCCAGCTGACGCCCGGTGACGTGAAAGCAATCCTGGCGATAACGGCACGCCACCCCGAGGCCGACGAGACCTACCCTAACTGCCGCTACGGCAACGGCGAGATTGACGCCTACCGAGGCCTGCTCTATATCAACGGGCTGGTGGGCATCGAGGGCCTGTCTGCCCACCAGCCGCGTCAGCTCACCTTCCGCCTGACGGGCCGCACCCTCATCCTCGCGCCCCGCACCTCGCACCTCGCACCTCGCACCATCACCGTCTACTCCATCGGCGGCCAGCCCGTCCTGCGCGCGCAGCCCACCGACGGCACCGTCGACCTAAGCTGTCTGCGTCCCGGCATCTATGCCGTACAGGTAGACAGTGGCGAAGCGGCAACCACCGGTTCGACACTCATCCGCTTACAATAGATCATTTCACGGCGCGAGATTTTTCTCTCGCGCCGTGACGTTTTCACGAGAGGCTTATATTTTTTTACGAGCGGCCGTGACATTTTTTTCTAAGGCCCATTTCTAATCCGCATAATCATGTTGAACAATACATCATACTTCTTACTTCTTACCTCTTACTTCTTACTTCATTTTCTCACTTTGTCTGTGTCTCTCATTTTGTCTTGCCTCTCCATATATGGTTGTCTTAACCTGAAAACATCTCGCCCATGTCGCCCATGTCGCTCCTATGCTACGGGTGGGATGGGCGACATGGGTGGGATGTTTTCCGATTGAGGAATCTCCTTTATGGCACGAAAGTCAGGGTTATGCCCGCCGTCCGCGTAGCGTATTCGTAGGAGGGGGCGGCAGTGACGTTCCATCCGAAGACCTGGCGCTCTATGGGTAACAGCCAGTAGGCCAGACGGGCCGAGAGCACGCCGATGGCAGCTCCAGCCAACACGTCGTGGACGTAGTGGTGGTCGCCAGCAACGCGTAGCACGCTGACGCCCGTCGCCACGGCATAGGCGGCAACGCCCCACGGCCATCCATATTCCGAACGGACCAGTTCAGCTCCCGCGAAGGCGCGGGCGGCGTGACCTGAGGGGAACGACCGGTCGTCGCTATCGTCTGGTCGCCACTCACTGACGGTCAGTTTCAGTCCGCCGGCAACACCCGTCAGCGCAGTATAGGCCGTGGCCGCCAGCGCTATCCGCTCACGTAGCGGATGACGAGCTTCCACGCCGCAGAAATCGAGTCCGACGGCCGCAGCAAACGGCACATATTGCAAGCCGTCGTCAACGACCTGAGCCTGCAGACGCAGGGATGACAGTAGCAAAATAGAAAGAATCGTTGTTTTCATGTGCCAAAGGTACGCAGAAAAGACGAGAAAACAAAACAATTTACGAAATAACTTTGAAGTTCATCGTGTCTTTTCGGCCGAAAATTTTGTGCTTTCAGCTTTTTTACTTACTTTTGCAGGCGTATTACGCACCTATAAACAAAACAACCATAACAAAAAGATGAAAAGAATAGCTTTCGTAGCAGCTTGTCTGCTCGCTGTTGTCACGGCAGTGGCCAACAACCATTGGGTAGGAACGTGGGGTACGGCTCCGCAACTCGTAGAGACTCATAACAACCCGCCTTCGCCCGGTCTAAGCAACAACTCGTTGCGCCAGATTGTGCAGGTGTCGATCGGTGGCGAGAAGGTGCGCCTGAAACTGACCAATGAGTTCAGTTCGGAAGCCACCGTGATAAAGGCTGTGGAACTGTCTGTCGCCAAAACTGCCGGCAGCAGTAGCGAGATTGACGAGACAACGACCGTGAGCCTGACCTTCAACGGTCAGGCAGGTGTGACCATGCCGGCAAAGGGCAAGGCCGTGTCTGATGCCGTGAACTTCCACATCGGTAACCGTGAGAACGTGGCCATCACCATTCATTATGGCAACACCTCGGCCAGCGTCAGCGGACATCCCGGCTCGCGTACCACTTCCTATCTGAAGGCAGGTAACACCACCGACTTCAGCGGAGCCGTCAAGACCGACCACTGGTATAGCATCTTAGCTTTAGAGGTGGAGGCTCCCGAAGAGGCAGGAGCAGTAGCTATTCTTGGCAACTCGATTACCGACGGCCGTGGCTCGACCACCAATCAGCAGAACCGCTGGGCCGACGTGCTCTCGCGCCGCCTGTTGGCCAATGGGCCGACCAGTAAGGTGGGTGTGCTGAACATGGGTATCGGCGGCAATCTGGTGTTAGGTGCCGGTCTGGGGCCTGCTGGCAAGGACCGCTATCAGCGCGACCTGTTAGGTCAGGAGGGCGTGAAGTGGATCATCCTCTTTGAGGCTACCAACGACTTAGGTTACTCAGGCAATGGTGTGCAGACGGCCAAGGGCGTCATCGAGGTCTTCAAGCAGATTATCCGCGAGGCCCACCAAAGGGGCATCTATGTCTTCGGTGGCACCATCACACCGTTTAAGAATAGCGGACACTACTCTGCCGACCACGAGAAGGGTCGCAGCACATTGAACAACTGGATTCGCACGACGAAGATGCTCGACGGCGTCATCGACTTCGACGAGGCCGTGCGCGACCCGCAGAACCCCGAGGCCATGCAGTCGCAGTTCCTGTTCGAGAACGACTGGCTGCACCTGAACGCTCAGGGGTATGAGACGATGGGCAACTGCATCGACCTGAACCTCTTCACCAAGACCGACCCGTTGGCCGCCGACGACGAGGAGGACAGCTACGGCGAGGCACTCTGGATAGAAGCCGAGGGGCTGCGTACGAACACGATGGGTACGGCTTTTCAGGTGGTCGAGGATGCTTCTGCCTCTAACGGCCAGTATCTCCTGACAACCACGCAGACGACCACGCCGCCTGCCGACAACGCCTATATCCTGAGAGCCGACTTCACCGCGAAGACAGCCGACACCTATTATATCTACGCACGCGTACTGTGTCCCACGTGGGATGACGACAGCTATTTCGTCAGTGTCGACGCGCCGTTGGGCAGTACGTTTGCCAACGGTCTTCAAACGAACAGTTGGGACTGGAAGGAGCTTTTTCACGGCAGCTTACAAGCCGGCTCCCACCAGCTGCTCATTGGCGGACGGGAAGACGGCGCCTGTCTTGACAAACTTTGCATCACCACAAATTCAGAGCCGCCCACGGGTATGGGTGGCTCTTCTACTACTACAGCCATCGTGACGGTTGAGCGCGGCATGACGACAGCCGCCCCGTCAAACCAGCCTCATCAGGGGACATACGACCTGAGCGGCCGACGCGTCAGCCAGCCGAAGAAGGGACTGTACATCGTCGACGGAAAGAAAAGCATTCGTCAATAGTCTTTATTCTCTTTCACTGACACAAAGTGGCTCGACGTCGGGTTGAGGTGATGCTCGCGGAAGACGTCGACAATATGCTTGTGTAACTCGCTGTAGACTTCAAACAGCTGTTCTGCTTCTTGCGTATAGGCATTGATCTCGTAACGCGTGTAGAAGTCCTCGAGCGCCGTCACCAGAACGAAAGGCTTGGGGTCTTTCATCAGCCGCTCGCAACGGGCCGCCCCTTCGAGCAGATACTGTTCTATCGTCTCACGGGGCACGACGTATGTGAAGGTGAAGTCTGAATGTACGATGGTGCCCTCGCCGTGGCGCAGGGCGGCACTGTAGTTCACCGTCTGTTGCGACAGAATGGAGTTGTTAGGCACGGTGACGATATTCCCCTTGATATCCTTCAGACGCGTGATGAAGGCATTCTTCTCGACCACCACGCCCTCGCGGCCGTCGATGCGGACGAAGTCGCCAATGAGGAATGGTCGCATATAGGTGATGATGATGCCCGAGATGAGGTTGCCGATGGTGGTCGTCGAACCGAGTGAGAAAAGGGCAGCGACGAAGATGCTCACGCCCTTGAAGACACCCGACTCCGAACCAGGCAGCAACGGCCAGATAACGACCACGGAGAACGCAATGACGAAGATACGTATGATATGATACGTCGGCTGCGCCCAGTCCTGATAAAAGCCGTCAATCTTCAAGTTGCCAGCCTGTAGCTCGTCGGCCACATGGCGGATGGCACGCAACAGCCAGTGGACGACATAAATGATGACCACAATCTTGACGATATTGGGGAAATACATGATGACAGAGAGCGCAATGTCGCGTAAGGGCGACCACACGTAATTCACCATGTTCCACGTAAACTTCTCCGTCTCAGGGAAGATGCTGAACAGCAGCGGCAGCGAGATGAAGAGCTGGACGATGACCAAGAACACCTGCAACACACGGGCTAACAGCAAAAGGATGCGTTTCCACTGATGGATGTTGAGCAATGTGTAACCCTTGATGACTAACGGTTTGATCTTACCGCCGAAGCCGTCGATAATCCTGCGGCGCAGATGACGGATGAAGCGAACGGTCAGTATGAAGAACACCACCTGGACAACGACAAGGAACACGGCCCATCCTAAGCCTTGCAACTTAGCCTCCAGGCCATACTCCGCTTGCAGACGCTCTATCTCCAACCCGATGATACGCATATTCTGTTCGGCCAGTTCGCGTCGCGACATACCTTGCCACAGGCCGTCAAGGTCGCTGACACGCATCACCACCTGTTCGCCCGACATAATATCGGCCGTATACTCACTCTCGAAGATACGCATGGTGTCTGTCGTCATCTTCAGACTCTTGCCTATCTGTAGAATTTTGCGCTCGATGCTGGCCACACGGTGTACGGGGTCGTCGCCGCCAAGGCTCGCATAGACCACCAACAACGTATCGTCCTCAATAATCAGGGGGACACCGGGTGTCGTCTTGCGCAGCGAGTCAATCCGCTGCTTCTGTGCAGCACGACGCAAGGAGTCGGCCCTTGCCGTCTCGCCATTCTTGTCGAGCGCCTCCTGCATCAGCAGTTCCTTCAGCTTCATCTCCTTCAACTCACGCGTCAGCGAGTCAATCATCAGCTGAACCGTATCGTTTTGAGCGTGGCCGACAAGGACGACGCACAGCATCAAGCCAATCGCCAATATACCTCTTTTCATAGCAAATTCCTGTTTTTCAGTTGCAAATATAGACACTTTTTCTGAATATACCGCACAAGAAGTCGGGAAAAATCACTTTTTACTTTGTCATATCATCATTATTTCGTAATTTTGCGCCTTGAACTACCTAAAGCTAAAAAGAATATGCTAAAGAGGCACCTTACTACCGCATTGGCGGCTATTGCTATATTGATGGCTGCAACAGCCCAGACCACCGTGACTACCCACTGGCCCCTCGACCAGGACGTCAGAGGGATGGATGCTGACGGTGACGCCATCAAAAAGGCCACCGCCGCCACCATCAGCTGCGAAGGCACCGACGTATCGAGTCAGATAGAGACAAGCGTCGTCTTCGGCTCTAAGTGGAACTGCCAAGGCACCATCACGCCAGCCAACTACACGACGAAGGAAACGGGACTGCGAATCCTGCGATTCCGCTCGAACGGCGTTTCCGACGGTACTGACGACTACGGTGTGACGCTGACGCTGAAACCTAATGGCGACCTGGCATTCGTACCGACAACGGTCAGTCTGAGCATTGCTGCCTGGACAAAAGACGGCAAAGACGCTTTTGAGGTACTGCTGCGCAAGCTGAACGCTGCCGGCGAGGAGGCACAGAGCTATCAGTTAGGCATCGTCAAGAGTCACACGGACGTCAACGCCCAATACGATGACCTGACCTACGACGTTCCCACAACGGCAACGGCCAGCAACGATGCCTGGCAGGTGGTGATACGCATGGTGGAGGGTTATAACAACCAGATAGCTATTGGCAACATCAAACTGACGGGCACCGCCACACTCGGTGGTAGCGTGCAGACAAGCACGTTCACAGCCACGGTCACACCCGAGGGGGCAGGTACGGTAACGCCGGTACAGACATCGGTCGTCACGGGCGATAACGTCACCTGTACGGCAACACCCAACATCGGTTACGCCTTTGAAGGGTGGTATACGGGTGGCACACAAGTATCCAACGAGAATCCCCATACGTTCACGGTGACAGCCGACACACAGGTGGAGGCCCGTTTCACGAAATTGCCTGAGGCCACGCTCACCTATGGCACCGACACCCCGTCGATGGGTCAGGTGACGGTCAGCCCTGAGGGCGAAGGCGGCAGGTATAACGCCGGCACCGAAGTGACACTGACCGCCACAGCCGCCAAAGGCCATTATTTTGTGCGTTGGGTGAACGGCAGCGGTCAGCAGCTGTCCACCAACCCTGTTTACACTTTCACGCTGAGTGAGGATATGACCGTCAAGGCCGTGTTTGCCGTCATCGAGAACTACCAGGCTAATCTTGTGGCCTTCCCTGGTGCTGAAGGCTTCGGACGCTTCACCACGGGCGGCCGTATGACCGACAGCCGCGGCGCTAAGGTGTACTATGTCACCCGCAACGATGACTGTACGGATGCCAACCTCGTGGAAGGCACTCTGCGCTGGGCACTGCGCACCGGCGACGATACACCGCGAACGGTACTCTTCCGCACTTGCGGCACGATCTATCTGACATCAACCCTGTCGCTTAATAACGGCAATATCACCATCGACGGCTCAACAGCACCGGGAGGCGGCATCTGCATCGCCGGCTACCCCGTCAAACTGTCGAAACCCAACATCATCGTGCGCTATCTGCGCTTCCGTGCCGGCGACCTGCCCAACAAGTCGATGACGTCGCTCGACGTAGAGAATACCCACCATATCATCATCGACCACTGCTCGCTGACATGGTCGATGGAGGAGAACCTGACGATGTATGACTGTGACTCGACGACCGTACAGTGGACCATCATCAGCGAGGGTCTCTATAATTCAAAGAATGATAAAGGCGCACGTTCGTATGCCACACAATGGGGCGGCGAGCACGGCACGATGCATCATTGCCTCATCTCGAACGTCAACAACCGCACACCGCGCTTCAACGGTGTACGCAATGAGAGTGTCACACGTGGTGCCCATGACCAGTTCGTCGACAATGAGTTTGTCAACAACGTCATCTTCAACTGGGGCAAGCCTAACAGCATCTACGGTGGCGAGTGTTATGCCGACATCAACGGCGGCAACAGCTACAACCGCGTCTACATGCTGAACAACTACTTCCGCCCCGGCCCGACGACCCAGGCTAACGTCAAGAACAGCCGCTACTTTGCTGGAGCCTCGTCAGGCGGTCGCGGCTTGGGCCAGTGGCTGCTTCGTGGTAACAAGTTCGAGTTGTCGAGCAAGTTTGCACCAGCTACCAACGTCTGGAGCAACGCCTCGCTACAGAAGGTGAACGACGATAATCTCTACGGCTACACCACCGCCAGCAGCGAACGTGCCTTCGACACCGAGGGCGGATGCTCACAGGCGATTTACGACAGCTACGTGCTGCAGGAACAGCCCGTCAGCAGCGGACTGCCAACCACCGAGACGGCGGACGAAGCCTACCAGCGCGTCACCTCTCAGGCCGGTGCCGCTTTGCCCCGTTATGACGAGGTAGACCAGCGACTGTTGGCAGAGGCTGCCGGCACCATCGACCCACAGTTCGGCGGACGCAACAGCAGCGGCACGCTGGAGCGCGGCTTGGGCATCATCAACTCGCCCGCCGACATCATGCTGACGCGTAGCGACGAGTTTTACGCCCTCGACGAGGCTACGGGCGCAACCATCAAAACCACGATGTGGCCGTGGTTGGGCCGTGAAGACGGCGAACAACTGATACAGGACAGCGACAACGACGGACTGCCCGACGCCTATGAGACAGCACAAGGACTGAACCCCAACGACGCGTCTGACGGCTACCTGCTCACCGAGAGCGGCTACTCGCATCTGGAGGTGTTCCTGGCAGGTGTGGCTGATGGCACCATTGACCTGACGCCTTATAAGACGTCATCGTCTGACGGCATCCGACGGGTAGTGGAAAAAAGCCAGCAGCCGACGGCTACGTATAGCGTCAGCGGCATACGGCTGTCACAGCCCCGGCAGGGCGTGAACATCGTTGATGGCAAGAAAATCCTTAAGAAATAATCAACCCCAAAAACAAATAGCAAAGTGAAACGATTTATCTGCATCCTTGGCACCATCCTTGGCACCTTATTGCCAGTCAGCGCACAAAGCGGCGACGATTTCGGTATGTGGTACGAACTGGGGGCCGAGAAGAAAATCTCAAAGAAATGGAGCGTCGGCATAGACGGCGAATTCCGTACACGTAACAACACGCGCACCGCCGACCGGTGGAGTGCTGGCCTCAGCGCTGAGTACAAGTTCTTCAAAGGCTTGAAGGCCGCTGCCGGCTACACCTTCCTCTATGACAACAACCCGGAGGAACTGACATGGAAGAAGTCACTGCCCAACAAATGGACACCCTCCTATTGGGGCGTCCGTCACAGGCTCTTCGTGCAGTTGGCTGGCAGCGTCAGCGCAGGCCATTTCAGCTTCTCGCTGCGCGAACGTTGGCAGTACACCTACCGGCCTGAGGCACAGGACAAGAAGTACAACTTCAAGTGGGCCGAAGACGCCGACGACAACGACTACATCTCGGGCTACGCCATGGAGCCCGTCAAGGGCAAGGGAAAGAACGTGCTGCGCAGCCGCCTGCAGGTGAGCTACGACATCCCGAACAGCAAGTTCGAACCTTTCGCCAATGCCGAGATGTTTAACGACAATGACGGCATCAGCAAGATGCGCTACCAGATAGGCACCGACTACAAAATAAAAAAGAAACACGTTCTCTCGCTCACCTACCGCTATCAGACCGTCAACAGCAACGATGACGAGGGCGAGGGTAACGCACACCTTATCGGACTTGGCTATATGTACAAATTCTGAAGAGAATTCACAATTCACAATTCATAATTCATAATTTATAATGAGATGAAGAAGTTTTTTTCTATGATATTGGCGGCACTGGCCGTCACGGCCTGTACTACCGACGACGCATATACGTTGGACGACTTCACGCAGAAGTACAAGCAGGCGGAGGGACAAGACCCTACACCGACACCCGAGGCTGACACGCTGAATGTGGCTATTGTCTACGCCGGCACCACAGCCACCGCAACAGGCGATGTCGACAAAGTGACCATCACCAAGAGCGGCGCCGACGTTACGGTGACCGTGACCACAGAGCAGTTCCTGCGGCTGACGCTCAGCGGAACCTCCACCGACGGCTCGCTGCTCGTCTACAGTCAGCGGGCTTGGGGACTGGTGCTCAACGGTCTGCAACTGACCAACGCCGACGGCTCTGCCATCAACAACCAGTGCTCGAAATGGCTCTACGTCACCCTGGCCGACGGCACGGAGAACACCCTGACAGACGGCACGGCCTACACAGACCAGACCTTCGACCAGAAAGGTACTTTCTTCAGTGAGGGACAGATACTCCTTGCCGGCACGGGCAAACTCACCGTCAACGGTAATGCCAAAAGCGGTATCGTCAGCGACGACTACATCGTCATCGACGGCGGTACGTTGGATATCAATGTCACATCAACCGGCGGGCGCGGCATCAAGGTGAACGAAGGACTGACCATCAATGGCGGCACCACCACCATCACCACTAAAGGCGCATGTAAGATTGAGACCGCCGACGGCGTGCGCGACACGACATCGGCTGCGGGCATCAAGACCGACAGCCTGTTTGTCATGACGGCGGGAACACTGACCATCACCAGCAGTGGCGACGGCGGCAAGGGTATCAACGCTACTGACAGCGTCATCGTCAGAGGCGGTATGCTCAACATTACCACGACGGGTTCCAACGATGTCGGCAAGCCCAAAGGCATCAAGAGCGACAAGGCCATCGTCGTCAGCGGCGGTACCACCACCGTCAAAGTCAGTAAGAGCTGGGCTTGCGACAACGGTGTAGAAACGGAAGACCCGACGAAACGCCTCACCGTTGAAGGCTCTCCGCTCGTTAAGACGCTACAAAAACGGATGGTGAATATCAGTTACGAATAAGCAATAAAGTAGTAATAGCTGTTAGCGGGCATAGTACGCTGTCACTGCCGTTAGGATTGTGTCGGGTACTAAGCCCGCTATGGTTTTGCCCTCACGGACGCGGCGGCGGATGTCTGTGCTCGAAATGTCAAGCAGGTCGGCTTCTACGACCTTCACGCCGGGAGGTACGCTGCCGATGTCGCTGTCACGACGGGGATAGACCACAATTGGATAACGCTCAATGATGTCGTCGGCGCGATACCAGCGCTGGAAGTGTTGCCAGTTGTCGCCGCCTATCATCAGGACAAACTCACGGTCGGGAAAGTTGCGTTCCAGGGCCTGTAATGTGTTCCACGTATAGGATGGGCGTGGCAGGTGGAACTCATAGTCGCTGACAAGGATACCTTGTTCGCCACCAACGGCCTGCCGCGCCAGTTGCAGCCGCAGGTCGTCGTCGAGCAGGTCGTCCTGCCGTTTCAGCGGATTCTGTGGCGACACCATCAGCCACACCTCATCAAGCCCAGCCGCCTCGCGTAACTGGCGCGCTAACTGCAGGTGCCCGTTATGGATGGGGTTGAAGCTGCCGCCGAAAATACCTGTTCGTTTCATTGTTTTGGAAAGAAATTGGGGGATGGATGTTTTTTTGGTGAAAGAAATTAGGGGAAATTTTGGGAAATTATTTGGGGGGGATTTTAAGTATTATGTTCATTTCTTGATAATTTCGAATAATTTTGGACAATTTCTTTCAGATAAAAACAGAGGGTTTCTTTTTAAAAAAGATATGGAATTACTGTTAGAGATCTTCCTGAATTTCTTTCAAGAAATCCGATACTAGGCGCTGGGTCTCTTGTTTCGCCGTCTCTAAGTCGTCGTTGACGATGACGTGGTCGAACTGCGGGGCGAAGGTCAGCTCATACTCGGCTTTGGCCAACCGTTCTGCAATCGCCTCGGGGCTATCGGTGCCGCGACCTGTCAGACGGCGGCGCAGCTCTTCTACCGACGGCGGCTGGATAAAGAGGCTCAGCGCCTCGTCGCCGTAGAATTTCTTGATGTTGACGCCACCTTTGACGTCGACGTCGAACACCACGTTCTGGCCTTGTTCGCGCTGTCGCTCAACCTGTGCCTTCAACGTACCATAGAAGCGGTCGTTGTACACCTCTTCGTATTCCAGAAACTCGTCGTTCTGGATCTTGGCCCGAAACTCCTCGGGGGTCAGGAAGAAATACTCGACACCATTCTGCTCAGTACCACGCGGAGCACGCGAAGTACAGGAAATGGAGAAATAGAGATTCAGCTCAGGATGCTCCTGCATCAGCCAGTTCACGATGGTCGACTTCCCGCTGCCAGAAGGAGCTGAGAATATTAAGAGCCTCCCCCGACCCCTCCGAAGGAGGGGAGCGGCTGCGCATGATGTGGGTGAAAGGTTGGAATCGCTCTCCGGCGCATCATTCTTGATAGTTGGTAGGTCGTTCATTTTATTCTTTATTAATTCGATGATGATATTCGTATTGCCAATTATTTCGTCATTAGTAAAACGTAGTACTTCAAAGCCTCGCTGATGAAGGTAATTAGTACGCTCTTGATCAGATAGTAGTTGCTTACCTATAAAGTGATAACCGCCGTCTACTTCAATAACCAATCGTTTGGAAAGGCAAACAAAATCGGGTATATACTCTCCTATCGGATGCTGACGTCTGAAACGGAAGCCAAGCTGTTTTCCTCGCAGTAATTCCCATAGAGCAGCTTCTGCGGGTGTCATATATCGACGGTTGTTTCTCGAAAACGATTTCAGCAGTTTATACGTTACCCCTGCCGTCTCATATCCGAAAATCCGTTCCTTTTTCACCTTTCCCTTTCTCTATTAATCCTGTTTTTACTCACTTTTTCCGGCGCAGCTCTCCCCCTCCTTCGGAGGGGTTAGGGGAGGCCCCTCTACAATGCGTTCAAAACCTGTTCCTTAATTTGTTCCAACTCGTCCTTCATCTTCACCACGATGTTCTGCATCTCTGCCTGGTTCGACTTCGAGCCAGTGGTGTTGATTTCACGTCCCATCTCCTGAGCGATGAAGCCTAACTTCTTGCCCTGTCCGGCAGGTTCGGCCATCGTCTCGCGGAAATATTTCAGGTGATTCGTCAGACGCTGTTTCTCTTCGCTGATGTCTAACTTCTCGATATAGTAGATTAGCTCCTGCTCTAAGCGGTTCTTGTCGTAGTCGACACCAGGAATCTGCTGCAGGCCGTCGGTGATGCGCTGGCGTATCTTCTCCACGCGGCTCTTTTCGTAAGGCTCAATCTCGGCTAACAGTTGCTGGATATTGTCAATCTTCTCAGCGAACTTCTTCTCAAGGGCAGCACCCTCTTGGGTTCGGAAGCTGACCAGAGCGTCGAGCGCCTCTTCGACGGCCTGACGCGCCACAGCCCACTCCTCGTCGCTAAGTACCTCGACCTCGGTCTTCGTCAGTACGTCGGGCATTCGTAAGAGTGTATAGAAAGGGTCGGCAGCCATCGGAATACCCGTCTTGTCGCTGATAGCCTTCATTTGTTGGTAGTAGTTCTCCACCAGTGCGGCATTGATGGGCGTAGCATCTACCGTCGTGTCACGCTCTATCCACAGGCTGAAATCCACCTTGCCACGGATGACAGCTTGAGCCACCATCTGGCGCACCTCCATCTCCTTCTCACGGTAGAGTGGGGCGATGCGTGTCTGCAGGTCCAGCTGTTTGGAGTTCAGCGATTTCACTTCTACGTTAATTTTCTTGTCTTTGTAAGCTACGACAGCCTTGCCATAGCCCGTCATTGATTGTATCATATTTACGCTATTCTTAGATTTCGACCGCAAAGTTACGAAAAGTCGAGTGCAGAACAAAAGATTTTAATCTTTTTTATGCCGAGACGGGGTAAGTTCGCCATCTTTGATGGCAAAGTTACCCTTCACCAACAGCAACTGGAACTTGGGGCTTATCCACATGCAAAGTGGTAAGCTATATCTCGGTGAGCATAAGTGCCACCATAACGACCTGCTTTGGAGAAGATACCAATGGCGTTAGTCTTTTCTATCCAGGTCTTGACAGACAGAACAAAGTTATTACTGCCCGCCATATTTCTAAATGTACCGAATTCGGTACAATCAGTGAGTTACCTTTGAATAGAAAAGAGACAGGTAACACTTTAGAAACGAGAGGACTTACATATTCCTACTCGTTTTACACAAATCCAAAGCGCTCGACCTATGGTCGCTTCGCCTCTGCGAAGAACGCTCTTATTAGTTGCAAAGGTACAAAAGAATTCCCTGAAAGCCAAAGAATCCGAGTGCTTTTAGCATCTTTTATGCTCTGGCAGACAGATTCAGGCTAAACTGTCGTAATTGATTATAATCGGTCATCTCAAGGCCGTTATAGTTCTTTTTAGTCGGATTTAGTCGTTTTTAGTCCTTTCTAGTCGGATTCTTCACTTCGTACCATGACAATCCTTTCAAAGAAACAGCACCTTCCTCTTTTAATTCTTTAAGGATGTTTCCCAACAAACGGAGATTCTGCTCTTTTGTCTTATTGCTCGGCATTGCGACTTTCAGATACTCATAGATACCGTCACGCATAGTTCCATCCTCACCTGCATTCTGAATAAATTGCAGTGTCATTTGTTTTAATTTTGAACGTTCCAAGCCACTGACACGAGTATATTCTGGCAATTGGTGTGTTATCTTAGCTACACCCAATGAAATTTGGTAATTAGGAGTTTCCCCCTCTATCAGTCCCTTGTCCAATAATTCCTTTGCCGTTTCTTCGCTAATCTGGTGCCCTTTCTGCACTGCATCAAGAGCGATACACTCCTGCAAAGTAAGAGTCTTGTTCTCTTTCAGTATCTTTGTGTATTTTTCGTTGATGGCATTGCCATAGAGCCTCACACCAACAACTTTATTGGCAGCATCAATCTCATAGTCTGGCATTGGGAAGAGACGTCGCCATTGCTCATCGAATATTTTCTTGATGCCGCGGCTTACAGTATCAATCATATTGAAATGCACCATTGCCTTACAGAGACACTCATTTCTGAAGTGACGCTGTGGTCCACGAATGGCCAATGCCTTTTGCAAAGTGCCAGGAATGAAACTGCCACCATTCTCATAATACACATAGCCGGGATTCTCAACAAAGTTGATGCGCTCCTGTAATGTATAATCCTGATGTGCAATGGCATTATGCAAAGCCTCACGGATACTGTAGTTGTCGTACTGCTTCATCGTATCTGGGAACAAAGTTCCTCCTGGCAACTCGCGCATAGTCAGATTGCGGATTTTACCAAGAATCTCATCCACTGTCAATATGAATGGAGCCGTGAAATGCTCATAATCAACAACATCTTCCTTTGCATCGCGTAGCGTCCATGTCACTTCCACAACCGCAGGCCTCAGTTTGAACACTGCCGTTGGTTTACCCAATAAGATGATGGCTGCGCGAGTAAGTTTGCCATCAATCATGATACCACTGTTACTCAGCAACTCTTCTACCGACCAACCGTCAATTTCGTTGGCAGGAATTTTAGATTCATCTAAGTCTGCCAAAGTTGCATTTTCTACGATACCAGCCGACCAATCATCTGGCGCAAAAAGTTGTTCCTCCAAAATAGCATTCAACCGTTCTGGAGTCAGTTCCACCAACGAGTCCTCTATCCGTTGCCATGCTTTGTTGTGGGCATAGACAGGTAACTTCGGCAGATGCTTTGGGATGTGAATCACCCAGACTTTCTTATGGGTATCCTCCGTGATGAACTCCTCTATATCCAGTCCTTCACTTGACAGGTTGGCACACAGATTTGTCAGCCGGAGTGTTGCTTGTTGAGTGGTATAGTTGTATGTATCCGTCCCAACAATCCTCAACGTTTTGTCCTCGACACCAACAACCAGATGCCCACCCTCCATGTTAGCCAATGCCGACACGTAGGAGATAACATCATCCTTCTCATGACCGCTGAAGTCATTCTTTAGGTTCTTGAATTCCTTCCACTCACACCCCTCATCCTCTTTGCGGTATTGCTTGATGAGATATTGTTGTAATGCTTGCTCTGTCATATCTTGTACGTTTGTTAATCCGACTTTATATATAACGCTTGTTGCCTGCAAAATATGATTCCTTCGTTTGATAATTCTCAGGAATCGCTTGTTAACCTATTCAGCGACTAGCGTTTTCTTTTGGTTCTCCTATTATCTGACTCCTTTAATGGGTCTGTCTGTACATTGCTTGTTGGCGTTTGCATATTTAAAGGCAACTTAGTGAACATTTGACCAAGTTGTAATTGACTCCTCGCATTCTGATATGCTTCATAATTCCACATCAGATAGGTATCCCACAAACCCAGTTCAATTTCTTTTAGCATGGATTCCATCTTATCTTTTCTCGGATTGCCACACACGTCAAAATTTAAAGGAACATTCACTTGATCTTTAAACACCATTATTGGTTTCAACTCTCCAAGAGAAAACATATTTTCCCAATTGGTAGGGGATGACATTATATTATGAGAAATGTCCAATGTACTTTTCGCAAGTACTTCCGTTACGTATTTCTTGGCAGCATTCCTCAATGCGTATAATGCATAGTTTGCTGTAAAATGCTTGTCTGGATCTAAATAGAATAGATGATCGCAATACCCTTTCCTTACTTGTAAAATAATGTCTTCAACAACATCTTCATCTATCATCGTATCCACAAAATAAACTTTTCGGATATTGAAAGCCTCGTCAGATGGTATTCCTATTGGAATTCCCAATTTATGCAATGCAACCAGTACTGTGCGTTTTTCAACTAACGACAGTGATGTGTTGAAGTCATTCTCTGCATTCCTATAGGACTGCTTTGAATACTTCTTTAACACATCCAATGCCTTGATTGCGATTGCGCGAACTTCTTCCATCTTACTTTCTTCGCGCATATTAAGAAAGCGAGCCCCCGAATATGTACCAATTAAACCACCTATAATGGCTGTCGATATTGCAATTAAAAATTCATTCATATACAATATTTCTGTTTATTCAATCCCTAACTTCTTAAAGAATATCTTATTTCTCATTTTTGCATCTTCAACAAGTTTTCTGAAACTCATTATCTCAACATATGCATTGTATGCCTTGATATAACCGAAATAACCTTCGCCATCTGGACTAATGGTAAGACTGGCATTGTCTGCAAATTCTTCTATTTTGGGAACAATGTCACATACAATGTAAATATAAACTGGCGTATGTTGCTTGTCAACCTTTACGGGTTCGATACCATCTGGCATTTCATATTTACCCTCTAATATCTTCTTTGCATACCTACATGCTTGAGTTATTGGGTTTTCATCGTCAGGATAGTTAGTCCTCTTAGGTCGTTTGAACTCAAATATGGTCACAGGTGATGTTATTATATTATCTCCATTACGGTAAAACATCCTCTCTTTGAAAAATATAGCCAAATCAGGTTCTTCGTGCTCCACTTTTGATATTACTTTGTCTGAGGCTATATACTGCGTGAAAACCAGACGTTCATCAAGTAACCACAAATTATGGTTATTGTACTCAGTTTGTCTGTCATTACTTATCATTGGGAAAATGAGGTTGTGCACCTCACATTCCAAATGGGCCTTGCCCGCCTCTGTCCTTTTTCTCAAATTATCAAACAAGTCTAAGACTTTCTTTCTGGTACAAACATAATGGGCTAAATCGTTTTTACCTGTCTCTGACACTACATGCAGTATCTCGTTTACCTGACTTTCTATATCTTCATCTCCACCTTGCTCTTCTTGCTTGTTTAATATTTCCTTTAATGCAATACGTGTTTTCTGCTCTTTCTTGAACTTAGCCTTTTGGAAAGTCATCTCCAGTTCTTCATCAGAAATACCCACTGGAAGGCTCTCCATATCAATGTCATTTAGCAAGGTTTTGTTCCATGGTGCAATGTTATTTACATAACCTATCACTTTCTTCCTCTTTTCCTCAAATCGGTCATCCATAGATTGCTGGAAATACAGTTTCGCAATATTTGCAACTTCCTTTTCAATCTCTGGTTGTGACAGTTCGACAAACAAGTCGTTTTCTTTAGAGTTTGAGAAAGTAAATGTATCTCTTTCCATGGAAACATTGTCGTCCAGATATTTACCAATAACGCATGCTGTAACAGTATAATTCTTCTGTTGCCTTTTCTCGTTAATTTCAAATAGTGTGTCTTTAAATTCTGGTATGTAACTATGAATCGGAGTATCAGTAACTTCCCGATAATTTGCAGTCAAGCTAATTCTGCTCGTAATATCCGAATAGTATATCTTATATATATTGACCGTGAAATCAAAAGCGTTTCCCGTCCGAGGACTTTTCAATTTCAAAGGCTCTTCGCCTAACAGTTCTATATCACCGCCTTTTCGGATATAATTATTTAGAACTATCGCATTGGAACCATCTGCCTCTCTTAATACAATTGTTGGCAAAGTCTTGTCTGCAAAGAAAACAAGTAGTTTCTCTACCATTTTTCTTGCAATAACTTCCAGACCTTTGTCTGGGATGGCTTTTTGTTTCACGGAAGAAAGATGTAAGATAGTACCCGTTGTTGCATATTCCTCCGTACAGTCTTCTACTTTCTCATCTTCGATAATTTCAGCACCATGTCCAAAAGTAAAGGACCGTTTCTTGAAAATGTCTTTTTCTTCATAAATACTATCAATAGTCACTTTATTAAAGTACTTTAGATACATAAAACGCCCAAAGCCCTTACCTCCAATCTGGTATTTATACCCGCTTTTATAGGTGTCAAAAGATTCTCGGTTGTTTTCATCAAATCCCTTTCCATTATCTATTACGTCAATGGCTATAATAGAACCAATTCCTCTATTCTTTTCCACGTCATCGGTGCTCTTCTGATTATCGCGTTTTACCATAATCTCAATTAGACCACCAGATTTTCCTCCGATAGCATCAATAGAGTTACATATCGCCTCTATGAGCGGAGTCAGATAGGTCGTCCGCCCCTTTATGTCTCTGACTATTCCTTCTATATTAATTTTACTCATATCTTATTATTTGTTTACACAACATCGTTAGCACTGACTACTTTATAAACAAAACAATTATTTTTTTAAGTATGTGCTTTGTGGAAGAGAATCAAATTCTTGTTTTAACTTGAACAAGAAACCATTTTCATTCTGTATTTGGTCTCTTAAGGGAACATAGAATTTCAAAAGTTGATTTATCTTTTCACCATAGTCCATTTTTGAAGATGCTGTCGTAAACGTATCATCATATATAATAGACTCAAAAACTTTTCGCTCCGAATCGTTTAATGACTCTAAATGCTGTCGCCACATTTTTCTGGAATATGGATGTTCTTTTGTATCTAACCACTCGAAGAAGAATCTATAAACAATCATCACATCTGGCAAATTCAAGAGCTCGTTAAATTCGGTTTCGTCATTTCCAAATGCTTTATAGAAGAAAGTCTTGCCTCGGCCAATAGATCCTTTTGTGGCATTTAATATAGCCTGTACAGAACGGATATATTTCATGTTCCAATGTTTACCGATATAATTCCTGTCGTGGCTATGCCCACCATACAATGGATGGTATTTCATTGGGAAAGAATTGATGCTTATGCCAAGTTCTTCACATAGCTCAACATTTATTTTTAATCTTTTGTAAAGATCTATAGGTTTATCGTTGAAATTGTACAAGATGTAATTAGCAAAATCCTTCATCTCATATTTTGCGCACATTCGAATAGCATTAGTATATATCTTCTCGTAGGAAATATCATCAAATGCTATACGCAAGGGTGAAATAGCTATCCTAGAGAATTGATATGCAATATGGTCATTAAATAACCTTCCGTCAAGTCCTTGGTTAAAGTCAACCTTCCTTTTTCGAGGACGTTTAAGTTGAAGCGTCTTTTGATAATATGGATAAATTTTATCATACGCTTCTATTATATTATCCTTTGTGGCATTTTCCAATTTTAGCAAATGATAATCATCCAAGATAGAATAGACATCGTATGACACTTCCTTATCTTTTATTGATAGATAAAAATTATACAGAAGACCCTGTGCCTTCCTGATATATCCTCTAGGATTAATCCCTCTTTTCAGGTTTTCAACAGCTATTGTAAGAAAGTCTGGCTCTGTATATGTAGCCCCTCTATAAAAACCACAATCCACAATTTCTTGTATAATATCGTCAAACCTGTTTGATGCTATTACGTTATTATCCATTAAAAGCAAATCTCGTTGCTCTCCGCAGACATTCCTCACTTGTTCTATTCTCTCCTTAAGAGGGATATAATCCTCAAAAACAGGTTCAAGTGTTTTAACGGCACAGAACTTACAATGACGAATACAACCACGAGTCATATAAGCAAAATACGCATTTGACATTTCATATTTATACTCAATTTCTTCTAAGATTGTATAATCTAAGGGAAGAGTGTCAACAATCATATCGTTAGTTCCGCCGTCCAGTTCTCCGGGTTTGTTGAGTAAACCGATGTGTGGTTTTATTCCAGTAGCTTCCTCTATTTCCTTCGGCTGCAGAGTGGCTAGCACTCCACCAACCATAAACATCCCGTTTTGCCTTAATAAGGGTTTAAGGTCATTTATCGTCTTAACGGTGATGTCAAAATAGAAAGTAAATAGTGTTGTAACATATATTCTGTCCCATTCTGGCTCTCTAAGATACCATTTTTTCCAATAGTAGTCTTTATAATAAATTACCCAGTTCGTTAACAGCATCTCCGTATTGTACTTCTCCAACTCCATTGATTCAAGATGGATTTGTTTTCTGGTTTTTATAAAGTCATATATGGCATGCCTCTTAGCATTCCATTCCACTGTTGGCTCTATTTGATAAAGTTTAGAGACACATTTGTCTGTTATCCGTTCATACAATAGCTCTTTGCAATCTCCTTTAAAAAACACAACATTATCCCCCAATCTCTTATGATAGGTTGAAAGCTTCATAAGAGCGATTGGCGGGAATTTGTTTTTGTAATTTGGCTCTACAAGAAGAATATTCCTTGCCATACTACTTGTTCTGAACTTTTCTCAGAATGTTCTTCATCAGACGCTCCCGAATTTGGTCTGTCAAAGTCGTTTCTGAATCTATAACTTTTTTAACAGCAATTATAATCCTCCTTGTCTGTTCAGAAAGCCCATTTAATGGGTCAATCTCTTTCTTTCGCTCTGCATCTTCATCAATAAGCTCTTGATCATCTTTGAAGTTTTCTGAAATCTGCTCAATCTTTACTGTTTTAACCTGAGACTTCTTATCCCTTCCTTTTACCGAATTATACTTTTCTACTTTATCTTTTTGAACTCTGTCGTTATAATCAGTAATATACTTTATAAGCTCCTCACTACCCTCAATTGCCTTTAAGTCATTCTTCTTGGAGTTCATTTCTTGAACTTTTACTCCAATTTCCTCTTTCCGCTGTTTAATGCAGTTGCGGATTTTCTTTCTTTCTTCTTTGTTAGTTTCTTGCTTTAATTTTACTTCATCTTTTTGGAGTTCTATAACCCCATCAGATAGTTTCTTAAGATAATCATTCCCAAATCGATAGACTTTAGCATAAAGATCGTGTAAATGCTGGCATTTCTCTTTTAATTCATTTTTAAAAACATTCGCAACTTGAGAGAAGCCGATTCCGTCGCGAGAACCTGACGGCTCAATACCCTTATGAACTATGTATATCTCGCCAGTAAAATGAAAAGCATCTACCGGCTTGGGAAAGTATTCCGTCAAAATACTCTCTAAACCTATAGCCATATTATACTTTCGTAATCGAATTCCTCTGAAAGGAGAGTCATTCATCTCTGTGATATTTAAAGGAAGAGAATACCACCCCCATGCCATGAGGCCATAATTTACATCGCTGATAGAGAAGAACTGTGGAGGGGTTAGTTTTACGTTATTTACCTCACTCTCATATAATTTTCTAACATCTCTATCGTTTAAAGTTATTCGATAACTGCGCTCATCAGACATAAGTTGCTTATACTCAGGCAGCCCGTCAAGTGCAGGTTTCATTAACTCATCTTTATATTCGAAAGAGAAATCGACAGGTGCTGTTTGGGCAATATAATCGTAAACTTTGCTTTCTTCTAAGAGGTCATAGTCGTTTACATTATCAAGGGTAACTCGAAAGTAATGTTGCCCAGATTCTTCCTTTACCGATTTAAAATTTGTAACTTTATCGATTATTTTAGTGAAGTCATTTTCCCCTTTTGAATCTATCAAGTCAAATGCCTTTTTGGTTTCCCATGTCAATATCGACATTGACGGTTCTCCTTGGTATGATGTTTCAAAAACTATTCTATCGCAGTACTTGGCCGCTATAAGTCTACCTATTCCGTATTGACCAATTTGTTCGTCTGTTTTTTGTGAATTGCCGATATCTACCAACGTCTCCCCAATTTTACTTGAAGAAACTCCAACACCCTTATCTTCAAATACAATCTGATGCCGAGACCTGTTTATCGTGATGAGAATATTCTTTTCATCATTTTCTATAACATGGGAGCGAACGGCATCTTCCAAACCATCGCAAGCATTTTGAATATATTCTCTGAATATCACCAACGGGTTATGGTACATTTTGCCTAAAGCCAACTGTAACAAGCCTATACCGCCCTTACTTTTATGTCCTTCCATTTAATTATTCTGTTTATATGTGGGTTTGGGGAAATTAATTTTAACTAGCGAACTTAATGCTGGATTCTGGATTATATATTCGCCCTGATCTAGTCGAGTCAACATACTCTTATATGTGTCACCAAGATAGCGATAGTCAGGAGTACCTACTTCAACAAAATTAGTTCTCCCATATGCAGATGTTGCACAATTTCCTTTTACTCTATCAACAATAGCGCTTCTGAATTGTTCTACTGCAAATAAAATTATACCAAGAGACCTTCCTCTTTCAGTAACATCTTTCAAATGTTTGAGAATAGGTGAGTTAGGAGGGCAGTCTTTCGACGCATATTTATTTAGCTCATCTACAAATATCACAATTTTGTCGAGTGCATCTGGACCGACTTTGGTATTCATCATTTCGATAATAGTTCCCATCACATCTCCAAATACGAAAGCTTGGGAACGTTCGTCCAATCTGGCAATATCTACAACTTTAACCTCACCTTCTTTGATGTCGCTGATTTCTTGTGGCAAATCAACTTCAGCATGTTCTTCGCTTACACCATCTTCAAAGACATCATCGTTCAAAATCTTATCTATTATACGGTTGAATTTCTTCCAGGAACCTAACTGTATAGATCGCCTTGCAGGCATGTCTGAGTCGCCATCAAGAACCCGGCCAAGTCTGTTTTTAAAATGAGTCCAAGTAGATGCGCCTGTAAAAGGTTCATTTTCATTTTCTATATAGGCAATAATATTCTCCATTGTTCCAGTGGAGTCGTCCTCGTTTGCAAACATATAACCAAGTTTGTCCTTACAGGTTTTATAGGAATACTTGAAAATGGCAGCATTCCCTTTTATGAACTGCTTATTAGCCATTGTATCCCAATCTGCAAAAGATTGCATGTTGTGAAGTTCACTTCTGGATGAATAGGGATAATAGTATTTTACATTCGAAAAAGGCTTGACTACTAGACCCAGTTCCTCATACATTTTTTTGTCAGCATCTGAAAGTTCTGTGGAAGGCTCGTCAATACTCAACAAGTCGCGTCCCTTTACATTGAACATGACATAAGCAACCTTTTCGTGCTTTTCCCCTTTCTTTTCTTTTTCTATTTTCAAGGATTCATATTTTTGTTGAAGGGCATTCATAAGAAACATTGTATATGATGTCTTACATGCTAGACCAGATATCCCTGATATATTGAGATGAGCACCGTCGGGACCGACCAAAAAATTGGCATTAATATGCACAGGGACTTGTTTGCCATACATATTCAGATAACCACAGACAAGCGGATTCTTCACTTTGGATTTGTCCAAGCCTAAAGCTCTTTGGATATCGTCAACACTACAAAGGCTTACGAGGCTATCATGCAATACAGGAGTGTTTATGTTATGAGTGTTTCCAATAAACCTTGCTTTAACATAATTGAATTGAAGGCGATCTGAATTACCATTCTCCTTTTTCTCCTTGTTTTCACCAAACTCTGACGAAATATAGCTTGCAAAATGGCTGGCAGAATCTGTGACATGGCATATTTCTTCAATTATGCCAAATGTAATAGAATCTCTTATATGATCCACTTTAATAACATCAAAGGGGTTTAATTCGTATCCCGCTTTAGTCCAGAAATAGAACCTGTCTATTGTCGTTGGCGATTTCTCTGTTGCAGAAACACGTCCTATGATTTCTAAAGATTCGTCTGCCATATTATATTTGATTTATAATTAAACTGTCATTAATGTACTTCGATTTTGCAAATTGCTCGGTTATGTACACTGGATAAATATGATTTGCCCATCGTGCATCATGACCAAAACACACAGGATATGACTCATTTATCAAATGAGCAGAAATTACGTTTATCTTTGTGGAAGATGGAATTTCATTTCCCATCAGAATAAATTCTACCTTTATTATGTCTGACATTTGATGAGGTCTGTTGGTAGTATCCCTCAGTCTTAAATACCAGACACAGTACTTGTGACTCTCATGGGTATAAAGATACGCATTAGTTCGTCCATGGACAGGCAACTCCGCGATTATTTTTCCAATTTTAGGCTCTATGTCTATCAATAATTCTGCATTGAAACCCTTAGAGACTCCAAGAACGTTACGCATGTTGTTGTCATACAACGCCTTATTCAGACTGTCATCTGTCCTATTTGTCATATCACGCTTATATTCAAGAGAACCATCCTTAATTAGCCAACTGTCATCTTCATTTAGAACATGGCTCATACATAGGTCTTTTACTTTCTCACGCTCGCAGTCAGTCATGTGGTTCTGAACTTTTGCTATAGCTCTGCTGAGATATTTGTTTCTTCCCAGCTCTTTATCGCCTGACGTATCGTATGGGATAAAATCGCTGAACTGCAATAGGAAACCACCTTTTCCCCCATGTCGCTCTCTTAGCTCTTTATTGACCTCATCACATTTCTTTGTGAAGAAATTTCTACCTAGATGCCTGTCATAGCAGAAAGTGTCAGGGAGCGACATTACGAACTGTGGAGCCACGGGGTGCTTCATGTCGTAATAGAGCATTTTGCGATTTTCCCTTTTGCAGCATGCAATGACTACTTGACCAACAACAACAGGATATACAATTCCGTTTATAAGAACATCTCCCACTTTATAAACGTGCCGTGACCCATCAAGGAAATATTTTATTGGGCTCTTCCCCAACCTTTTTGTTATCAACTCATCTGTTATAATATGATATGGATATTCTTTTTTTGTATTGGGATTCGACTCTGCATACTTTCTCTCTTTAGACCCCAGGGCCCCAGAAACATGATCCTCGTATTCATTCATTAAATCCTGCTCTGATTCCTCAATTATTCGTTTGGGGGTGTCATAAAATGATACCCTGTTCTCTGAGTATTTAACGATTTGTTTTAAAACGAATCCCATTGGCTATAATCTTTTTTCTTTTGCAAAGTTACGAATATTTCTCCAATTAAGATTCATTTGACACTGTTATTTAGCAAATAATCACATTTTAATGCCGTTTCCTTTACATCTTTTCTCTGTAATCGTCAGTCAATTCCGCAACTCTTGTTGTTATCTGTACCAACAGCATCATAAACTTTCTGACCTACACACGATAGACTTCTTATCATTTAGTTGAGCATTGCTATCTTTCAGTGAACCATTGTCAGCTACTGGTTAAATAGGCAGACCGACTCTGGAGGTCAGCCACTGCCCTCGGCAGAGCAAGGAGTTTTGTGCTGCAAACGGAGTTTCGTGCAGCAGAAAACATACCTTGCTATGTTCTGATGAACATAATAATCCGCTCTTAAAGCGGATGTCACATATAAATAGGTATTCTATCCATCGCAATTGCATTTAGCGTTTTTGTGATCAGTAGAACCGACCCCTTGATCAGGACCCCTTGATCACTCGACCGTTTCGTGCGCTTTGGTGTAATACGAAATACTTTCGACATAATATTTATAGTTTAGGGTCGTTTTGTCCTCAATATCCATTTAGTATGCAAATATAGGGAATTATCACCTAACAAGCAAACTTTCTTAGAAAAAAGTGGGCACGAATCGCGAATTACGTCTTTATGAACAGTCAAGTATTCCTTGACAGTTGCCTCTTTTTCCTGTTCTACTTCATTGTAGTGCTGGGTGGTATTCGCATTTTTTTTCGACTACCACTTCTATTATTACAATATCTCTCTTGCAATCCAAGCATAGGCCTCAGCATCGGCAAGCGCTTATTCGTTTCTCTGATTGATAAGATTGACGACTACTTTCACCATCACATCCTTCTCCTCCGTCTTACTCTCGGCAATCCAGCGTCAGAGCAACGAGGGTATTGTCAGCCAATCGTTTGGAGCCGTCTTTGCGATAGAGTATGTGGTTGTTGTTGAGGAACCAAAGGAAGAGGGTAGCGGCAATGCGTTTATTTCCATCACTGAAAGAATGATTCTTTGTGACAAGGTAGAGCAACATCGCAGCTTTCTCCTCCACGCTGGAATAAAGTTCCTCGCCACCGAAGGTCTGATAAATCTGACCTATACTGCTCTTGAAAGAGTCGTCCTTTTCGTTACCAAAGAGCACAGAGCCGCCAAACTTGTCGCGAAGGAGGTGAATCTCTTCCATCGCATTTTCGTAGGTGGCGTGGAAGGGCTCCTCCTTGGTGGTCTTGTCAATGGTGAGTCGCTCATAGTCGTAGTTATCGAGCGTATCGAGGGCGTAAGTATAGTCCGTCACCACCTCGAAAAGGGCATTCGTCTCGTCTGTGGAAAGCAGGGGCTGGCCCTGAATAGTGCGGCCAAGCATGCCTACCAGCTGACGCAGTTCACCTATCTGTTCACGATGTATGTGCTGATTGACGGCATAGCCTTTGACGAGATAGTCCTTAAGCACATTACGGGCCCAAATGCGGAAAGCAGTACCGCGTTTACTTTTAACACGATAGCCAACGGAAATGATGACATCAAGGCTATAAAACGGCACAGGTTTCTTCACGCCATTAACGTGTAAAAAATGCACGTTATTATCACTACGCTCCAACTCCCCCTCCTTGAAGGCATTCAGAACGTGTCGTCTTACGTTTGATTCCTCCTTCATAAAGAGTGATGCCATCTGTGCTACATTTAACCACACCGTCTCGTTCTCCAATCGGACATCAATCTGCGTCTGTCCGTCTTCCGTCTGATAGATTACAATCTTCTGATCTTCTTTCATACTTTCTTAATTCTGCTACAAAAGTAATTGTTTTCTACCAATAATGTATGCAAAAATCGAAAATGTTACATCCTAAACTACAAAATTTCTCTTGCAATCCATGCACAGGCCTCTGCATCGGCAAGGGCATGATGATGATTTTCTAACTGGTAACCACACTCTGCGGCAACGGTGTGAAGCTGGTGGTTTGGCAAATAGGGGAACGTACGACGTGATACGCAAAGGGTGTCGTAGAACTCATAGTCGGGATAATCCATCTGATAGACACGGAAGACAGCCTTCAGACAACCTTCATCAAAGGGCTTGTTATGGGCCACAAGGGGCAGACCCTCAATCAATGGTTCTATCTGTGCCCAGACCTTAGGAAACACTGGAGCTTCCTCCGTGTCTTCGCGACAGAGCCCGTGAACCTGACTGCACCAGTAATTATAATAGTTTGGCTCGGGCTGGATGAGAGAATAGAATGAATCTACAATCTCGCCGTCGCGTACTATCACCACACCCACAGAACAAACAGAACTGCGTTCGTTGTTTGCCGTCTCAAAATCTATTGCTGCAAAATCCTGCATTTCTTGTCAATTCTTTTTGGTGCAAATATAACACAACTTTTGTTATTAGTGCGTTTTAAGAAGCGAAATATTGTTTCCATTTTATATTTTTTAAGACGGATAGATATATCGTTCGCGACGCCAGGCGAATATTTTCGTTGCGAAATTTTCGCATGATATTTGGAAGTATCAAACAATTGTAGTAAATTTGCAGCCGTATGCGAAAGACTGTCTTAACCATCCTTGCTTTTCTGTTGACGCTGACTGCTGTCGGCAAAACGGAAGATCCTGAGAGTGAACGCCGTTACGACCACCTGACGTACCTCTATAACAACGACCTGAATGACTCCCTTATCATGCAGGCCCCTCTCGACATGAATTATTACAAGGAGACGGGTCATTGGGAGAATTACTATCGGACTTGGACGCATTTAGTCAATACCTACACTTTTAGCGGTCAGGTCAACACGGCCTTGAAAGAGGTCGAACTCATGCATAGCGACGCCACCAGACGCCACGACAAGTTCGGGCTGGCCCTGGCCGACTATGCGATGGGTAATGCCTATAACAATATGGGCTATTTGGACGAGGCCATCAGCTGCTACAACAAAAGTCTGGAGCTGATAGACGACGTTGACATCAGTTCGTCGACCGTGAACGACATCTTCTCATATTATTGTGACGCCTTGAACGAGAAGAAAGAGTATGAAGCCATGACGGCCATTACCAACAAGTGGAAAGCCTTTTTAGACAAGAAAGAGGAGGCGGGCGAGATGGACAAGGAAACGCGAAAGGTGTGGTACGCCTATTTTTTCATCGCCTGTGCCCAGCAGAACTTAGGGCTGAACCGGCTGAGCGAAGCGGAAGCAAACATCAACGACGCAGACAAATATAAGGTTGACGGGCAAGTATTCATCGGACTGAGCATCCTCTATTATCGCGCACAGCTCTACCTGCAGCAAGGCAACTACGAGAAGGCGCTCGAGCATAACACCCGGCGAATGGAGCTGAGTAAGGGTTACGACGACAAGTCGTCGTTAGTGCTCATCTACCAGCAGCGCGCACAGATCCTGATGGGTATCGGACAGTATGAGGAGGCTGCCGTGATGTATCGGAACATATCCGAACTGACCGACTCCATCTATAAGAAGGATGCCCGCACCCAGATTACCGAACTGAACACCTTGTTCCGTGTCAGCGAGCTCGACATGGAGAAGCGGTTAGAGCGCAACCGCTATCTGATGATGACCGCCGTCATCATCAGTATTGCCTTAGCCCTGTTAGTGGGCTATTGGTATTGGATGAACCGCCGGCTGAGGAAGAAAAACGAGGAACTGGCCGTGGCTCGCGACAAGGCACAGGAATCATCACGCATGAAGTCGGCTTTCATCAAGAATATTTCGCACGAGATACGCACGCCGCTGAACATCCTGTCGGGCTTTACACAGATAGTAGCGCAGACGGACGTGGAACTGCCGCCAGAGGTACGAAAGGAGGCAAGCCAGAACATACAGGAGAATACCAACCGTATTACCTCACTTATCAACCGTCTGCTGGCTCTCTCCGAGTTGAGTAGCCGCAATTCCATAGAACGCTCTGACAGCATCAGTGCCAACCGGCTTTGCCAGGAAGCTATCCGTGAAAGCGGCATAGCAGACAGACCACAGCATCAGTTCAGCTTCGTCAGTAGTGTTGACGATACCGTCATGGTGCAAACCTCTATGCGCTATGCCACTTCGGCCATCGTCCACCTGCTTGACAATGCCGAGAAGTTCACACCCGACGGCGGCAGCATCGCCATGAAGTGCGACATCGACGAAAAGATGCTACGTATCAGCATTGAGGATACCGGCTGTGGCATTCCCGAAGACAAGGCCGACACCATCTTCGACGAGTTTGTGCAATTGGATGAATACAAAGACGGAGTGGGTATCGGACTGACGCTGAGCCGTAACACCGTCAGACGCTTAGGTGGCGACATCATGCTCGACGCCACTTACGACAAGGGCGCCCGATTCTTCATGACGCTGCCTCTGTAGCGTTAATTTCTCTGAAACATGCACGTATTAACGGGAAAAAGCGTACCTTTGCACTTTAATTGATTTATTGACAAGAAGAAACAATGGCTTGCATACTACATATTGAAACCAGTACCGACGTCTGCTCCGTAGCCGTCAGCGAGGATTCGCACGTTATCTTTGAGCAGACAGACCGCACGGGACCCAATCATGCTGAACGCTTAGGCACGTTTGTCGACGAGGCCCTATCGTTCACCGACAATCATGCCATCCCGTTCGACGCGGTAGCCGTCAGTGGCGGTCCCGGCAGCTATACCGGACTGCGTATTGGTGTGTCGATGGCCAAAGGCATCTGCTACGCTCGCGACCTGAAGCTTATCAGCGTGCCGACGCTGGAACTGCTCTGTGTACCCGTCCTGCTGCGTGAGATGGTGGAGGAGGGTGCCTTGCTCTGCCCAATGATTGACGCTCGCCGTATGGAGGTGTATGCTGGTGTGTACGACCGTGCCCTGCGTCCTGTCCGCGAGGTTCAGGCCGATGTTGTCGATGCTGAGACCTACAAGACTTGGCTCGATCGCGGTAAGGTCTATTTCTTCGGGGACGGTGCCAAGAAGTGCATGGAGACCATCAACCATCCTAATGCCTGCTACATCGACGGCATTGAGCCGTTAGCAAAATGGATGCAACCCCTTGCCGAGCGCCGACTGATGCAGGAACAGACCGAAGACGTGGCCTACTACGAGCCTTTCTACCTGAAGGACTTCGTGGCCAAAATGCCAAAGAAACTGTTGTAGAGTTGAGAATTGAGAGTTAAGAATTGAGAATTAAGAAATATAAATGGAAATACAAGGATTAGACTACAACACTCAGCGCGAGAAGCTGCTGATGCCCGAATATGGTCGCGAGATTCAGAAGATGGTGGACTATGCCGTCAGCCTGCCCTCCCGCGACGAGCGTCTGAAGTGTGCCAAGAGCATCGTCAGGATAATGCTGACGAAGGTGCCCCAGATACGTGAGAATGTCAACTACGAGCAGACGCTTTGGGACCATCTGTACCTCATGTCTGACAAGCAGTTGGATATCGACTGGCCCTTCGACGTCAGCGGTGCTGAGAAGATTTACTCCAAGCCGCAGCCCATCCCCCTGCCTCAGAACCGCATCAAGCTGCGCCACTATGGCCGGTTGGTGGAAGAACTGTTAGGAGAGATCAAGGAGATGCCTGCTGGGGAACAGCGCGACGAGCTGGTGCGCCAGACGGCTAACCAGATGAAGCGCGACCTGCTGACGTGGGGCCACGGTTCGGCTGACGACGAGAAAGTGGCCGACGACCTGGCCCGTCTGACCGACGGCGCCATTCAGTTGGACTTGGGACAGTTCAAGTTTGACAAGGTGACGGCCATCACCGTCGAAGAAGGTAAGAAAGGACGACGCAAGAAGTAAGACTATGGCATCATTCAAGATAGAGGGTGGACACCTGCTGAGTGGCACTATCACGCCGCAGGGCGCCAAGAACGAGGCGCTGCAGGTTATCTGTGCCACGTTGCTGACGAGTGATCCTGTCACCATCAGCAATATCCCGGACATTCGCGATGTCAACAACCTTATCCAGTTATTGAAGGATATCGGGGTGAAGGTTAACTCGAGGTGCGAGGTGCGAGGTACGAGGTGCGAAGAAAGAACCTACACCTTCCAGGCCGATGAGTTGAAGCTCGACTATCTTGAGAGCGACGAGTTCGTCAAGAAGTGTGCCGCCCTGCGTGGCTCAGTTCTGATGATTGGTCCGCTGCTGGCCCGTATGGGCAAGGCCGTCATCACCAAGCCCGGGGGCGACAAGATTGGCCGCCGCCGTTTAGATACTCATTTCCTTGGTTTCGAGAAACTGGGTGCTGAGTTCCGCCACATTGAGAACCGCGATGTCTATGAGATTGCCGCTGGGCAGCTCAAAGGCACTTATATGCTGCTCGACGAGGCTTCGGTGACGGGTACGGCCAATATCGTTATGGCTGCTGTCGTGGCCGAGGGCGTCACCACCATCTACAATGCTGCCTGCGAACCGTATATCCAGCAGCTCTGCCACATGCTCAACCGCATGGGGGCCCGCATCAGTGGCATCGGCTCGAACCTCCTGACCATCAGCGGCGTCAACGAGCTGCATGGCACAGACCATCGTCTGTTGCCCGATATGATTGAAGTGGGATCGTTCATCGGTATGGCCGCCATGTGTGGCAATGGTGTCCGCATCAAGAACGTCTCGGTAAACGATCTTGGCATCATCCCCGATGCCTTCCGCCGTTTAGGCGTCACGGTCGAGGTAGACGGCGACGACCTTTATATACCGCACCAGGAACATTACGTCGTCGACTCGTTTATCGACGGCACCATCATGACACTGGCCGACGCCCCGTGGCCTGGCCTGACGCCCGACCTGCTGTCGGTGTTGATCGTTGTGGCCACCCAGGCCTGCGGTTCCGTGCTGTTCCATCAGAAGATGTTCGAGAGCCGCCTGTTCTTCGTCGACAAGCTCATCGACATGGGTGCACAAATCATTCTCTGCGACCCCCACCGCGCTGTTGTCGTAGGTCACGACCGCAAGCTGACGCTCCGTGCCCAGCGCATGTCGAGCCCCGACATCCGTGCCGGCATCGCCCTGCTGATAGCGGCTATGAGTGCCAACGGCGTGAGTACCATCAGCAACATTGAGCAGATTGACCGCGGCTACGAGAATATCGAGAGCCGACTGAATGCCCTCGGTGCTAAGATTGAGAGAGTTGAGAGTTGAGAGTTGAGTGTTGAGTGTTTAGTGTTGAGAGTTGAGTGTTTAGTGTTTAGTGTTGAGTGTTGTAATTTAGAAATATTTTTGAGGTGATTAAGCCAGAAGAAGTCTATAAGATTGGCCGCTTGGGCAAAGCCCACGGTGTGAAGGGAGAGGTGTCGTTTCAGTTCGACGACGACATCTTTGACCGCGTCGACAGCGACTACCTCATACTCGAGGTTGACGGCATTCTCGTACCTTTCTTCATCGAGGAGTACCGCTTCCGCAGCGACACCGTTGCCCTGGTCAAGTTCGAGGATGTCGACACCCAGCAGCGCGCTCAGGAGCTGACGGGCTGCGACGTCTATTTCCCCCGTTCCCTGGCTGATGACGACGAAACCCCTTCCCTCTCCATGCTGGTTGGCTTCGATGTGGTCGACGTAACCACAGGAACAACCGTAGGCCGCATCGCCGCTATCGACGACTCTACCGCCAACCTGCTCTTCGAGTTAGAAGACGGTCGTCTCATCCCCGCCGCCGAAGAACTCATTACCAATATCGACAGCAAAAACAAGGTCATCAAAATGACCATTCCTGAAGGACTTTTAGAATTATAACTCAGCTGTTACCAGCTACCCCCTCTCTTTCTCAAACGTCATGCCCTGATAGAGTTCGGGCTTGCCCTTCTCGCTCTCTGGCAGGAAGTGGAGACGGACGCCGCGGATGTGCTTATTGGCACGGAATGTTGCGGGGTCGTCCACCTTGTCGCTCTCTATCTCGAGCTTCATCAGGCCCCAGGTGTCGAGACGCACCTTGTCGCCACGACGCAGGTGCTGGCTGATGACGTTCGACAGACACATCATCACGGCCTCGACGGCACCTTCGGAGATACCTAAGCGCTCGGACACCTCGTCCCTGATATGGCGACTGCCTACCTCGCCATTGTGTACGGCCTTTGCCTTATACTTGCCGAAAGTCTTCAATGTCGGCTTGGTTTCTTTGACTATTTTGTATTTCATATACTAAGAATTTTGCGTTTAAGGGTGTCAGGGTGACAGAACGCCGATGTACAGGGCGTCTGCACCCTTTTTTGAGGGTGACAAGGGTGACAGGAGGGTGTCAGCTTTTCAGAGCCACGAAATAGCAGCGACGCTTCTCGCCCTTACCTTTCCGGAAGCCCTTGCGATGGAGGTAACTGCCTAAGAGTGTGGCATTTGACTGCGTGACCACGTTCGTCTTCTTCGCGTCCTTGATATAGGTGAGGATTTCCGTAGGACTTAACAGCAGCGGTTGATCACCCCCCTGGGGTATACGGAACAGGTCTTCAAACAAGGCAACCACGTTTGGCGTCTCGTAGTAGTCGGCATTCTGCGCCACTATCAGCTGTTCGCGCTCACCCGTGAAGGCGTACTCCTCGCCGTTTTCGATTTCCTCGACAATCTGGGCATAGAGCTGGCGGTAGTCGATGGCCTTGTCGCCCTGCGTGTCGGTATCAATCACGCCGCTCACCTCGACCACCATATAGCGGCGGCTGCCGCTCTCGTCCTTCAGCGGGACCAGCGAGTTGGTGGTGGCACAGAAGGCGGCAGGAAGGCCGTCTGGGCCTTCGACACCTGGTCGTACTCATCGATGTTGATAAGCAGGAAACGGCTCAGCGCCCGCAACGCCTCCTTGCGGTTGGCAAAATCGATGCGGTCGATGTAGAATGGCATCAGCTCACGGGGCAGTAGCATCCGCATGAAGGTCGATTTCCGCGTGCCCTGACCGCCAACGAGCATCAGCACCATCTGGGCGCCGTACATCGCATCGCGCCCCGCCCGCCACTGGCTCACCATCGCGCGCATCCATATCTTGAAGTTGTCGCGCCAGCCAGAGGTCTGCGTCCTGACGCGGTCGGCCAGTTCGCCGAGGCGGTCGCGGCCGTCCCAAGCAGGTAGGCCGTCGAGCCACTCGCGCACAGGGTCGTACGTGTCGGTATGCTCAGAGACGAGCACGCGCTCCAGGTCCTTCGGCCACACCTTGATGCCCTCCTCGATGGCCGCGTTGTTGATGTCGTTGCGCGCCTCCTCGGTCAGCGGCTTCCACCACAGCGCGTAGCGGTGCTTCTCCTGATACTCCAGGTCGCCCGTCACGCTGTTGCGGCGGAACATATAGCGGCGACGCAAGAATTCCTCCAACAACTGCTGGTGCATCAGCGAGCGTTCCACAGGGTTCTTGCGCCCCAAGGGGTGCTTCTCGTAGGCCGCATTGAACGCCGAGCGCACCAGAACGTCTTTCTTGAAGAACAGCCCCATCGCGATGGTGTCCTTGATGGCCAGTTCCTTGTCGACACCTGCCTTGCGGCACTCCGCGGCTAACGTCATCAGGTACTCGTCCTCGTCCATCTCCTTGCCGTTGGCCAGTTCGCGACAGATGAAGTTGAACTTCGTGGCGTCCATCTCGCGGCGCGTGTAGCCTGGCAACACCTCCGTGTCGAGCTGTACCTCCACCGGTTTCCCGACTATCTGCGCCGACTCGTCTGTTAGTGGCTCCGTGGGCTGTGCCATCTCTATCGGCTTGGCCTCCGGGTGGTAATACACCTGCTCGTCGTAGGAGATGCGGAACGACTCCGAGCCGTCGTGTGCCACCTCAACAGGCTTGAACCCCGTCGATGCCAGCGCAAACTCCGCCGCCCGCTTATACGCATACTGCTGAAACAGTGTGGCCTGCGATGCCCCCGCAGGCAGTCCGCCTCCCTGTTCCCCCGCAGGCAACGCTCCTCCCGTCAGCCTATAGGCCACAATCACCTCCAGCGACCGCCCCTCGGCCCCGATGAACGACAGCACCGTCTGCTCCCACAGGTTCACCGTCCGTCGTAGCCGCTCTAACGTCTCGACGCCCTCGTTAACCGGGAACGACAGCAGCACCAGTCCCGTGTACTGCCCCTGAGCCCCCTTGGCAGGCATCACCCGCGGCAGTTCGTCTGCCACCATCGGCCCGCTGGTCATGCCGCCCTCCATCGGAATCTCCCTGAGACCCCTCGCGGCCTCCACGCGAGCACGATATTTACCATTCTTCGTCCACTCGGCTATCTGGCTGAGTGTCACGCACTTCTCTTTCCACTCACGGCGGTAGAGATAACTCATCAATACTTTGTCTATGTCTTTCATACGTCTAAACTTGGTTAGCAATACCTTCTTAATAGCAAAAACCGTGCCATACCCAATCGAATTCTCTCGAGAATTCAGCGCTAAACCGCCGCCTCACCACTGGTTTGCAACCGGCAAACCTCCAAATTCTCTCGAGAATTCAACAACGAATCGCCGCCTTTCATTCTCCAGACGCCACCTCTCACTAGCGTTTAGACGGCTCAAAACCACGACTGACGGCCACAAAAACCGAACTGCCAACCTGTCACCCTCCTGTCACCCTTGTCACCCTCAAAAAAGGGTGCAGACGCCCTGTACATCGGCGTTCTGTCACCCTGTCACCCTTTTTGTTGAAAAACTCTGTGTCTCTTAGTCTCGTTGCGTCTCGTTACATCTCGTTGTCACGCGAATTCAACTGGCAAGTGCAATCGCACTAAAAACGCCAGAACACACATCGATGTATGTTCTGGCGTAGAATGAAATAGAATGGGCTTTATTTCAACAGCTCTTCCGGGTAGGTGGGCATAGCACCGTTTTGGGTGCAGACGTATGCCGATACCTGAACGGCGGTACGATGGGCCTCAGGCACGGACTTGCCGTTGAGGATGCTGCCCACGAACGAGCCGGTGAAAGAGTCTCCAGCTCCTACAGTGTCGGCCACTTTGACCTTA
>ONYA01000054.1 GCA_900321965.1 uncultured Prevotellaceae bacterium
CGACATTCACATGCCGACGGCTTTTTAATCATGTGTACCCCTTTGCCTACATTCCCATGCCAGCAAGGTAATAATTACTACTTTAAAACAATTTTGATTAACCTTTTGACAGGTGCAAAGGTAGCTATTATTGTTCTAATCTCCAATTATTTTGAGGATTATTTGCAAAATTCCAGATTACTTTATATCTTTGCAGGCAAAACAGGAGATCAAAAATGAAAAAGAAAGATAAGGGGAACGAGTTGCCGGAGGAAAAGAACACTCCAGACTACTCTATATTATTTCAGAGATTAGATGGCGAATCAGATCAGGAAATGATTGAACGGACAGCACTTGCCAGCTTAGTCATTGGATTGTTGGGACGCAATGCAGGAAATTTCACATTGAGAAGCGGCCCTTATAGAAGAGTTTATTGCCAACCAAAAAGAGACGGTTCTGAGCTTAGGCTTAATACCCTGTCTGCATCAGAATTGAAGCAGATCGTTAGTCATTATGGTCTTGAGAACCCGACAAAATTCGGTGCTTTTATGGAACGTATGATGGATATGGTAGATCATTTTAAAGAGCAGTCAGAGGCAAACTGATAGATATGACACAAGACGAAAGATGGCAAGCCCAATACTACTAGTCGCTGGGACAGGTACTTGGGTATGACGGCTCCTATGACTCAGGTACCTGTCCCCACGGCTATAGATTCGTATCTTTTCTTCATCTGAGTCGTTTTATTAATTCTATAAATTTGGGTGCAAAATTAATAAATAATCATCAAACTGCCGCATCTTTAAATGAAAAAGCGATGCGTCGCACACAGGAACCTTAAACCAACAACAGTTCTGGCGGACGCATCGCGAATAAACCTAGTTTATTTACCTGACTTCCTACCTCTTATAGATGTACTTCTTTATCTACCACTTCGTCGAGTATTCGTCGTACCTTTACAACAAGTGTTTTGAGGCAAAAATGGGGCGAAACCAAATTTTACCACATTTTTAATGTCATTAATAGACGGAGTTTGCTGGATTTTTTGTATCTTTGCACGCGAAAGCGTGCGAGAACGGGCGGCGCCTCGGCAAAATGAACAAGTTCTTTTGCTCTCGGCTTGCACCGTCGTTGACATGCGAAAGCGTGCGAGAACGGGCAGCGCCTCGGCAGGCTTGCACCGTTTGCAGTGATTTAGGTGTTTTTCAAACAGATGTACGATATGCATAAAACCACATGCCATAAAATATCATGGTACAAGAGAGTAATGATGCTACTGCTCTCTGTACATCTCTCATTGGCAGTAGCATTTGCCCAATCGGACACCACACGGGTCTTCTCAGTGAACAATCCGCTGATTTATGAAGATGTATGGGACCTGTGGCCCTACTCGTTTCTGAACGACAACGGCGACCCCGACGGCTTCAACGTCGACTTGATTCGGCTCATCATGAAGGAGCTGGACATTCCCTATGTGATCAGGCTGAAACCGTCGTCGGAAGCCTTCCGCGACCTGAAGGAAGGGAAATCAGACCTTATGCTGGGACTGGCCGTAGGATTCCACGACGAGTTTGGAAAAATCTCGAAAAATGCTGTCACACTCTTAACCCAAAGCGTGGTGACACCGAAGAATAAAGAGGTGGTCATCAAGCGCTTCCGCGACCTAAGCAATCATCAGGTAATAGTCTGCGACAGTTCGCTGGTCTATCACTTAATGCTGGAATACGGGTGGGGCGAGAATGCCATTCCCGTCGGGGACATGAGCGAAGCCATTCAGGAGGTCAGCGCCAAGGGCGAGGGACAGATTGTGTGGAATACCCTTTCGCTAAAATGGCTGATGAACCGCTACCATATCGACGACCTTGAACTGACGCCTGTCAACATGCCTCATGGAGAGTACAAGTTCATGTCGAACAACCAACAACTGCTCGACAAACTCGACGAGACCTATACAAAACTCTATACCAATGAAAAGATACAACCCTTGCAGGATAAGTGGTTCTATCCCGAGCGGCAGAATATGGAAGAGTCGAAAGGACTGTGGTATCTGCTGGGCGGCGGCCTGCTGCTACTCGTCTTCATGGCCGTCTATGGCATCAGTTACCATATCCAAAACCGGAAGATAAAACTCGAGAACGTCAAGCGCAACAATCGTCTGGCGCTGATTTTGCAGACCAGTCAGGTACACATCTGGACCTATGATATCAAGACGAACCGGTTCTCCTGGCACAACGACAACGGACAGGTGGCCTACACGTACTCGATGGAGGAATTCTCGCAGCGATACAGTCACGAGGATTTCGTCAGTCTGAAGTCAGCCTTGGAAAAACTCGCTGAGACCAGAAAGACCGATGAGGAAGAGAAAGAGATAGAGTTGAACCTGCGTGCCAAGGACACGGAAGGTGGTGACACCAACGACCGCGACTACCATATCGTGCTGTCCGTATTAAGCCGCGACAAGAAGGGCAACCCCACCGTCATCATCGGCACGAAGAAGGACGTGACGGAGGAACAGCAGCAGAAACGGCTCGACGAAGAGCGTGCACTGCGCTACTGGTCCATTTTCTACACCCCGATTTTGGGCATCATCCTCTTCAACAAGGACGGCCGGCTCGTCAACATCAACCCCAAGGCCTGTGACATCTTCGGATGCAATGCCGAGGAAACCATTGAAAAGGGCGTTGACATCCATTCGATGTTCAACATCGACATACAGGATCTGGAAGACGTGAACGGATACCAGGCCACCCTGACCGTCGGCCACGACATGATTACCGAGTTCCGCCTGATGACTATCCACGACGATGCCGGCGAGATGCTGGGCGTCTTCGCCTTCTGCCGCGACATCACCATGTCGGTCAGCAGCAAAGACCTGGAACAGGAAGGCCGGAAGAAGATTGATGCGTTGCGCGACGAGCAGCGACAATATACCGAGATTCTCAACTCAGCCATCAGCGATACCGACATCCGACAAGTCACCTACTCGCCCGACTCCCACACACTGACTATCTACAAGGGCACCGACACCATCCAGCATGCGTTGACACAGACACGCTGTATGACACTGGTCGACGAGCAGTCACAGCGACAGGCCATGCGCCTGTTGAGCGATATGGACGACTATGAAGACAAGGTGATAGAGTATAACATCAGGACCACCCTCCGCTCGACGGGCAGAAGGCCCTTGATCCTGTATTTCCGCTTAGAGCCCTGCCACAACAACGACGGCAAGGTGAAGGAGTACTGCGGTATGCTGCGCGACATCAGCGAGATGGACTGGATTGAGCGTCAAATGAATCTGCAAACTGCAAAGGTGCAGGAGGTGGAGAATACAAAGAACAGTTTCGTAAAGAACATGGTGCAGGAGATTCGCACTCCGATGAGTGCCGTAGTTGAACACGTGGCGCAAATCAACGACGACAGTTTTTCGGCCAACGAGCCGGAACTGTGTAAGGTCATCCAGCAGAATGCCGACTACTTGTTGCACATCGTCGACAACATCCTCTACCTGTCACGCCTGGAGGCACGGATGGTCGAAATCAACCGGCAGCCGCAGAACTTCGCTGAGTTGTTTGAGTCACAGTGCGCTACGGGATGGATGAAATTCATGAATGCCGACACCAACTACATCGTGGAGAATCCTTACGAGCAACTGACCGTTGACATCGATGCCAAGAATCTTGGCCATGTCATCGAACAGGTGACGTGCAACGCCGCGCAGCATACGAAGCGGGGCACCGTCAGGGCCCGTTACGACTACATCGGCCGACGACTGATTATCTCGGTCGACGACACGGGCGAGGGTATCCCTGAGGCCGAGCTTACCCGCATCCAGGAAGAGGAACTGGGTGGCGCCCACAACACGAAGGGTCTGGGCCTGGCCATCACCAAGGAGCTGGTCAGCCAGATGGGAGGCACCTTCGAGATCAGTTCGGAAGAGGGGTCGGGCACCACCATCTACATCATGATTCCGTGTCACGCCTCAGTCATTAAACGCAAGAAAACCGCTTAGCCCATGAAACGCCTATATACATATATTATCATGTTGCTGCTCAGCGCCACTGCCATCAGGTCAATGGCACAGCAGCTCTCCGACACATATACCAAGCAGCGGCCCGTCGTCATTGTCTGCGACTGGGACAAGGCACCCTACGAGTTCCTGAACGACAAGGGACAGCCCTCGGGCAGCAATATCGATGTGATACAGGCTGTGATGAAGGAACTGAACCTGCCTTGCCGCTTCGTGATGAAAGACTGGAGCATCGCCCTGAAGACCTTCGAGCGCGGCGATGCCGACCTCATCCTGGCCAATGCCCGCCGCTACCGTCGCGAGCCTTACGTCCTCTCGGAGAATATCGTCAACTACAATCGCATCCGCGTGGCCATGCACTCCGATTCTGTCGGCATGGTGTCGCTCAGTCAGTTGGAGCGCGATGGTGCCGTCTTCAAGCCCGGCGACTACTCCGCCTTCTACTTCATGGACGGCGACACGATGCGCAACAGCCGTATGGAGTTCCAGACGCCCAAGGTGGCACTTTTGGGCGTGCTCAACGGCGACTACAAATACTACGTGTGGGGCGAGGAGCCACTGAAGTGGAAAATCAAGGAACTCAACCTCGAGGGCATCGTGCTCAACGACGTGGGCATCCCCATCTCTGAAATCCATATCATCGGCCGCGACCGGCAATTGATCGAGCAGATAGACGACCAGTACTCGCGTCTGAAGCAGAGAGGAGAGATTGCTGCCATTCAGGACCACTGGTTCCATCCCGAGCGTGTACACGACCACTCGTCGCCGATGGTCTATTACATCATCATCGCCGTGCTGCTGCTATCGGCCCTCTGCTACTTCCTCGCGCGACTGGCAAAGGCCCACGTGCAGAGCGCCGCCCGCAAATCGACGGAGTTGAACGGTATGATGCTCAAGGCCCTGCACATGGGCAACTTCAACATCATGGTCTATGACATCAAGAACGACCGGATGACCAACAAATACGGACAGATTCTGCCCAAGGAAGGTCTGACATTAGAGGAATTCACAAACCACATCCATCCTAGCCAGCAACAGGAGTTCACCCAGAAGATGAAGCGCCTGACCGACGGCCGTGAGCGCCAATTTGTGCTGAACAAACTGTTCAACAGCGCCACCGACGACGCCCCCCATTGGCTCAGTTTCCATGGCCATGCCATCCTGGAGCTCGACAACGAGGGACATCCCGCCTACGTCGTCAACGCCATCCACGACGTCACCCACGACGTTGAGGAGAACAAGGCCGAGCGTGAACTCGTCAAGAAGTACGAGCAATTGTCGAACATCCCGTTCATCGCCATGTCGTTCTACGACAAAAACGGCTTTCTCATGGACCTCAACGATAACATGCGGGAACTCTGTGGCATGACTGACGACAACCCTGAGAACAAGCGATTCTGGGAGACCGTCTGCATGTTTGATGTTCCGCTGTTACGCAACATCTACTCGCCCGACAGCCGGAGCGACATGCTTGTCTGCCAGCACATGGACTACCCCGAGATGGGTATCAATCGCTACATTGAGTTCTATATCCTGCCGCTGTTCAACAGCGATGGCGAGATCTGCAACTACTTCATTACCGTGCTCGACATCACCGATGACCGCAACCGCGACCACGACCGCCATCTGCACGACAAGGAGGTGCAGGCCATCAGGACCGATATTGAGCGTAAGAAGCAGACTCTGGCCTTCCTCTTGGAACATAGCGACCGCCACTTAGAGCAAGGCGACGACGGCAGGATGCGCATCATCGTCGATAACACCAGGATCGAGGAGGCCCGCCGACAGCTGCAAACTGTCACCACGCTGGCCGACGAGAGTGTTAGGCTGAAGAGTGGCTTCATGGCGTCGATGACCCACGAGTTGCGCACGCCACTGAACGCCATCGCCGGATTTACCAGCGTCCTCGACACGCTGGGCGACAATCCTGAGCGTGGCGAGTACGTCCGAATCATCCGCAACTCCAGCGACATGCTGCAGCGACTCATCAACGACATCATCGAGGCCTCGTCCATCAGCGGCGGTACGCTCACCATCAAACCCGGGACCATCGACTTTGCCACTGCCTTTGACGACATCTGCTTGACCCTCCAGCAGCGCGTGCAGGTCAAGAACCTGAAGTTCATCAAGGAGAATCCCTACGATACCTTCGTCACCACGCTCGATTTCGAGCGCATCCAGCAGGTGCTCACCAACTTCGTCACCAATGCCGTGAAATTTACCGAACAGGGCCACGTCCGACTGGGCTACCGCTACGAGAAGCACGGCATGTACCTCTACTGCGAGGACACCGGCATTGGCATCCCTAAGGATAAACAAAAGATGGTGTTCGACCGCTTCGTTAAGCTCGACGAGTTCGTGCAGGGCACCGGCATGGGACTGGCCATTTGTAAGTCGATTGCTGATAGTTGTGGAGGCGACATCGGTGTCATCAGCGCCGGCGAAAACCGCGGCTCCACCTTCTGGCTCTGGATTCCCTGCGAGAACCACGCCTAATTTTAGTCCTCACCTCTATTTTATGCTAACGCAAAGCATGGTGAGGTCATCGCTCTGCTCAGCGCCGTCGACGAACGCGTCGAGGGCGTATTTCATTTCGTCTATGAGGAAGTGGGAGCGTGTCTTGGGGGTACGCTCGCCGAAGGGCTGTGTGGACTCGCGGAGTACACGGAGCATGCGCTTCTCGCCGAACTGCTCCTGCATGCGGTTCTCGGCCTCGTTGACACCGTCGGTGTAGACGAAGAGCAAACTGCCGCGGATGTTGTCGAGATGGCCTCCGACGAAGGTGAAGTCGGGCCAGAGTCCGATGGGGACGTTCGACTCGACGTCGAGGAATTGGAAAACGGTCTGCGAGGTGAGCATGCGGCGCTCGCCATAGACGGGCGCGTTATGGCCGCAGTTGCAATAGTCGAGGTGGCCGGTCTTGAGGTCGATGATGCCGATGAACATGGTAACGAAGACAGCGTTCTCATTGTTGACGGACATCGTATCGTTCAGTTTGGTGGCAATGACCTCTGGGGGGAATCCCTCCTTGGCGACAGTGCGGAACAGATTGACGGCGACGGCCATGGTGAGCGAAGCGGGGATGCCCTTGCCGCTGACGTCGCCCACGCAGAAGCAGAGACGGTCGTCCTGGAGGAAGAAGTCGTAGAGGTCACCGCCCACTTCCTTGGCGGGCACAATGGCAGCGTGAAGGTCTATATCGCGGCGGTCGGGAAAAGCAGGGAAAGTACGGGGCACCATCGACATCTGGATGTCGCGTGCGATGCGCAGTTCACTGTCGATGCGCTCTTTAGCGGTGGTCGTGTCAGCCAGTTGGTTGTAGGCTTGACGCAGTTCCTGCATCTGCTTGCGTCGGCGGAAGTAATAGAAGATGAAGAAGGCGAGGGTGATGAGGATGATGGCCAAGGCGGCCTGTATTTGCAGGTCCAGCTTGGAGAGGCGCAGATCTTTGGTCTCGTTTTCCGCCCGTGTCACGTCAATCTGTGCGGCATACTCGTAGGACATCTGCTGCACCTCAGCGGTGTTGGCTGAATCGCGATATTCCTTGTGGCGCACCTGGTAGAGGTAGGCCTGTCGGTAGTCGCCGAGTCTGGCGTAGGCATTGGAAATGAATTGAAGGCGGTCGCTGCCGCCCTTGATGTTGATGGCGATGTTCAGGGCCTCGTTGTAGCGTCCGTTCTTCATGGCGTGGTAGAAGTTGACGACAGGGCCGAAACTGTCGTCGTGACCGATGTCGCGCTTCAGTTTCTCGCGCTCGGCATAGGCGCGGTTGAAATCATCACGGCTGTACTGGCCGTCGTAGTACGCAATACAAATATAGGTCCACGCCGACAGCCTGTGCTGCATGATGATGTTGGGCTCAGCTAGTGCCTTACGGGCGCAGTCGAGCACTTTCTCTGGCTTATGCAGATTGACGTAGACTTTCGCCATCCCGAGATAGGGGGCAGCGGCGCTCTCGTCGGGGAAGAAACGATGCTGGTAGTTGATGGCCTCAGTGAACTCGTGCTCGGCCTGGGCGAAGTGGCGCAGACTTGACGACATGGTGGCCAAAGCGTACGTGGACGTATAGAGTCCGAACTTACTATCGTGCTGGTAGGCATAATCGTGAATCTGATGGGCCAACTCCAGGCCACGCGTGCGGCTCACCTTGTTGAAACTATAGATGGCCTGGTTCGACCACGCCTTGTAGAACAGCCGCTCCTGACTGGGTCCGGCCTCGCGGCACGCCTCTATCAGTTGGTCGGTGATGAGCATGAAACTGTCAATCGCACTCGTACTGTAGTAGCGGTACATTTCTTTCTCCAACTGCGCAATGCGGTCATCGCCGCCCGTCGCGTTGACTTTATCTTCGTCCGTCACGACTCGGCCATTTCCGAGCGAACTCGGATGGCGCTCGCTGCTCCGTCCGTTGCCACCAGCATCAGAAGTCTGCGCCGCTACGGCCAGCGTTGCCATAACAGCCGTTAACGCGGCCACGTATAGTCTCCTCAGCATGATGAATACGTTTTTCTTCATTTCTCTACAACAATGGCCACCGACCAGTGGGTGCGCTTCAGCGGGGTGTAGTAGACACGCGACGGCACACCGTTCACCTCCAGTTCGGCCACGCCGCGTTGGTGCTCCTTCAGGTTAGCGACGAACGTCTCGTCGCTTATGGTGACGATGTCCCCTTCGGGGTGGGCAAAACAGGTGCCATCATCGTTCAAGATGACGATGAAGAAATCGTCGTTCCCAAGCAACCGATAGTTGTTCAGCAGCTCGTCGTTCCTCACCTCGTCTTCTATCTGTCGCAACTGGTCTATCATCCACTCCTGAGTCATGTCGGCTCCGCAGACGCATGCTAAGCGGCCCTGAGCATCGAAAATGGGCGTGGCAAACGTCATGTAGTAGCCACTAGCCACGTTCAGGTCATCCTCGTAATAATACGGCTCCGACCAGAAACTCTCCTTCTCCTTTTCGCCTTGCACGTACCACGTCGATGTGGTATAGTCGTGGCGCGCCGAGCCCACGAGCGTCAGCACGAACTCCGTCGAGTCGCCCTGGTGCACGTATGGCTGAAACCACCGACCCTCCTTCGGGAAATAGTTGGGCACGAAGGCCGCAAAGTAGCCGATGACGTCAGGGTTCAGGCTGGTCTTACTACCGAGGGCCGCGATGACAGTCTGTGGCGACTCCAAGTGCTTCGCCACCTCGTCGAACACGTTCTCCGCATTCATCTCCACACCCCTGACGGTCTTCGACAGTTTCTCCGCCACTACGTTCATCATGCCGACATAGCGCGCGTTACGCTCTGCCCGAACCGCATAGCTTAGTGCCACCGCCAGTAGCACTACCGCCACCAGCGCGCCGATGACCACCGGCCACAACCATTTTTTGAGATTGGTATTTGTATCCATAGATTCAATGCTTTGTTTGACTTTTTCTCGGCTGCAAAGATACAAAAAAAGCTTGAAAAAACAACGGATTTTGATAATTCTTTGCAAGCAAAGCGTCTTTTTAGGCCGGGCGAACGGGGATCAAGGGGACAGGTCATTGATTTTTTTCTCCAAAAAGTTTGTGAATTCCCATAATAAGTTGTATCTTTGCAGCGTTTTTGTATAATCTTTAAAT
>ONYA01000053.1 GCA_900321965.1 uncultured Prevotellaceae bacterium
GGCCTCGTTGTGCTTGCCGTTGTACGACACGAGGTCCATCATCGTAAAGCCGTCGTGGGCGGTGATGAAGTTCACGCTGGCCTTGATGCCACGGTTCTGCGAGGCATACAGGTCTGGCGAGCCGATGATACGCTCCTTCACATCGTCGAGCACATACTCGTCGCTCTTCAGGAAACGCCGCATGGCATCACGGAATTTTCCGTTCCATTCTGCCCAGCGTCCCCATGAGGGGAACGATCCCACTTGATACAGGCCGCCGGCATCCCAAGCCTCGGCAATCAGCTTGGTCTTACCGAGTATCGGGTCGTGAGCCAGTGACTCCAGCAGCGGAGGATTCGACATCGGATTACCATTCTGGTCACGTCCGAGGATCGCGGCAAGATCAAAGCGGAACCCGTCTACATGATAGTCGGTCACCCAGTAGCGCAGACTTTCAACAATCATATCACGCACGTTGGGGTTATTGCAGTTCAGCGTGTTACCGCATCCGCTGAAGTTGAAGTAGTTGCCATCCGGCGTCAGCATGTAGTAGGTTTTGTTGTCGATACCTCTATAGGAGATATACGGCCCGTTTTCGTTACCTTCTGCAGTATGGTTGAACACCACGTCGAGAATCACCTCTATACCGTTGGCATGCAACTGCTTGACCAGGTTCTTCAGCTCGTCCACCTGCATGGAGAACTTACCCGTCGCAGCGTATGCAGCCTTGGGAGCGAAGAAGCCCACATTGCTATACCCCCATAGGTTGCAAAGCATGTGCCCGTCAACGGGTGAAGACCGGTAGTTTTCAAACTCATCGAACTCATGAATGGGCATCAGCTCAACACAGTTCACGCCCAGTTCCTTCAGATATGGAATTTTCTCGGCGATACCGGCAAACGTGCCAGGATGTTTCACACCAGAGGCGGCACCACAAGTGAAGTTGCGCACATGCATCTCGTAGATCACAAGATCGTTGACAGGGGTTTCCAAAGGAAGGTCATCCCCCCAGTCAAAGTCATCGAACACCACGCGTGAACGATACTGGTATTTGTTCTTCCAGTCGGGCTGCTTGCCCCACACGTCACGGCCCACAATGAGTTTTGAGTAGGGATCCATCAGTATCTTCGTCTTGTCGAACCGATGCCCCTGCTGTGGGTCGAAAGGACCGTCCATGCGGAAGCCGTATTCAATTTTCTCATAATCGAGATCGAACACCATCATCGAAAACACATTGCCTAAACGAAACTCCCTGAAGAAGGGGATCTCCACAAAGGGTTCCTCCTCGTGGTTGTGGAAGAGCACCAATGTGCAGTCTGTGGCATAACGGGAGTATATGGAGAAGTTCACCGCATTACCGATGACCATAGCCCCAAAGGGATACGGCCGGCCGGTACGCAGCTTCAGCCCCTGATACTCATGAGTCGGAAATAAGTCTACTCTTTGCATGAATCTCTAATCTTTTATTGTTGTTGGTACACGTTATCTTTTTTCCTGTTATTTCTGGTTCTGCTGGATGACACAGTCAACAAGCGTCATTCCACAGGTCTCGTAGAGCCTCTCCGCGGAGTAGCTTGGGCTCTTTTCCATGCCGGCGAAGTCCATGTAGATGATGCCTACGGAGCCTGTATGGCTGGACAGCCAGTCGACTGTTACCTTGTTGGCCTCGACGGCGTTCTCGCGGTAGCTGTCGGAAAGTGGCAGTCCGAAGTAGGCCGACGGGTAGTTGATAACCCATGCAGGCTTCTCAGCCGTCATGTCGCGCCCGGCAGCAGCTTCCAGCATACGGAGCACCGCCTCGTCCTTGCCCTTGCGATCCCATTTTCCCCAATAGTCCTGCACCCAGAGCGGTGTCTCAACACCGTCGGCGCCAGTGATATGGCCGTTCGTCTGTTTCTCCAGTTCAAGGTCATCGCCCCAACCGTAGCAGTATCCGCCAACAGGTTGCTTGGCATACTCCTTGCGTGAGAGCATCAGCACGTGACCACGCATCTCGCCCACGGTGAGGCGAGGCTTGAAGTCGGCAAACATGCTGCGGAACTCAGCACTGCTGACGAGTTCCGTGAACTCCTTGCCCCAGGCCTTCATGTCGGTGGTAGCGCTGAGGTCGACAGTCAGCAGACAGAACTCTGAGGGATTGTCAGCGAGGAATTCCTTTAGCTGCTGGAAGAACTCACTGACGAGCATCTTGGTATACATAACGCCATGTGAACAGCGCAGCACATAGCTGGTGCCGTCGTGCATACGTTCCGGACGCAGGTCGAACACTCGCATACCCACCTTCAGCTGTTCCTGGATGGTCAGATCCTGCGTCTTCGCCGATGCCTCGGCAAAAATGCTCAGGTCCTTATAATACCAGCCGTCAGCCGTGCATGCATCATGGCTGCCAGGCAGCGAGAGGTCGGCTACGAGGCGACTGTCGGCCAGCGACTTCATCCATTGGCTGTTGTCCACGTCCTTGGGCTTGTAGTCGTTGACGTCGTATTTGGTTTCATCACTGCCACCGTTCTGATCCAAGAAACTGTTCAGTATGGCCATCGTCTCGTCGTCAGCCTGTATCAGTGTCAGTGTCTGTCCGTCCACGCCCTTGGCAGTAATGGTCTCATTGCCATATTTCACATTCCACTTCTGCGGATAGCTCTGGTCCCAGTTGTTGCTCAGCGTGATGGCTACCGTCCCGTCAGCTGCAGTTTTGTAGGTGAAAACACCATAGCCCAGAATACCATGCACCATTACAGGCTCCTCGCTGTCATCATTGAAGAAACAACGTTGGAAGTCGCCCGTGCCGTCAGCCTCGAAGTGATAGATGTCAATCACTATACTATAGGCTGCCTCGGCGTCACTGGCACCTTCTTCCTGGGCCGTACCCGAAGCTTCATAGATGTCGTACCAAGCCCCGCCACTCAGCCTTTCAGCCAGCGGATCAGGTCCGACAACCGTTGCGTTATCGTTATTACTGCACGATGTCAGCATCGTCATGGCACCGCAAATCAGGATGGCGGTGAGCATCCATAAGCTCTTTACTTTCATGATTCTTATCGTTTCCATCTGTTATTCTTACTTAATGACGACCTTGCGACCCTTGTAAATGTAGATGCCCTTGGCGGTAGGCCTCTGGCTAAGCCGGATGCCACCGATGGTGTGCCAGTCATCTGAGCGTGTGGATGGAGACACTTCAGCGTCTGGATGGCCGTTGGGGCGCTGTCGTCGGTGACTCCAACAATGTCTCAGGCCTTGGCTACGGCTTGCACCTCGGAGCTGTTGTCGCCATAGAGGTCCTTGGCAGCCTGGAGGTGGCAGAGGCGGATATCTGCATACTGTGACTGGCTGGTGGCATACTGCGTCAATGTGCGGTAGGCTATCTGCAGGGCTTTCTCCATGCCGATGCCCGTCATACTGTAAGGCTTGCCGCCCTCTACGAAGTTACTGTTGTCGGACGTCTCGCCCTCGCAGAGCAGGAAGTACCAGCGGTTCTGCACGCCGCAGTTGCGGTGCACGCCGCCGTTGTCGTTTTCATCGCTGGTGTCGGTGGTGTCAAACCAATTATAGCCGTGGTAGTAGCCCGGGCAGCGCCGGGATTCCTCTTTGCCATCCATGCTGTTCCTCGGGTTCTTCATGTCGCGCAAGTTCGTATAATTTACCATTAAGCCGCCGCTGCCACAGGTCCACTGTTTGTAGGAGGGGTCGTTCCACTTCTTGACGCTGATGCCCATGATGTCGGAGAACGACTCGTTGAGTGCTCCCGACTCGCTCTTGTATTCGAGCTTGGCAGTCTGGCCGGTGATGATGTGGGTGTATTCATGCGCCATGACGGTCAGCTCCACACAAGGATTCATGATGTCGGCGCCCATGCCGTAGACCATCGGATAAGGCTTGCATTCGCCCATGGCCATGGCATTGTCCAAGGGGCTATAGACTAAGCCGTTGAGGCCATCGTCCAGATAGACGAGGTTGTAGATGGGCGCGTGGTTGTTGTCGTAGCTGTCCAGTCCGAACATCTCCTTATAGAAGTCCACCGTGCGGCCCATGCCCCAATGGATGTCGGCCAGCGGCGTGGAGGTGTTGGCCTCGTATTCCAGGTGTATCTTCATGTGCTCTCCCTGGATATCCAGCGCGGTACTGTCGGGCGAGAAGGTCAGGGGAACCACTCCCAGAAACGTCTCTTCCAGATCCTGCATCTGGGTTTCCTCGTCTTTGACATTCTTAAAGAGGGAGATAATCAGAGTTGCGCCCTCAGTAGGTGCGATGACAATCTTGTTGAGCTTCAGGAAGTCTAAAGGGGCATCGGTCTTGTCCATTTTACCGCTCCACAGCTTGCCGACGGTCGTCGTTTCCTCAGTACCCTGGCTGTAGTGGAGGTTGAGGCTCACGTAGCTGTCTTCGTCGATATTGAAGTCGGTGTCGCTCAGGGTCAACGACTTCAGGTGATAGGCCGTCCATGTGTCACCTTGGTTGGGGGCATAGCGCATGTAGTCGGTGATGTATTGCTCAAACTGCGGCAGGTTGTTGGTCTCGTAGTCTGCATTTATTTGCTGAGTCCACGCCTGAAATTTCTCCATGTCCTTGTTATCGAGGTCCTCGTCGGTGAGGTCGTGGCGAGGGAAGTAGTCAAAGAGCTTGCCGTTCTCAGCGAGTTTGCTGTAGCTGGGGAGATAGGCACCCACGACGGTGTGGATGTTACGCTGCTGGTCGTACAGGTAATACATGCCGTCGGTGCCTTTCGTCACATCCAGGGGCTGGTCGCCGCTGTAGATGGACTTGCCCGTGATGGTGGCTGGCGTACCTTCGGGGGCGCTGATGCTGTGCATGAGGGGCACGCGCTTCAGTTCCTCGCCGGTCTCCACGTCGTGATACACCTTATAGCGGCCGTCTGCCGAGATGCACATCGTGGCATAGCGGTAACCTTCGTCGGTATCGATGAGCAGCAGCTTGCGACCCAGCAGGTCGGTGGGCGTGCCGCCACGGCTCATGACGCTGTTTCGCTGCAGCTTGGCAGGTGTGCGCTGCTGTTCCATCACGGTGCCGTTGGCAGACTGGACACGACCGTCTCTGACGTGCAGCAGCACCTGTGAATATTCCACCTCGACGCCGCCGACGTACTGGCGATATTCTATGCGTTCCATACCGATATTGTCGGTCTGACGGCTCACCTCGCGCCACTCTGTATCCTCGGGCAGTGCAAACCACTGGTCAAAGAGTGCGGGAGCAGCCTTCACCATCGGCTGAACGTCGCTGAATGTCTTGAAGAAATGGCCCTCACGCAGTTGCAGGGCATGCACGGTGATGGCACACATCATCATCAGTGCTACAAACAACAGTTTCTTTGTATTCATTGTTTTTATATATGTCGCTGCAAAAATACTGATTTTTCTCGAAACACCCTTGATTTTTACATTATTTATTATTCATTGATACAGGGGGACGGTTCTTTTGTTACATCGCGCGATGTAACAAAAGAACCGTCCCCCTGTATCATGACCTCGATTAGAGACCGATTAACTTCTGAAAGTAAAAAATTAGTTAAGGTTTCGTCTCTCAAAAGTAAAAAACAGATTAAATATTTGTTTTTCTAAAGTAAAATGCGTAAATTTGCCGCAGTTTTAAAAAGAATAAGACAATGGACAGACTGTTTAAGACTTATGGCCGACTGCTGGCTGAAACCAATTTGCGTTTTACCCGTTATCTCTATGAAAAGATAAACTGGGACAATAGGCTAATCGTCATTAAAGGTGCCAAAGGTGTAGGTAAAACCACTATGATCTTGCAGCATATTCTGCGCAGTTTTGAAGATAAAGAAAAAGCGCTCTATGTCTCATTAGACCATATTTGGTTTGCCAATCATTCTGTGCTTGACTTGGCAGAATACTTCTATACGCATGGTGGGACGCATCTCTTCTTAGACGAGGTACACAAATATAAAGGATGGCAGCAAGAGGTAAAAAACATCTACGATGCCTATCCGGGAATGCACATCGTTGTGACTGGTTCCTCCATGTTAAAGTTAGAAGAGTCACTGATGGGAGACCTCTCACGCCGTCATCGGCAATATACTTTAGAGGGGCTCTCCTTCAGAGAATATCTGCTTTTGGAACAGGTGGCGGAACTACCAGTCCTGACTTTGGAACAGATACTCTCTAATCATTTTATGGAGGCGTCTCAGATCACTTCGAAGGTGAAGGTCCTTTCCTATTTCGAGAAATACCTTATTGCAGGCTATTATCCGTTTTACAAGGAGGAAGGAGACGGTTTTGCCGACCGCTTACAGCAAGTCATCGATACTATTGTCACTTCTGAAATACCATCTGTTGCCAACATAGAATACGACTCCGTATATAAAGCAAAGCAATTGTTGGCAATATTGGCTGAAACATCTCCTTATACGCTGAACATTTCATCATTATGCACCGCGCTTCAGTCTTCAAGAAACAATGTATTGAAACTCATTGACCTGATGGATAAGGCCGCCTTAATCCGTCGTCTCTATGCAGCATCTGAGGGAATGAATATTCTGACAAAACCCGAGAAGATACTTTTCAACAACACGAATCTGATGTATGCCCTATCCCCTCAAGTTGAGGCAGGAACTAAGCGTGAGACATATCTTGCTTCACAATTAAGTGTCGGACATCAGTTGCACATGCCCGTCCAAGGTGACTTGGTGGTTGACGGAAAGTGGCTCTTTGAGGTCGGAGGGAAAAGCAAGGGCTTCTCACAAATCAAGAATATAGAGGACAGCTTTGTGGTAAGTGACAGCATTGACATCGGTCATGGTGACAAGATTCCCCTCTGGCTGTTTGGCTTGCTATATTGAACCCAAATCGGTCGTTAGGGCTGTCTTGAGGTATTTCTCAATAATCCAAAAAAAATTTGTTTGGTTGGAGGAATTTGCTTACCTTTGCAACCAGATAATATTTCAAGACCTGAAATATTTATTCCAAGGCCTGAAATTTATATTCCAAGGCCTGAAATATTAAACGCCTGATATAGGAGTAAAAAATAGCACTAAGCACAAGAAAATAAAGATAGCGATTATGGCTGTCCTCACCTTTTATCTGGGCAAAAAACTCCACCTCGATTTTCGACCTGTAGCTGGGCTTGGGCAGGTGCAGCTCGAAATCGCAGGCCTTGATGCCCTCCTCGCCATGAAGGGCGATGCGAGCCATCAAAATGATCACGGAACCGTCCCCCGATCCGGTTTATGTGGTTACAAGGATGCAGGGTTATTGACATTAAAAGGTGAATGTATCTCACCTGCATGGGTCTAACCTTCTGCACAAAAAGTTACAAGGGTAAATGTAGGTAAACATCTGAACTGTCTCATAAATATCCGTGTACTCACAAGTTCCGTTACTGTGAATTATTGGGATAACATAAAGTATTGGTTTGTAACACGATTATTTGAAACCAGCGACGAAAACCTCGCCCTCAGAAAATGATAATATTATAAGTACTAAAAGTTGGCAGGTCAGTGACGTATGGGCTCCCCCTTGAGGTAGTCGTAGAGTGTGAGCAGTCGTAGATGGAAATAACTGTTCCAGAAATCCTGCAATGCCTTGACCTGATCGACTCGCGCCGTCTGCCAGTACTGCTGTGCCAGCGACAGGTCGTTGACGTCGGCCTGACCTCTGATGAAACGTTGCAGCATGGCGGTATAGGCATCCTCGGCAAACTGCAGTGAGCGGTGGGCATCGGCGACCATCGACTGCCGCTGGTCAACTTCTGCCACGGTCTGCATGACATCCAGTTCGGTGTCGCGTCGCTGCTCCTCACGCTGGTGCGCAGCCGTCTCAGCCTTACTCTGTGCCGCGAGCCAGGCATTGCGCTTTTTTCCATGATCGACGATAGGCACGGTGAGGCTTACCATCACCTGATTCTGCACCAGTGGACTTCGAAAGGCATGACCGAAGCGTTCAGCCACCTGGTTGAGACCTATCGAGGCATCGATGCTGGCGTTGAGTCCCTTCTTGCGCTTCAGCTGTTCAGCGTCGCGTCGGGCTTCCAGCTCTTTGAGTTGCATGGACAGATAGTTGGGATTGTTGCGTGAGGCATGGGCTATGGCATCGCTGGCAGACACATTCAAGCGGGGCAATACGGTGGGTATGACCAACTGAAGACGGGTGTGCTCGTCCATTCCCAGCCAGACGGCAAGACTCCTGACCGCCTGCTGATGGCTCAGTTGGGCGCTCTTCAGGGTGCTGGCGGCGAGTGAGCGTTGCAACATCAGGATGTCGAGCTCGGCTTTCGAGATGGACGCTATGCGGAAGCGTCGGTTGCCGATAGCGAGGATAGTGTCGCACGACTGCATCTGCTCCTGAGCCATCTTCAGCTGTTCTTGCGCCACAGCCAAGAGGAAGAACCGCTTGACGGCCTCAGCAGCCGTCTGCTCCACCGAATAGTTCATCTGCTGCTGTGCCACCGTGAGTCGCATGGGTTCGGTCTGGCGGCTCCAGCGGTAGGGGTTGTATCCCAGCAGATCTTGCCGATAGCCCACACGGACGGGCGTGACGGCAAACTGATGCTGGGTAAAGTCGCCGTAGTTGCCAAGATAGGCCAGTCCCGTCGAGGCATAGAAGGAGCCGCCCCATGGTTCCATCACCTGTTGTGCCTGAAGATTAGCGCTGGATAGCAGTCGCTTCTGTTGGCGATATTCATCGTTGTCGGTATCACTGACGTAGCGCTGTATCATGACTTGCTCGAATTGCAACGGCGTGGCGTTCAGCTCCAGTTGCAGCTTGCGACTTGCCATCCACGAAAGCCATGCGAAGCGTGCCTCCTGGAAGACGCTGCGGTAGCGGTCGGCAGTGAGGCTGCTGTCGGTGGCAAGCTCCACGGTACGCTTCAGGTCGAGGCTGACGGTATGCTAGGCTGCTGCAGTGATGGCGGCGCAGAACATCAGGACGGTGGCAAGGTGTCTCATGGCTGGGATGTTTTGGGGTTTACTGACACGTGCATGCCATCAAAGAGGGAGCCTGGGGCAGCCACGCGGGCGCGAACCATGATGGTGCCTTGGTCATCGACCACGGGATTAATCTCAGTCACCTTGGCGGCATAGGCGGCATGCTCGTCGGCTATGGGCACCACGCTGATGGCCGTGCCTATGGGGAAACGGCCAAGGTCGCTCTCCATCACCCGAAACTCCACCTCCATCTGCTGCGGCGAGATGATGCGACACACCACATCCCCTGTCTGTGCCAGTTGGCCGGCATGTGCCGTGACATTGGCCACGATGCCGTCGAAGGGTGCTGTCACGCGGGTAGTCTTCAATTCGTTACGAGCCGCCTCCAGCCTGTTCTGGGCAATCAGCAGACCACTCTTGACCTCGGCGATATGTCGCACACGCTGTGGCACGCGGTCCATCTGCTCGGGATCGTATCCCTGTGAGATGATGACCTCCTGCATCTGGAGGCGGGCCTGCTCTATCTCGCGCTGATGCTGCTCTACGACATTCTCCTGCTTCCGTGCGTCCTGCTCGGCGAGCAACTGCCCCCTGCGCACTCGGTCGCCGTTGCGTACCATGACGCGCGCCACTGGCAGGGTAGTCTCGAACTTCACGTCGGCATAGCATGCTGCCACTACCTTGCCCATGGTCTGGAAGGTGGATGGTTGGACCGTACTGCCTGCCGGTCTGCCGGTAGCCGTTGTGTCGGAATCCCAGCTTGCGGCGATGGCGGCAGTGTCCCCGGCTTCGGGTGAATCACCAAGCCTGCCCTGTTGCTGACAGGCTATCAGCAGCACGGTTGATAATATCCATATCCTGTTCATAGTTTGTACTATTACGGTTACACTCTAAAGTTGTCGCAGACTCATTTCGTAGAATAATCCCTTGCGTGCCATCAGTTGCTCGAAGGTGCCTTCCTCGGCAATCTTCCCCTTGTTGAGCACGATGATGCGGTCGCAATGCCGGATGGTGCTCAGCCGGTGGGCGATGACCAGACGGGTGCAGTGCAGGCGGTCGAGATTGTCGCTCACCTGTTTCTGGCTG
>ONYA01000035.1 GCA_900321965.1 uncultured Prevotellaceae bacterium
ACCCCCGACTGCCGCCGTGTCCGCGACGATCTGCAATTGCAAGGCTTCTACAACTTCGACTACGAATTGACGAGACTGAAGGAAAGGCTGAAATAAAACCAAAATGAATATGAAGCAGACCATCATCACCATCCTGCTCGCCCTCGTAATAGTGGCGGATACATCAGATGCGTTTAATTTCCGCATCGACCACGAAGATGTCGCCATCGCGGTCAACAAGGACATTGCGGGGAATCAAGTCCCAGACGATAAAGGTACCGTTGGAATAGCGACCAACAGCATTCTCATGGTTGAAGCCAAGGGCTGCCATATACGTGTCGATGGATATCTGCGGCGCAGGTTCGGCATTCTTTACGAGATTTTGCTTCAGAATAGGCATAACGGTCCGGCCGTCGAAACCCGTAAAGGCATGGAGTCGATAGTAAGTGTCAGGGAATATCTCATTGTGCATCCTAACCTTATCTAAAAGCCGAAGGATACTACCGCTGTTTAAAAGATTATTGACCTTGTAGATTATGTCATTAGAAACGTATGTGTCATTCTCGTTCCCACTCGGTCCCGGTGTTCCCAAATCGAACACGGCATCTAATGGTATCCACAGACCGTGCTCCTTGGCAAACGATTCGGTGATGCGCTGTTCGATTTCGAAAGGGCTTACATGTGGCTGGCCATCTCCATGTTGCGCTTCATATAGTTTGCTGCGTCGACGGAGCTCATCGGCGATTGCTGCGATTCGGCTATTTTCCGCATCTTGCGCTCCGTCGCTTCCTTGTGAAACTGATTCAAGAACGTCATAGTCCATACCGTTTAATTGATTTCGGCGACAAAGGTACGAAATAAAAACGAAAACAAGTACAATAATAAAGAAATTTTATATGAACAAGAAAACCATAGAGAATACAAAATTTGTGGGGATTGTCATATTTCGTCGAAATAAGTTTGTGGGGAATGTATTTGGGGACACAATCAGTTGAAAGAGATTAAAGGAATATAGTTAAATTGAATTAAGGAAGTACGATAAATCATACGCTGATGGATATAGGAACAGTGATTAAAGAGCGCAGGGCATTGCTGGAAATCTCGCAGCAAAATCTCTCGGATTATTCTGGTGTAGGCATCTCTACAGTAAATATGATAAGAAAGCTGCCAAAAGCCTGACGCCCAAGCAGGCACGGGACAACACCTCCGCCTCACGCTCCACCATAACACGGGGCTACGAGCCGATAGACTGAAGGATATGAATAGGAAGTTATTTATCAAATATAATTAAGGTAAGTTTTTTTCTAAACCCATGGGAATCAGCACAGGTCGCAGTGATGTGCCCTGTGCCTTTTATCAGGTGAAGAATTAGAGTTTCGGGAGTTCTGACGTTTTTCTTGCTTGGTTGTTTCTCTCACGAAATAAGGCAGATATAAAAATATAACGAACAGGAGAAATAGAAATGTGTTAAAAATCTGAAATAATCGGGTGGCTTTTTGCTTTGTTTAGAAAATAAACATTATCTTTGCTGTAAGTTTCGGACCACAGAACTATAGAATCGGTAAAGAATGAATAACACCCACAAGGAGTTGGACATCATTGCCCGTATGCGGGGTGAAGTGATGGGGCGCAAGGAACCCACTGGCGAGAACCTTTTTCTCGTGTGGGGATACCCGACGGTTGTGGTCTTTGTCTTGGAGTTTGCCACGCTGATGTTCCTGCACAAGCATTGGTACGTATGGCTTTGGATAGGCATTCCGCTGATGGGTGCCCCGCTGATGATGTATTTCCAACGGAAAGACTACGCCCGGATGGGGCATCGCTCGCTCGAATCAAACATCGCCCTGCAGCTTTGGATCTATATTGGTGGTGCCAGTGCCCTGCTCGGTTTCACCACGGGCGTCACCAATACTTACCCTGTCTGCTATAATTTCATTCAGGGTCTGCTCATCGGCTTAGGTGCTTATCTGACGGGCGTTATATCACGCTTCCGTTCCATGACCGTTTGCGGCATCATTGCCAGTATCATGGCATTTGCCTGCCTCTTTATCCAAGACGACCTCTGGCCGTGGCAGTTTCTTGTTACCGCCATGACCACCGTCGTCGCCCTGATTATTCCCGGGCATCAACTCAAAAATTACCTCAAGAACTATGAGTTTTAAGTTTCCTGTCATCAACCCCCTGTTGCACAACGAGCTGCGACTGAAAATCATGGTGGCCCTCGATAGCTTGGAGAGTGCCAATTTCATGTATCTGTGTGAGATTACTGGCTCCACGCGTGGTAATCTCAGCGTACAGATCAAAACGCTGCAGGAGGCAGGCTATCTGCAGGTAGACAAGAGTGGCAGCGGTCCCGCCGCCCGTTCCGTCTGCCGCATCACCCACAAGGGCATTGACGCCCTTCGTGCCTACGAGCATGGGCTGCGTCGGCTCTTCGAAGAGCGTGTTCCCGATATGGAGGAGAAAAAGTCAGTCGGGTGATTTCTTCTCAGCGTATTACGTTACGATGGGATAACTATATTCAATAAGGTCTAAAATATAAACATTACATCATCATTTAATCGAAGTATTTATGAGACTAAGACAAACTATGCTGACCGTGCTCCTCGCCTGTTTGGCTATGGCGATGCGTGCACAAGACACAGCCAAGGATGCTAAGATCGTCGTTTGGCTGAAGGATGGCTCTAAGACGGAGGTTCTGTTTAACCAGATGCCGGAGTTCCTCTATGCTGATGGTCGTGTGAGCCTGCAGAACGGCACTACTGAATTGTCGTGGCTGTTGGCTGATTTGAAGAAGTTTACGTTCGAGGACGTGCAGCCCTCAACACCAACGGCTATCAAAGACGTCGCTCCCCCGGCCAGGCTTGACCTGCTCGGAGGGTGCGCCGTCTACGACCTGAACGGACGGCTTGTCAAGAAGCACGTCAACTCTCTCACCGAACTGCCGAAGGGCGTCTATGTTGTCAATGACGGAAGTGTAACGACAAAAGTGATAAGGAAATGAAGAAGCTGTTGTTTACTGCGTGGCTGCTGATGCTCAGCATGGTAGCCGCGGCCCAGTCCTTTGTGGTGGTCGATAAGAACGGTAACCGTAAGGCCTTTGATGTGAGTAAGCTCGATAGCGTGACTTTCCAGCAGGATCCACCCGCTTTCACCGTCTATGAGAACAAGCAAGAGGAAGCTGCCACTCCGTCGGAGGGTGGGGGGAATCCCGGTTCGGGGACTGATCCCGCTCCTGATGAGCCCGACCAGGAAGTTACGACTTTCGCTTTCGACGAGGTACAGAGCCTTGCAGGCAATCCCGATTTCCTGTTCTCTCACCCCGATACGGTGTATGTGGATGCCGACGGTCAGGACTTCTCGTTCCAGTTGCGTACCAATGTCCGTTATGGCTGTACACCTTCAGCTGACTGGTTAGCGTATAAGGCCGATGTCGAGAATACCGACTCATTGCTTTTCGCCGCTGCTATGAATCCTATGACAGCACAGCGTATCGGCTATCTGTATTTCGCCAGCAGCGACGATACCATGCGTGACACGCTCGTCGTTGTGCAGTTGGGTAAACCAGACTCCCGTTATATCGCTATCGACTGGACAACAACAACGTTGGACAGCTTCGACGAGACAAGCGGTAAGGCTCAGTTAACCTTTACGGGCGATGTGCCTGTGATGGGCGACTATGACGTGGTATTGCTGCCTCAGGGCGAATCCCAAATCATCCGTCTGATAGATAAGGTCGCACAGCCAGAAGGCAGCAAGACTGTTACTCTCGACACCCGCGAGGGAAAGATGGGCAACCTGTTCAAAAACCAGCACTTCAAACTCGATACCGACCCCTCGGCAGGTAGCAGAACCAGACAGATAGCGGGCTACGGCGATGACGTGCCTGTGTACACTCCTGTCAAGATTGAGGTGTTCAATGGCGTGGAAAACATAGAGATCTTCAATGCTAACAGTGCCAATGCACGCGGCAACGGAGCACCTGTAACCGGCGAGAAGGATTTCCTCAAGAAGGAGTTCAACGCCGACGGCAGCGTGCTCTGGGATGGAGGCAACAAGGGAACCCTGTCTTGGGAGAAGCTCAACTTCGACATCGGCTTGAAAGGCCTCTTTGAGTTCGATTTCGGTGACAAGCCTTTTGAGAAAGTGAAGATGGGCGACCTGAAGAACCTGAAGATGGCCCTTGAGGGCGGTTTCAATACGGAAGCCATATTGAATTATACGGTGTCTGTGGGCGAAGGACTCACTTACAAGAAGACAATCGACCTGTTGCCGAACGTCATTCCTACGGTGACCTATACCTTTATGATAGGTACCGTACCCCTGCCCATCAGCGTTGGAGCCGACCTGAAAGCCGATGTCGAGCTTGGTGCTTCGGGCGAACTTACCATCAAGGGCGGTGCGAAAGCTTCTGCCAGCGTCCGATTAGGCGTGGAATGGGATGAGGACAATGGCGTCTCGAAGATTGCCGAATGTGAGAAGAACATAGAGCTTGTCGGTCCGACGTTAGACGCTAAGGTGGAAGCCAAGGCCATGGCCACGGCCTATCCCGAGATTGGCATCGCCATTTATAAGGTGCTCTGTCCGACTATCAGTCCGACACCTTACATCAAGGCTGAGGCTCATGCTCAGAAGGTTGAGGATAAGGTGGCCTGGGACGCAGGTCTTTCTACAGGTATCGATCTTGGACTCGGCCTCTCGCTCGACCTCTTCTTCTGGGAGTGGGAGCTGGCCGATATCGACCCTGTCAACGTGTTCGACTTCCCGTTGGTGAAGGTACCCGATGCTATCGAGCTGACCAGCGAGTCGCCCCGGCAGATGCTGAAGAATCAGCAGATGGAGGTGAAGTATCATGTCACAAACAAGAACTACATCACCGGTACTGAATACAACGCCCCGGGAATGCTCGTCAAGTTTGAGGCCGAGGGTGGCGAACTACAGGACGAGTATGCGTATACCGACACGGAAGGTAACGTCAGCGCTCTCTTCACCCTGACCGACGACGTTAATGGCGGCAAGGTCAAGGCCGAAGTCGTTGTGCCGACTGATGGCGATGAGGATGGTGATGAAGGCGGCAACGCCGGCGATGACGAGGAAGGTATCAAAGCCGACGACTGGGAGGCCGAGGGTGTCCAGTACCGACTCACTCCCGAACCGGCTGAACAGACCATTGCCAAGGATGCCGAGAGTGCTGCCATCACCTTTAAGTTGGAACAGTATGCTTCGAAGACGAAGGCCTGGAAGGGTGTCGCCGGTAAGACCATTTACTTCGAGGCCAAGGGCGGAAGCTGCAACGCGTCGGGCGTAACGACCGCCGACGGTATAGCCACGGCCACCTTCACACCAGAGACCGACTTCAAGGAAGGTTCTGTGACGGGTACTGTCACCCTCAACGAACCTGGTGTCTGGTCGGGAATCGCGACTGGTAATGTAATGGCCGAAGAAGATGAGCCTGGCGGCGAAACAATTACTGACGAAGGACTGAAGAAGGCCGCCAAGCAAAAGGAGAATGTCTATGTCATTGAAAATAAGAAGACTGGTGAGAGTCAGGAACGTTCTTATGTGACAAAGTGGTCGGAATGGAATAAGGACCAAGATTTCGTAAGTTTCTCATTGGAGGATGCTGATGCTGACGGTGGCACATTGGGCATGATATGGGGACATGTTCCGCTGAGGATGACGGATGTCGTACTCGCGCTCACAGGAGAGCAGTTTGCTAATTCTCCAGGTGGCAAGTTTGGCTTTGGCGTTTACGAGGGCACTCAACTGTCAGCTGAGTTTGCATGCTTCACAGGCGAGCAAGGTATGGATGTCATGGGCAATATCAAACCCGAAAGCAAGATTATGCTGCGCAAGATAAGCAGCCAGTCTGCTAACGGTTCCCGTCGTGCTCCTGATGGCGAAGAGTATACCGGCAATTATGAACTCCTGTTCTATTTGGTATTCAAGAATGAAGTCTATAATCATGAAACCCAGCAGATGGAAGAGGGCGACGACTACGAAGTCTATGGTCGTGGCACGATGAAGATGCATATTCCTAGCATCACTTCCATGCAGCTGAGCTCTGAGTCCCAATACCTGAAAGTCGGCGAATCGACGAAGGTGAAAGTGGATCAGTACTACGAAGAGAATGCTCAATGGGACTGGAACGACGTGCAGATCGCAGGTCAGTCTGCTGATTATAGCAGTGCGTACGACGGTGTCGACGATGGCTACTTCACCTGGGATCCTGCCACGCAGACCCTCACCTCCGTGAAGCCTAACGACAACAAGCCTGTATATATAGTCTTCTCGCTCAAGAGCAAGCCTTCTGTCAAGTCCGCCTTCACGATTGCCACCGGCGAAGGCTGGAAGTACACTTCGTTCAAGGTAGGTCCTGAAGAGCAGGAGGTAAGTCCTGGTTATGGATGTCGCTTCTACATTGAGGACTGGGCACCAAAGGCTAGTGAAGACGAGAAGTTTGATGAATCATCCATAGAGATTGATCCTGAGTCAGACCCAGACGGCAACTTCAATTACACCCACTGGTACAACAAATATTCTGCCCGTCTGGATTGTTATAGGTCAGATGCCGCTCCGGGCGAGTACAACCTCCGCTTCCGCCTGAAGAGCGACCACAGCGTCGGCTGCACGATGAAGATTACTATTACGTCTGGGAATGAATAATCTAACAAACCTACAAAGGGTCAAGTTTCCCCTGTGACCTTGACGTCCAAACGAAAAGAATCGCTATCATCCACTGGTAGCGATTCTTTTTTGTGCCTATTTTGACACACCCTATAGATTCTATTTCCTAATCAACCAGTAATAAAGGAAATAATCATATCTTCAATTATACAAATTTGCGTTACGCATTTTTGTATAATTATATCTTTTTGGGTCTAAACGTACCGCCGTCGCCGTTACGTTTTCACGAGCGGCCGATATTTTTTTACGAGACGCTTATATTTTTTCACGAGCGGCCGCTACGTTTTTCTGAGCAGCCGTGACGTTTGCATATCTCGTACCTCGCACCTCGTACCTCGCACCTCGACATCTTGTACCTCGTATCTCGAAACTATCTCACTTTGTCTGCAATTCTCATTTTGTCAGGTCTCTATATATGGTAGTCTTAACGGGAAAATACCCCACCCACGTCGCCCATGTCGCTCCTATGCTACGGGTGGGATGGGTGACATGGGTGGGATGTTTTCCGCTTTGCCATCCATATTACGCGCGCGCGAAATCTCAAAAATGTGGATTTGTGATGAAAACGCTTGTTCCTTTCAATTATATTTCCTATCTTTGCACAAAAATAACGAGAGGCAACAAAAAACGTTATGGATGTAGCATCCATTCTGGATAAATAGAATCGTTATGGTAGAATTCAAATAATAAACAGATAGCTTATGTATGACAAGGAACGGGGGTTGTATATTGCCCACTGCTCGGAAGGAGCACTAAGTATTACAGGAAAGATGGCCAACCGGCATGGACTGATTGCCGGAGCCACGGGTACGGGAAAGACGGTGACGCTGCAGGTCATGGCCGAGACATTCTGTCAGGCCGGTGTGCCCTGCTTCATGGCCGATATGAAGGGCGACCTCAGCGGCATCTCGCAGACGGGCAAGATGAGCGGCTTCATCGAGAAACGACTGCCGGAATTCGGGCTGGAGAACCCGGAGTTCCAGGCCTGCCCCGTCAGGTTCTACGACGTCTTCGGCGAGCAGGGCCACCCGATGCGTGCCACCGTGTCGCAGATGGGACCGCAGCTGCTGTCGCGCCTGTTGGGACTGAACGAGACGCAGGACGGCGTGCTGAACATCGTGTTCCGTGTGGCCGACGAACGCGGGCTGCTGATTCTTGACTTGAAAGACCTGCGTTCGATGCTCGACTACGTGTCGCAGCACGCCAAGGAATACACGTCGACTTATGGCAACGTCAGCAGCGCCTCCGTGGGCGCCATACAGCGTGCCCTGTTGCAGTTGGAGGCTCAAGGAGCCAACCAGTTCTTCGGCGAACCCTCGTTCGACATCTACGACCTGTTGCAGACCGAGCAGGGCAAGGGCGTGATGAGCGTGCTGGCTGCCGACAAGCTGATGATGCAACCCAAGCTCTACTCCACGTTCCTGTTGTGGCTGCTGTCGGAGCTCTACTCGACGCTGCCCGAGGTGGGCGACCTGCCGTTGCCGAAGCTCGTCTTCTTCTTCGACGAAGCCCACATGCTGTTCAATGACACGTCGAAGGCTTTGCTCGACAAGATAGAGCAGGTCATCCGTCTTATCCGCTCGAAGGGTGTGGGCATCTACTTCATCACACAGAGTCCGACGGACATCCCTGAAAACATCCTCGGACAGCTCGGCAACCGCGTGCAGCACGCCCTCCGCGCCTATACGCCGAAAGACCAGAAGGCCGTGAAGACCGCTGCCGACACCTTCCGTGCCAATCCCGCGTTCAAGACCGACGAGGCCATCATGAACCTTGAGACGGGCGAGGCCCTCGTCTCGTTCCTCGACGAGAAAGGCGCCCCTGCCGTCGTGCAGCGCGCCAAAGTTCTTTTCCCGCTGAGTCAGATTGGTGCCGTCACCGAGGGTCAGCGCTTAGACATCATCAAGCAGAGCCGTATCTACGGCAAGTACGACACGCCTGTAGACCGTGAGAGCGCCTACGAACAGTTGATGAAAGAGTCCGAGCAGGCCAAACTCCCAGAGGTCTCGGAAGCCCCGGAAGTCCCTGAGGTCTCAGAGGCTCCGGAAAAGACTAAGAAGAAGCCCGGCATCATGTCGAAAGTGTGGAAAGCCGTGCTCACCGCCGTCACCTCGACCCTCGCCACCATCCTTGGCACCTATGTCAGCGAGAAGGTCTCGGGCAAGAAGTCGAAGAGTCGCACGTCGGCCAAGGAGAAGGTGGTGAAGAACGCCACCAGTGCCGCCACCCGAACTATCACCAAGGAGCTGACCCGCGACATACTGGGCAATCTGGTGAAATGAAACCGTGAAAGAAAACGACTATGAAACGAAACTACTTACTACTACTAATAACAATCTCGTTCACCGCCCATCTGTGGGCCGGCGAACGGTTTAATTTCAACGCCGGGTGGAGACTGCTGGTGGGCGACCATCCGCAGGCCAGTGCTGTCAGCTATGACGATGGCGCATGGCAGGCGGTGACGCTGCCTTACTCGTTCAACCAGACGGAAGCCTATGCCAAGGCTATCGACCAGTTGACAGACACCGTGGCGTGGTATCGCAAGCATTTTGTGCTGCCCAAGGAATTGAAGACCGCCAAGAAGTTCTTCATCGAGTTTGAGGGCGTGCGCTTCGGTGCCCGCTGCTTTCTCAACGGCCAGGAACTGGGGTGGGGTGAGAATGGCGTGATGGCCTTCGGCTTCGACCTGACACCTTATATTAACAGAAGCGGCGAGAACGTTCTGGCTGTCTTTGTCGACAACGACTGGCGCTATAAGGAGCACACCAAGGATGAGCGCAGCGGTTTCCAGTGGAACGACAAGAACTTCTTCTGCAACTACGGCGGCATCAACAAGAACGTGTGGCTGCACGTCATGCAGAGCGATGTGTACCAGACGCTCCCCCTCTATAGCAACCTCCAGACGACGGGCGTCTACGTCTACGCCACCGGCCATGATGTGAAGGCCCGTTCGGCCGTCATCCATGCGGAGTCGGAGGTGAAGAACGACTCTCAGGTTCCGCAGACCGTCTCATACAAGGTCGTTGTCAGCGAGCGTGGCGGCAGGCAGATAGCCGCCTTTACAGGAGGGGACGTGACGGTGGAGCCCGGGAAGACGGCCGTCTGCCGAGCCTCCCAGAAGGTCGGCGGCCTGCATTTCTGGTCGTGGGGCTATGGCTTCCTGTATGATGTCACGACGAGCCTTGTCGTCGATGGCAAAGCCATCGACAATACCGTGACCACGACAGGCTTCCGCAAGACAGCGTTCAAGGACGGTATGGTCAGTCTCAACGACCGCGTGCTGCATCTCAAGGGCTTTGCCCAACGCTCCACCAATGAGTGGCCTGCGGTGGGCATCAGCATCCCGGCCTGGATGAGCGACTACTCAAACCGCCTCGTCCTTGGCTGCAATGGAAACCTGTTCCGCTGGATGCACGTCACGCCGATGAAGCAGGACGTAGAATCGTTCGACCGGCTCGGACTCATCCAAGCCATGCCTGCCGGCGATGCCGAGAAGGACGTCGACGGCCGTCGCTGGCAACAGCGCACCGAGGTGATGCGCGATGCCATCATCTACAACCGCAACAACCCTTCGATACTCTTCTATGAGTGTGGCAACAACCAAATCAGTGAGGAGCACATGGCCGAGATGAAACAGATTCGCGACCTGTACGACCCCGCTGGCGGACGGGCTATCGGCTGCCGGAATATGCAGGACTCCAAGGTCGCTGAATACGGCGGTGAGATGCTCTACGTCAACAAGTCGGCCGGCAAACCGATGTGGATGATGGAGTATTGCCGCGATGAGGGTATTCGTAAGTACTGGGACGAGTGGAGCTATCCTTACCACCGCGAGGGCGACGGGCCGCTGTACCGTGGAGCCCGTGCCGTCAGCTATAACCACAACCAGGACGGACTGGCCGTTGAGAACGTCGTCCGCTGGAACGAATATTGGGTGGCACGCCCCGGGCAGGGTCAGCGTGTCAATGCCGGTGGTGCGAAGATTATCTTCAGCGACTCCAATACCCACTTCCGTGGCGAGAAGAACTACCGCACCAGTGGCGATGTCGATGCCATGCGTATTGCCAAGGACTCCTATTTCGCTCACCAGGCGATGTGGGACGGCTGGGTGGACACCGAGCGCGACCATACCTATATTATAGGCCACTGGAACTACGACAAGGGCGTGAAGAAACCCGTCTACGTCGTCTCTACGGGCGACGAGGTGGAACTCTTCCTTAACGGCCGGTCGTTAGGCAAGGGCGACCGCTCTGACACATTCCTCTTCACCTTCAAGGACGTGCAGTTCCAGACTGGCACGTTAGTGGCTGTCAGCTATAAGGCTGGCAAGGAGGTCAGCCGCCACGCCGTCGAGACTGTGGGCAAAGCTGCCGCCCTGAAGATGCACTGGATAGAGGCACCTGCCACGTTCCGCGCCGACGGTGCTGATATCCGCATAGCCGAGGTGGAGGTTGTCGACGCCAAGGGACGTCGCTGTCCGTTAGCCAACGATATGGTGACCTTCTCGCTGACGGGGCCTGGAGACTGGCTCGGTGGACTGAGTGGCGATGTAGCCGACTCGCTCGACAACCGCGTGTTGTCGAAGATGCTGCCCGTTGAGGCTGGCGTCTGCCGGGTTATGGTACGTAGCACCACAGAGGCCGGCACCTTGAAGCTCACCGCTGCTGCCAAGGGCTTCAAGACCGCCACGCTCTCGGTCGCCACCGCTGCCACACCCGTGAAGAACGGCTTCTATGTCGGTGCCGACGGCCGTGCCATCGAGGCTGCCTGGCAGCGCGAACTCCCCATCGAACTGTCGCGTGGCGAAACGCCGTCTTCCCCGTCGTTCCGGCAAGCCCTGAGGGGTGTCGCCATCAAGCGTGTCGATGCGCTATGCAACCAAGAGCAGGTCGGGAATATGTACGATGACAACGAGAAGTCGCAATGGGAGAGCGACGGTCATCTCGACAAGGCTGTGCTCACCTTTCACTTGGAGCGTCCTGCCGCCGTGCGCCAGCTGTCCGTCCGTCTGCTGAACTTCCGCAGCAACAGCTATCCTTTGGAAGTGACCACCGCCGACGGTACTGTCGTCTGGACGGGCTATACCCCCAAGTGTCTCGGTAATGTGTGCCTGAACATCGACAAGCCTGTTGTGAGCGACGTCTATACGGTGCGGATGCTGGGACCTGCTACCGTCAAGGAGGCTTTCGGCGACATGACGGAGTTGGCAGCCAAGCAAAAGGTCAGCACCAAGGCGTCGAAGGACAACAAACTCACGATTATGGAGATTGAGTTTAATGAGTAGCCTAAGCCAGGTACCCAAAATAAAATAACGACAACTTCCTAAAGGGGAAGTTGTCGTTAAAAATAGGTATATTATACCAGATGCTTGATAAGGTCTTCGCGGTCGCCCGGCAGCATGTCGACGACGGGAATCTCAATCATGGTGTAGCAACCGGGCTGCAGGCGCATGGAGGCGCGGGCCACGTTGACCAGCACCTGACCCGTCAGGGCGGGGTTGTTGATGCTCATGTTGAACTCTAAGCGCTGGTTCTGCGTCTTGCCGCTGACACCCTTGCGCACGAGATTCACGCCGTGACCCATGTCGCGGACGTCGTCGACCGACTCCACCTGGAACACGTGGGTCTCGTCGTTGGCGAAGTAGGGGTCGGCCTTAATGGCTGCCGTCACCTCGTCAAGCTTGGCACCCTCTTCCAGCTCTACATATACCATGCGGCGATGGATGCCCTCGCCGAGGGGGATGGTCATCGACAGGGCGTTCTTCACGCCGGCTTTCGAGCGGACGCAGACGGAGTGGCCCATCGACATGCCGGGGCCGAAGTTGGTGTAAGACAGTCCTTTCGGGGCGAGGCTCTGCATCAGTGTGCGGACGATGGAGTCGCTGCCCGGATCCCATCCGGCAGCAATCACGCTGACGGTCTTCGTCTCCTTATTGATAGGCATCAGTGCCTTGCGGTAGTCAAGAATAGAGGTGTGGATGTCGAACGAGTCGACGGTATTGATGCCGAGGGGCAGAATCTGCTTGGCATACTCCTCACAGGAGCGGGTGGGGGTGGCGAGGATAGCCACGTCGACATCCTTCAGTTCGCGGATGTCCTTCACCACATCATACTGGGCCAGTTCAGCGGGCTTGTTCTCGGCACCATTGCGGCGCACGATGCCTGCCACTTCGAAGTCGGGGGCGGCCTCCAGAGCCTGGAGGGCATACTGTCCGATGTTGCCGTAACCTACGACGGCTGCTCTGATTTTTTTCATATTCTTTTTGTCTTTTTGTTGGAATTTTCTCAATTTCGGCTGCAAAAGTACTCAAAAAGAACGAAACGAACAACAAAATGACAGGAAAATATCTTATTTTTTGTATCTACTTACTTTCTGTCACTTCTGCAATACAATAAAAGTGCATTTTGTTACGTTATTATTAGCGTATATATACAAAATTGGATCAAAATGATAGAATACATCAAGGGCGAGCTGACCGAGCTGACGCCTGCATACGCCACGGTGGAAGCTGCCGGAGTGGGCTATGGCCTGAATATCTCGCTGAACACGTTTACTGCGATACAGACGAAGAAGGAGGTGAAGCTCTACGTCTACGAGGCTATCCGCGAAGACGCTCATGTGCTCTATGGCTTTTATAATAAAAAGGAACGCGAGATGTTCGAGTTGCTCATCACCGTCAGCGGTGTGGGTACGAACACGGCGCGGATGATGCTGTCGGGCATGAGTGTTGCCGAGTTGTGTAATGCCATCTCTACGGGCAATGCCAAACTCATACAGAGTGTGAAGGGTGTCGGTAAGATGACGGCCCAGCGCATCATCGTCGACCTGCGCGACAAGATTGTGGCCTTAGGTATTGCCGACGAGATTCCCGCTGGTGGCAGTGTGGCAGCTCCCGTCAACAATGCCGTGCGCGACGAGGCCGTGGCCGCCCTGACGATGTTAGGCTTCTCGCCAGCCCCGACGCAGAAGGTCGTTGTACAGATTCTGCAGCAGCAGCCTGAGCTGCCTGTGGAGCAGGTCGTGAAACTGGCACTGAAACAGATAAAGTAAGAGACCCACCCCCGGCCCCTCCCTGAAGGGAGGGGAGTAATATGTAAAGAAGATGAAGAGGAACAATATATATAAGGTGATAAGGCAGTACACTTCTTCGGGAGGTGTGCTCTATCTTGTATTGTTCCTGTTCATTGCTGTTTCGCTGTTTGCCACGCCTCCACAAGACGACAACCGCAGACGCCAGCAGCAGACCAACCAACCGCAACGCAACCAATCGCAGCGCAACCAACCGCAGCAGGGTAACCCCTCCCCTCCCTCACAGGGAGGGGCCGGGGGTGGGTCTGTAGGGTCTGTAGGGTCTGTAGGGTCTTCCATTAAGGCCCAGCCGAAGTTAGAGGTCGAGGACGAGACCGTGCCCGACTCGCTGGTACACTCCCGCTGGAAGATTCAGAAGACGGCACCGTTGCTGGTGGCCGACCTCGACTCGACGGCTGTCGACCTGCGTATGCCTGACAATATCAAGCAGCAGGTGGAGTATAACGACTCGCTGAATCTGTATTTCATCGGCTCGAAGATTGGCGACTCCTATCTGAACGCCCCCATCCTCATGACGCCGGCGGAATATATGAAGTGGAGCGAGCGCCGCAGCCGCAACACCTTCTTCCGCAACAAGAACGCCGAAGCTGTGAAGACGCAGGGCAAGGAGAAGTTCTCGTTTACCGATATGCACTTCGACTTAGGTCCCGCAGAGAAGATTTTCGGCCCTGGCGGTGTGCGTGTGAAGACACAGGGAACGGCCGAGCTGAAGATGGGCGCTACGCTGAAGAACATCGACAACCCCTCGCTGCCTATCCGTAACCGTAAGACCACGAGTTTCGACTTCGACGAAAAAATCAACCTCAGTGCCAATGCCAAGGTCGGCGACAAGATGAACTTCAACTTCAACTACAACACCGACGCCACCTTCGACTTCGACACACAGAACCTGAAGTTGAAGTACGACGGCAAGGAGGACGAGATTATCAAGCTCGTCGAGGCCGGCAACGTCACCTTCCCCTCTAACAACTCGCTGGTGAAGGGTGCCAGCAGTCTCTTCGGCATCCGTGCCGACATGCAGTTCGGCAAGCTGAAGCTGCAGACGGTGCTGTCGCAGAAGAAGTCGACCACGAAGAGCGTCTCCACGAAAGGCGGCACACAGACAACAGCCTTCGAGATTGATGCTGCCGACTACGAGGAGAACCGCCACTTCTTCCTCGCCCGCTATTTCCGTCAGAATTACGACAAGGGCATGTCTACCCTGCCCAACCTGACCACTGGCGTGAAGATTAACCGCGTGGAAGTATGGGTAACGAATAAGACGGCCACTACCAGCAACTCCCGTAACATCGTGGCCTTCACCGACCTGGGCGAGAACAGTAAGGTGTCGAACCCGACGTGGAATCTCCTTGGCCAGAACGTGCCAGACAACAACGCCAACGATGAATATGCAACGCTGATTGCCAATATCGACTCCGTCCATCGTAATATCGACCTCATCAGTTCGGCCTTGGAGTCGCTGGCGGCCACGCGCCATATCAGTGGCGGTACCGACTACGAGAAGTTAGCGTCGGCCCGTCTGCTGTCATCGTCGGAGTACACGGTGAATGAGGCCTTGGGCTTCATCTCCCTCAAGACCGGCCTGCAGACCGACCAGGTGCTGGCTGTCGCCTTCGAATACACCTATGGTGGACGCACGTTCCAGGTGGGCGAGTTTGCCAGCGACGTCACCGACACGCGGAAGACGCTCTTCGTCAAGTCGCTGAAGAACACGTCGAACAGTCCGGCACAGGGCAACTGGGACCTGATGATGAAGAACGTCTACTACCTGGCCTCCAGCGTCGAGAAAGAGAAATTCCGTCTCGACATCAAGTACCAGAGCGACACCGCCGGCGTCTACCTGACCTACCTGCCCGAACAGGCCGTCAAGAGTTCTACCCTGCTGAAGCTCTTAGGCTGTGACCGTCTGGATAATAATATGAAGGCTCATCCCAACGGACAGTTCGACTTCGTGCAGGGCTACACCGTGCAGAACGGCCGCATCTTCCTGCCCTCGGCAGAGCCCTTCGGCGACTACCTGCGGGCTAAGCTCAAGGCAGCAGGTCTGGCGACTGTTGCCGACAAGTACGTCTTCGACCAGCTCTACGACTCGACGAAGACCGTTGCCAAGCAGACGGCTGAGAAGGACAAGTTCATGCTGATGGGACAGTATAAAGGCACGAGTGCCAACGTCATCTCCCTCGGTGCCTATAACGTGCCGCAAGGTTCGGTAGTGGTGACGGCCGGTGGCGTCACCCTGCAGGAAGGCAGCGACTACTCGGTAGACTACTCTGCCGGCGAGGTGACCATCCTCAACCAGAGCATCATCGATGCCGGCACGAACGTCAACGTGTCGTTGGAGTCGAACACCGAATACGGCATGCAGCGCAAGACAATGTACGGTGTCAACTGGGAGTACGACTTCTCCAAGGACTTCATCCTCGGCGGTACGCTGATGCACCTGTCGGAACAAGCCCTGACGTCGAAGGTGTCGATGGGCGAGGAACCGCTGAACAATACCATCTGGGGCTTGAACATGAGCTGGAAGAAGGAGTCGCAGTGGCTTACTAACATGCTGAACAAAGTGCCCTTCCTTCACGTCACTCAGCCTTCGCAGATACAGTTCACTGGCGAGTTTGCCCAGCTCATTGCCGGGCGAGCCAGTGGTACGCAGGATAACGCCTCCTATCTCGACGACTTCGAGAATACGAAGAACCTGATTTCCATCATCGACCCGAAATCGTGGGTGCTGTCGAGTGTGCCGACGAAGATGGCCAATGCTAACGACAAGGCCAGCGTCGCCTCGGGCTACGACCGTGCCCTGCTGGCGTGGTACACCGTCGACCCGCTGTTTACCCGCCGTTCGTCGAGCCTCACGCCGGGTCATATCAAGAGCGACCTCCAGCAGCTCAGCGACCACCGCGTCCGCGAGGTCTATGTCAAGGAGCTGTACCCCAACCGCGACCAGTCGACATACAACGGTGCCACCTCGACGCTGTCGGTGCTGAACCTGGCCTACTATCCCCAGGAGCGCGGTCCCTACAACCTGACGACGCAGTACAATGCCGACGGTACGCTGACGAACCCCGCGCAGAAGTGGGGCGGCATGATGCGCAAGCTGGAGACCACCGACTTCGAGCAGGCTAATATAGAATATGTGGAGTTCTGGCTGATGGATCCCTTTATCTATCAGCGGCAGGCCGGCACAGCGTCGCAGTATTCCGGCGACCTGTACATCAATCTTGGCGAGGTCAGCGAAGATATTCTGCGCGACGGTAAGAAGTTCTATGAGAGCGGCATGCCCGTCGACGGCTCGCAAGCCTTCTCCTATACACATTGGGGCAAGATTCCCGAGCAGGCCACGCAGACCTACGCCTTTGCCACCACCACCGGCAGCCGTGCCCTGCAGGATGTGGGTCTGAACGGTCTTACCGATGACGAGGAGCGCACCTACGGAGCCTATAAGGAGTGGCTCGACCAGATAGGTGCCGTAGTGCAGAACGACTCGCTGCTGCAGGCCTGGCGCAGCGACCCTGCCGGCGACGACTACCACTACTACCGCGGCTCCGACTTCGACGACGCCCAGACCAGCATCCTCGACCGCTATAAGCGCATCAACAACCCGCAGGGCAACTCCCCCGACACCGACAACCGCACGGAGTCGTACGACACGTCGTACAAGACGGGTCCCGACGTGGAGGATATCAACCAGGACTATACGCTCAACGAGTATGAGCGCTACTTCCAGTACAAGGTACATATCAGCGACGACGTCCTGCAGGCTTACAACAACGGCACCCTGGCCGACAGCTACATCACCGACCGCCGCGACAGTTGGGTGAAGCTGCGCAACGGCGACTCCACCACCGTCCGCTGGTACCAGTTCCGCATCCCGCTGGCTGAATGTAAGGACAAGGTCGGCGCTATCAACGACTTCACCTCCATCCGTTTCATACGTATGTACCTCACCGGTTTCGAGAAACCTATCGTGCTGCGCTTCGGCTCGCTCGACCTGGTGCGCGGCGAATGGCGCCAGTACAAGCAGAGTCTGCAGACGGCTGCCGGTGCCGAGACGGGAACGATGGTGATGAGTGCCGTCAACATCGAGGAGAATACCGACCGCCAGCCCGTGGCCTATACCCTGCCGCCGGGCATCAACCGTGCCACTGACCCCTCGCAGCCGCAGCTCGTCGAGAACAACGAGCAGGCCCTCTGTCTGACGGTGCGCAACCTGGCTCAGGGTGAGTCGAAGGGCGTCTACAAGAACACCAACCTCGACCTGCGTCAGTACAAGCGCCTGCAGATGTTCGTCCACGCCAACCACCTGTTGCCTAACACCACGCAGCTGCAGGACAACCAGCTGGCCGTCTTCATTCGCTTCGGCAGCGACTACAAGAGCAACTACTACGAATATGAGATACCGCTGAAGCTCACCCCCGAGGGACAGTACTCGTGGCTTTCGGCAGGCGACCGCCAGAAGGTGTGGCCGTCGGAGAACATGCTCGACATCGACATCAGCGTCTTCACCAAGCTGAAGAAAGCCCGCAACAAGGCTAAGACCGAGGGACAGGTCACCTATTCACAAATCTTCTCGCAGTACGATGACGACAAGCCCAACAACAAGGTGAGCATCGTCGGTAATCCCTCGTTGGGCGAGGTGAAGACCATGATTATCGGTGTGCGCAACCTTGCCAGTCAGGAGAAGTCCGGCGAGGTGTGGGTCAACGAGCTGCGCCTGAAGGAGTACAACAACGAGGGCGGCTGGGCTGCCTCGGGTGCGCTGAACGTCCAGCTCTCCGACTTCGGCACCGTCAACCTGACGGGACGCTATGTCACCGACGGCTTCGGCGGACTGGAGGAGAGCGTCATGCAGCGTTCCACCGACACGCAGAAGTCGTACTCCATCACGACGAACTTCGAACTGGGCAAGTTCTTCCCCGACAAGGCCAAGGTCACCATACCTGTTTATTACTCCGTCAGCAAGGACGAGGTGCGCCCGAAGTACAACCCCTTGGACACCGACATGAATCTCGAGGATGCCCTCGATGCCGCCAGTGCCCGTGAGCGCGACAGCATCGAGTCGATTGCCGTCACCAAGAACGTGTCGCGCAATTTCTCGCTTTCCAACGCCCGCATCGGTATCAAGTCGAAGCGTCACCCCATGCCCTACGACCCCGCGAACTTCTCCGTCAGCTACAGCCACCAGCACCGCCATACCTCTGGCGAGACAACCATCTATGAGAACGATGACCAGTGGCGTGGCTCCCTGAACTACACCTACTCGCCCGTCTACAAGACGTGGGAGCCGTTCAAGAAGGCGAAGGGTAAGTCGAAGTGGCTGAACTTCCCCAAAGCCTTCGGCTTGAACTACCTGCCGCAGACCATTGCCTTTAATACCGACTTCACGCGTAACTACTATGAACTGCAGGAGCGCGACCTGGAGAATACGGAGAACCCGAACCTGCCCGTCAACTTCAACAGTCAGATGTTGTGGAACCGCGACTTCCAGTTGCGCTGGGACCTGACGAAGAACCTGCACATGAACTTCCAGTCGGCCACCCGTGCACAGATAGAGGAACCCTACCGCGAGAACACGCCCATCAACAAGGACCTCTATCCCGACTTCTACTCCGTGTGGAAGGACTCCGTGAAGCATAGCATCATGCACTTGGGTACGCCGTTAGACTATAACCAGACATTCACCGCTTCGTACCAGTTGCCGCTGAACAAGCTGCCCATCCTCGACTGGGTGAACAGCGACGCCTCTTATAACGCTACCTATTCGTGGGTGCGTGGCGCCGAGTTGGAGAACGGCCAGACGCTGGGTAACACCATTACCAATAACCGCAACCTGAATATCAACGGTGCGCTGAACATGGAGACGCTCTACAACCACTCGCCCTATCTGAAGAAGGTGAACGAGCGCTTCAAGAAGGCTCCCGTCAAGACCGCCAAGACAGCTAAGACGCCTAAGTCTGCAAAGGGTGACGACAAGGCGAAGAAGGACGACAAGGACGCTAAGGACACCGCCAAGGAGAAGGATGCTCTGCCCAAGAACAAGAATACCTTCCAGAAGGAAATCACGTTGACGGCCGACACCACGCTCACCGTCAGCCACGGTAAGAAGTCGAAGCGCCTGCTGGTGTCAGCCCGCGGACAGGACGGCCGTCAGATTCGGGTGAAGTGGAAGGTGAAGGACGATAACAGCATCCTGGTGAGTCTGCCTAAGGACGTTGCAGCCCGTCTGCGTGCCAAGGACTCTACACAGCAGGACTCTGCCCTGAAGCTGAAGCTCAGCGTGCTGCCCAAGCAGTCGCTCGACAAGCAGTGGTGGTGGGAACCGGCACAGTATGCCAGCCGTCTGCTGATGATGGTGCGCACGGTGAACCTCAGCTACCGCAACCAGCGCACGATGACGCTCCCGGGCTTCCTGCCCAACGCCGGCGATGCCTTCGGCCAGAACAATTCGGGAAGTGTGCTGGCACCAGGCCTTGACTTCGCCTTCGGTCTGGCTGGCGACGGCTATCTTGACAAGGCCCGTGAGAACAACTGGCTCCTGATGAGAGACTCCGTGGCAACGCCCTACACGTCGTCGACCAGCGAGGACCTGCAGATACGTGCTACCCTCGAACCCATACGCGACCTGAAGATAGACCTCAACGCCTCGCGTACGGTCAACCGTGCACAGAGCATACAGTATATGTATGAGGGTTCGCCTACTACCCGTAGCGGCTCGTTCAACATGACAACCATCTCCATCGGTTCGGCCTTCGAGAAGACGGGCGATGCCAACTCTGGCTATACGTCGACAACGTTCGACAAGTTCCGTGAACTGATTCCCGAATATCAGGCCCGTGTGCAGTCGCTCTATGCTGGTGCGCCACGGTCGGTGTCTGCCGTCAACCAGTATTCGTCCGACGTCCTCGTGCCAGCCTTCCTCGCTGCCTACACCAGCGGCTCCGGCGGTTCGCTCGACATCTTCCCCTCGCTGTGGCGGATGCTGCCTAACTGGACGGTGCGCTACAGTGGCCTGTCGAAGATACCCTGGCTGGCCGAGCGTTTCAAGAGTGTCAACATCAACCACGGCTACAAGTCGGTCTTTGCCATCGGCTCCTATTCCAGCTACTCGTCGTGGCTCGAATATATGGGTGACTTAGGCTTCGTCAAGAATACCGACGGGTCGCTGTCGCCGTCGTCGATGTACAACATCTCTACCGTCAGCATCAACGAGGCGTTCTCGCCGCTGCTCGGCATGGACGTGACGCTGCAGAACAACATGACGGTGAAGCTGGAGTATCGCACCACCCGTGTGCTGAACCTCTCGATGACCAGTGTCCAGCTGAACGAACAGCGCTCCAACGACTGGGTCATCGGTCTGGGTTACAAGATTAGCGACTTCAAACTGAACCTCTTCGGTGCTGGTGGCAGTCGCAAAATCAAGAAGGCGCAGAGCCGCAAGGGTAACAGCAAGAACAATAAGGCTGACGACAAATCGTCGGGCAGTCAGTCGTCGGCGAACAGTAAGTCAAAGGGTGGCATCAACCACGACCTGAACATGCGTGCCGACTTCTCGTTGCGCTCACAGGCAGCCATCACGCGCGACATCGCCTCTGGCGTGTCCTCGGCCAGCAGCGGCAACTCGGCATTGAAGTTCTCATTCGCTGCCGACTATACGCTGAGCCGACTGATGACGCTCACCTTCTATTACGACCGTCAGACGAACACGCCGCTGCTGTCGTCGAGCAGTTACCCGACGACAACGCGCGATTTCGGATTGTCTTTGAAGTTCTCCCTGACCAGGTAGAATAAGATAAACGACAACTAAGACAACCTTACTTGTCGTAAGCGTGCAGCGGGTAGTCGGTGGTGAAGTGCAGACCGCGGCACTCCTTACGTTCCAGTGCCCAACGGGTGATGAGGTAGCCGACGTTAATCATGTTACGCAGTTCGCAGATGTCGCGGCTGGCTTTCACGCGCTTGAACAGGCGCTCCGTCTCTTCGTAGAGCATGTCCAGACGGTCCCAGGCACGGTGCAGGCGCAGGTCGCTGCGAACAATACCAACATAGTTGGCCATAATCTGGTTCACCTCGCGTACACTCTGCGTGATGAGCACCTTCTCCTCGTTGGTCATCGTGCCCTCGTCGTTCCACTCGGGCACGCGCTCGTTGAAGTCGTAGAGGTCGACGTGCTGCAAGGAGTCGCGGGCGGCAGTCTCAGCATAGACGACGGCCTCGATGAGCGAGTTCGACGCCAGGCGGTTGCCGCCGTGCAGACCCGTACACGAACACTCGCCGAGGGCATAGAGGCGCTCGATGCTGGTCTGACCGTTCAGGTCTACCTTGATGCCGCCGCACATATAGTGGGCTGCGGGGCGAACGGGGATGTAGTCGGTGGTGATGTCGATGCCGATAGACAGGCACTTCTGGTAGATGTTGGGGAAGTGGTGGCGCGTCTCTGCCGCATCTTTGTGGGTGACGTCCAGGCAGACATGGTCCAGACCGTGAATCTTCATCTCCTTGTCGATGGCGCGGGCCACGATGTCGCGTGGCGCTAAGCTGAGCCGTTCGTCGTATTTCTCCATGAACGTCTCGCCGTTAGGCAGCTTCAGGATGCCGCCGTAGCCGCGCATGGCCTCGGTGATGAGGTAGGCGGGGTGGGTCTCCTTCGGGTTGTGCAGCACCGTGGGGTGGAACTGCACGAACTCCATATCGGCCACCGTTCCCTTGGCGCGGTAGACCATGGCAATGCCGTCGCCCGTGGCAATGACGGGGTTCGACGTCGTCAGGTAGACAGCGCCGCAGCCGCCGGTACATATAACGGTCACCTTCGACAGGTAGGTGTCTACCTTTTCAGTATCGGGGGCCAGCACGTAGGCGCCATAGCACTGGATATGTGGCGAGCGGCGGGTGACGCGCACGCCGAGGTGGTGCTGGGTGATAATCTCCACGGCAAAATGGTTCTCCTTGACGATGATGTTCGGGTTGTGGCGCACGGCCTCCATTAGTCCGCGTTGAATCTCTGCGCCGGTATCGTCGGCGTGGTGCAGGATGCGGAACTCCGAGTGGCCGCCCTCGCGGTGCAGGTCGAACGAGCCGTCTTCCTTGCGGTCGAAGTTCACACCCCATTGTACAAGCTCCTTAATCTGTTCGGGTGCCATGCGCACCACCTGCTCCACGGCCTGTGGGTCGCTGATGTAGTCGCCGGCCACCATCGTGTCGTCAATATGTTTCTGGAAGTTGTCCAGTTCCAAGTTCGTCACACTGGCGACGCCGCCCTGTGCAAACGACGTGTTTGCCTCGTCGAGCGATGACTTACAGATGATGCATACCTTGCGGCCTGCACGGGCCACCTTCAGGGCGTAACTCATGCCGGCAACACCGGCACCGATAATCAGGAAATCGTATTTGTAGACCATAAACTAAGGTTTTGATGCTGCAAAGTTATTGAAAAAAGCCGAAAGCACAAAACTTTCGGCTGATAAATTGCTGATGACGGTGGTTATGGTCATACATCCAATTTCCAAAGAACGGTTCAGTCTTCAGGTAAACAGCTCATCCATGTTTATCTCCTTCTGTACCATATTATAGTATTTGTTGTGGGCAACGCCGTTTGTTGTTACCATGACAAGGTGAAGGGTGCGTTTGTCTTTCGAAAGCTCTCGGTATGCATCAAGCTTGTATTGCAAGTCCTTAGCGTAGTCATTGTCAATGTCGAAAGTGTTTACGGAGTGTTTCATCTCGCAGATGTCCGTAAAGCCGTCAGCCCGTTGCATGACCAAGTCTATCTGTGCTCCTTGCCGCTCTTTTGTGCCGCGGACGAACCATGAACATACGTTTGTCTGTACGCCAGAAATACCAAGGGCTGTCTTAATCTGCGGAACATGCTGGAGACAGACACGCTCAAAGGCGTGCCCCTTCCATGTGTTATGGGCTGCCGACGTGCAGGTGTTCAGCCAATAATGCTCATCGCTGAAAGCGTTTTTCCTGATGCAGAGATAATAGAACAGCGTATAGTTGTCAATCAGCTGATACAGTGCGTTTATCTCCGCAGTGTCGGCAGAGGCGAAACGGCGGATGAATCCGCTCTCTTCCAGTTCTTCCAGGATGGTTGAGAATGTGCCTCCGTCCGAGAGTTTACTGTCTTTTAGTATTTCATCCCTTGTCAGGCCGGAACGTCTGCCGTTACTCAGGCAGTCGATAACCTTGAGATAGTTCTCCGGCCGTTTGAACAGCGTGGCATAAAGAGCCTCAAACTCGTCTCGCAGCTGGGCCGTTTCCGTGAAGAACAGTTGGTCGACATTCTGCGCTACACTCAGTCCTTTCTTCAGGAAGCTCCAGTAGTAGGGTATGCCACCAAGAATCATGTATAGTTCCAATACGTCCTTACGGCCAAAGGCAAGGTTGGCTCCCTTGGCAAAGAGTTCACACTCGCGGAGGTTGAATGGAACAAGCTTTATACGCAAGGTCAGTCTTCCGCGAAGTCCTCCCTTGTCCTTCAGGAGTTTCTGGCTAATCCATGAAGTGGCACTACCGCATACTATCAGCACAATGTCCTTCTCCTTGCGTGCTGTGGCCCATCCGTTCCAGAAGCTCTCAAGGGCGCCTATCAGATTACCCTTGGGCGTGTCCATCCAAGGGAGTTCGTCTATGAAGAGAACCTTTTTGCCTGCCGGGGCATCATTAATGAGCTGTTTCAGCAATTCAAAGGCTTCAATCCAGTTTTTAGGTATGGCGCACCTCATGCCTGCCGCCATCAGGGAGTTGCGGAATGCCGTCAATTGCTGACGAAGTGTTCCTTTGGCCACACCTGTGTGCTGGAAGCAGAACTGATAGTTAAATGTCTCGCGGATGAGATACGTCTTGCCAACACGGCGGCGTCCATAGACGGCACAAAACTGCGACTCCTCCTTTTCGAGAAGACTCAGTAGTTCATGCTGTTCTTTTTCGCGTCCTATTATCATGTTTTTTATGATTGTAAATCAAAATCCGCTGCAAATATAGCAAAAATGTCCGTATAATCAGCGGAAACTTGGTATTTTCTTTATGTTTCCGCTGAAAATAACGATAATTTAACAAATTCACGGGGCTGTCCGACTCCTCCGCGTACGCGCGCAAGGAGTCGCTGGTGTTTTTTTGAGGCTTTTCCCTTGAAATGCTTTTATTTGTAGGGCGTACAGCGTTAATCTTCCAAAATCGCTTCCGTATGTCAGCATTATTTTCTAACTTTGCAGTCGAAATGAAGAAAAGGCTGTTTATATTTCTCTATATCTGTCTGACACTGCCCCTGATGGCGCAGACAGACATCCCTTTGGCGGGCAGCCTGCCCTGGCCTCAGAGTCTGCAGGCCCGTATTGACACGATACTGACGACACCCCTGCTTGAGACGACGCAGTTAGGACTGATGGTCTACGACCTGACTGCCGATACCACAATCTATGCCTATGGTCACCGCCAGCGCCTGCGTCCGGCATCGACGATGAAGGTGGTGACGGCCGTCACGGCCCTCGACCGTCTGGGCGGTGACTACCAACTGAAGACATCGCTCTATTATACAGGTACTATCAGTGGCCGTACGTTGCGCGGCAATCTGCATGTTGTGGGCGGTATGGACCCGATGTTCGACCGCAGCGATATGGTTGCCTTTGTCAATAAGGTGCGTCACTTGGGTATCGACACCATCAGCGGTGGCATCATCGTCGACCTGTCGTTCAAGGACGACGACCGCTTAGGCGAGGGCTGGTGCTGGGACGACGACAATCCCGTGCTGACGCCGCTGCTCTACGACAGCAAGGACTGTTTCGTGGAACAGCTGACCCGTGAACTGCAGCGCGACGGTGTTGTCATCATCGAAACGTCTTACCGTGCCCCGCTCTCGTCGCGCCGGCTGATAACCACTCGCAGCCACAGTGTCGGCGAGGTGTTGGTGCGCATGATGAAAGAGAGCGATAACCTCTATGCCGAGTCGCTCTTCTATCAATTGGGGCGTACTAACGGCAACAAGTCGGCCACAGGTAAGACAGCCGCCTCGCAGGTGCGTCAGATGATTCAGAAGGTGGGCCTGCAGCCTGGCGACTACCGTGTTGCCGACGGGTCGGGCCTGTCGCTCTATAATTATGTGTCAGCTGAGTTAGAGGTCGCTATGCTGCGCTATGTGTGGCAACATGCCGGTCTCTTCCGTCAACTGAACATCGTGCTGCCTGTGGCCGGTGTCGACGGTACGCTGAAGGGTCGCATGAAGAACACGGTGGCCGAGCGCAACGTCCACGCTAAGACCGGCTCCGTGTCGGGCATCTCCAGTCTGGCGGGATTCTGTACGGCACCCAACGGCCACGAGCTGTGCTTCGCCATCATCAACCAGGGCGTCAGCCGCATGAGCGACGGTCGCGGGCTGCAGGACCAGATTTGCGTGGCGATGTGCAGCGAGTGAAAACGAAACAGCGGCATAACGAAACAGCGGCATAACGTGATAACGAAATAACGGTATAACGACATAACGACAAACAACAATGAAAGAAGAGCAGATACTCGTCCGCATCACCGGGCAGGACCGCCCGGGACTGACGGCCTCCGTCATGGCCATCTTGGCCCGTTACGATGCACAAATCCTGGACATCGGCCAGGCAGACATCCACTCCACGCTGTCGCTAGGCATCCTCATCCGTATGGACGAGGCACACTCCGGACAGGTGATGAAAGAGCTGCTGTTCAAGGCTACGGAGTTAGGCGTGAACATCGGCTTCTCGCCTATCACCGACGACGAGTACGAGGACTGGGTGGGCCATCAGGGCAAGAACCGCTACATCCTGATGGTTATGGGTCGTGAGCTGGAGGCACGCCAGATAGAGGGTGCCACCCGCATCATTGCCGACCAGGGCTTTAATATCGACGCCATCCGCCGTATGACAGGCCGCAAGAGCATCAAGAACCCGGCCAAGCATGTCCGTGCCTGCATTGAGTTCTCGCTGCGCGGTGAGCCGCAGGACCGACAGGAGATGCAGCGTCAGCTGATGAAGCTCTCGTCGGAGATGGAGGTAGACTTCTCCTTCCAGCGCGACGATATGTTCCGGCGTATGCGCCGTCTTATCTGTTTCGATATGGACTCTACGCTCATCCAGACGGAGTGTATCGACGAACTGGCCGAGCGCAACGGCGTTGGCGACCAGGTGAGGGCTATCACCGAGAGTGCCATGCGCGGAGAGATCGACTTCAAGGAGAGTTTCACACGCCGCGTCGCCCTGCTGAAGGGGCTCGACGTCAGCGTCATGCAGGATATTGCCGAACACCTGCCCATCACCGAGGGTGCCGACCGTCTGATGACCATCCTCAAGCGCTGCGGCTATAAGATAGCCATCCTCAGCGGTGGTTTTACTTACTTCGGCGAGTACCTGCAGCGTCGCTATGGCATCGACTACGTCTACGCCAATGAGTTGGAGATAGGCGATGACGGCAAGCTGACGGGCCGCTATGTCGGCGAGGTGGTCGACGGCCACCGCAAGGCCGAACTGCTGAAGCTCATCGCGCAAGTGGAGAAGGTGAACCTCGCCCAGACCATTGCCGTGGGCGACGGTGCCAACGACCTGCCGATGATTTCGGAGGCCGGCCTTGGCATCGCCTTCCACGCCAAGCCCCGTGTCGTGGCCAATGCCAAGCAGAGCATCAACACCATCGGCCTCGACGGCGTCCTCTACTTCTTAGGTTTCAAGGACAGCTACTTGGGAGATCAGGGGAAATTGTAGGTATAAGTCTCATAAGTCCTATAAGTCCCATAAGTCCTATGAGTGGTTTTGCACTAACCCTCCTGAAATGGTTCCGTGAGCACGGCCGCGACCTGCCTTGGCGGCAGACCCGCGACCCGTATGCCATCTGGCTCTCCGAAATCATCCTTCAGCAGACGCAGGTCAAGCAGGGCTGGGACTACTGGCTGCGCTTCATGCGCCGCTGGCCCACCGTTGCCGACCTTGCTGCCGCCACTGAGGACGAGGTGCTGCGCGAATGGCAGGGCCTGGGCTACTACAGCCGTGCCCGCAACCTCCACGCCGCCGCTAAGCAAGTCCTCGCCCGTGGTGGTTTCCCCACCACGATAGAAGGCCTCCGCCAGCTCAAAGGTGTCGGCGACTACACCGCCGCCGCCATCGGCTCTTTCGCCTTCGGCCTGCCCGCCGCCGTTGTCGACGGCAACGTCTACCGCGTCCTCGCCCGCCACTACGGTATCGCCACACCCATCAACACGACGGAAGGCAAGCACGAGTTTACCGCCCTTGCCCAGAGCCTGCTGCCTGAGGCTGAGGCTTCCGCCTATAACCAGGCCATTATGGACTTCGGTGCCACACAGTGTACGCCGCAAAGTCCCGACTGTGACGCTTGTCCGTTGCAGGAAACCTGTGCCGCCTTCCGCGAGGGGCGCATCTGTGAACTGCCGGTGAAACGGCGGACACTTAAAGTGAAGGAACGCCGCCTCACGTATGTATATATAAGGTGTCAGGGTATGACGGCCATCCACCGTCGTCCCGCCGGCGACATCTGGCAGGGCCTGTATGAGCCGTTGTGCGTGGAGGGAAGTAATCTCTCTCCTCTCTCCTCTCTCCCCTCTCCTCTCTCCTCTCTCCTCTCTCCTCTAAAAAAGAACGTCAAGCACGTCCTCACCCACCGCATTATCTATGCCGACTTCTACCTGCTTGAAACCGACGAACGCCCGGCATTACCCGCCGGCTATTTCTGGATTCCCGAGGCCGCTCTCGGCGACTACGCCGTACCGCGCCTCATTGAAATCCTGCTCGAAGAGGTGAGAGGTGAGAGGTGAAAAGTGAGAGGTGAGAGGTGAGAGGTGTGAAGTGTAAGGCCGTGACGTTTTCACGAGAGGCCGTGACGTTTCCGGAATCACGGTGTCGGTTCTACTGATCATTTTTTACATTGATAATTTGGATGTTCGAGAATAAGTTCGTATCTTTGCCTTCGCATTTGAAAACAATTGAACCGATGGAAGTGCACAGGGGGGGCAGGAACTATGTGTGATTCTGCTGTTTTTTTTGAATGTTTGACATAAAGTGAATGGGTCACGAATTGTTATTTGAGTTTATCCAATAACCTTTGAAATTCATAGTCGAAGTTGTCGTAGCCGTCGATGCGGAGGTCATCGCGGACGCGGCGACAGTCGGGGGTGATGGTCTCGTAGTGCGGGATGCCGTTGAACTGGAACAGCTCTTGCAGGCGGGTGAAGTCGGCGTTGGTGACGCAGACGGTCTCTTCATTAGATAACCATTCGGCCACGTACTGCTTGTAGGCGTCGCTGCCATCGGCAGTGCGCTCCCCAGCAATGAATATAAGTTTCACGTCGTCGCGCTTGGCAATCTCGGCACGTAGTTCCTTACTTGCTTGGATGGCACCACGGCAAGGGCCGCAGCCCATACCCCAGAAGTCTATCATCAGAATCTTGCCTGGATATGACGTAGGGATGCGTAAACGTGTTGCTGAACATCGCATATTTCGACTCTTTATCTGTCTGCCAACGACGGGACTCCGTCAACATCTGTTGGTACAAGCAGAGCTGGGCTATCAGTGTGTTGTCCTTGCTGCCGAGCATTTCGCGCAAAACCGCATAGTAATTATCCATCCGCTGTTGACCTGCGGTGCTGAATAAGGCACGCATGGCAGGTTGGGCATACTGGATGCGATTGAGCAGATGTGGGAAGTCGCTGCTGGCGAAGAGCAGGGGATTGTCGAAGTCAATACGGCGCAGATGATAGTAGCTCTTCGCGTCGGCGAGGTTCTGCCACTCCGCGCTTTCGTCCTGCTGCTGTTTCATCAGTGCATACCTGCGGTTCATGGCGTATGTCATGTAATAATACGCGAAACGCGTCTGAACGTAGGCCAGAGCCAGTTGCATTTCCATAGGCGTGTAGTGCTCGCGGCGACTCACGGTCTGCAAACGGTACATCACGTTCTGCCACATATTGTCGGCAAGGACGTTTCCTTCGTCAAAAGAGCCTTCGAAAAGCATCAAAGGGAAAAGGACGTCGGTAATCTCGTCACGTGTGCGGAGCCAGCGGGCAGCATCGCGGCTGCTGCCGTTGTTATAGACACAGACGTACCTGTCTCCAGCATCTTTGCGCACGGTGATGTCGATGGTCTCACCGGGGCGGGCGAAGAATGGTATTTCTGAAACCGAACTGCTCGGCGTCGTAGCCCTCGATGCGGCCTTTTACGGTGATGGTGTCGGTCTTGAACCAGTCCTCGGGTACTGTCCACGGATTTGCCTCAGTCAATTCCTGCATCGTAGGTACTTTCAGTTTTGCCTTCTTATCGTGGATGCCTAACAATTTAAATGCTCTGGTTCCGTCGCCCTCGATGAAGTCGAATATCTGCATCTTCTTCGGCAAAGGTTCGAAATGCATGGTAAACTCGGTGATTCCACTCTCTGGTGACTGCACCCATGTGTTGAGTTTCAGTCCCTCGGCAGAGCGCAACGGGTAGCGGTTGCCGT
>ONYA01000022.1 GCA_900321965.1 uncultured Prevotellaceae bacterium
TGGCGGAATTGGTAGACGCGCTACTTTGAGGGGGTAGTGTCAATTGCGACGTGGGAGTTCGAGTCTCCTCCTCTTCACATCTTTTTTGTCTTTTGCGGAAATAGCTCAGTTGGTAGAGCACAACCTTGCCAAGGTTGGGGTCGCGGGTCCGAGTCCCGTTTTCCGCTCTTTTACCATCAACACAATCTTTTGATTATTTAAGCAGGAAAAACAGATTCTTACAGATGAATTTATATTTGAGATATTTCGACAGAGAGATACTTGTCAATTCCGTTGACGAGGCTATTGAATTTTTGGCTAATATTGATGAGATAGGTATGAACCAGGCGCTGGAGAATGATATTCGTGACTATGTGGCCAGCAACGTGTTCTACCCCAAGCGCTATAAGATCCGTCCCCGTGTGTACTTCATCATTATCAAGACCGAGGCTGCCACGATGCAGGACTTCAAGGAGAAGAAGGCCGTTCACCCTTCTGCAGGTGGTTCTAACGAGCGCAATGCTTCGCCCGTTGTCTCTAAGCTGAATGAAGAGCGCCCCGGTTGGTATGAGGGTGTCGTCGACTTCAAGCGTGTGCTGTTAGTGCCTGGTACGGGTAAGTTCCAGTATCGCGACACCCATTTCGTGGCCCGCGTCAAGGCCGTGTCGGGCATCGACTGCTATAACCGCATTGTGGAGCACTTGCAGGAGCGTGTCGACGAGCGCAGTCAGTTCCCCTCAGCCAAAGGTAAGAATTTCAAGTTCCGTTATTTAGGACAGGCTAAATAGTTGTCGCGTATGAATAAGGTGATGCTGATAGGCAACGTGGGAACCGACCCCGAAGTGCGCTATGTAGACCAGGGCGTGGCCGTTGCCCGTTTCCGTTTCGCAACCACCGAGAAGGGATATACGTTGCAGAACGGCACGCAGGTGCCCGACCGTACGGACTGGCATAACGTGCTGTTGTGGCGAAAGTTAGCCGAGGTTGTCGAGAAATACGTTCATAAGGGCGACAAGCTGTATATCGAAGGCCGTCTGCGCTATTCTACATATGATGACAAGCAGGGTCAGCGTAAGTACGTGACCGAGATCTGGGCCGATAATATGGAGATGCTTTCGCCTAAGGAATCAAAGGAATAAGCAGTGGACTATTTTCAACTATTATTCAATGACGTTTATTGGCTGACACCTTCTGCCGGTGCTATTTTTGCCGGCATTTTAGCGTGTCTTCTGTTGGTGGTATCCGGATTTGCATCAGGCTCTGAGATTGCTTTCTTCTCGCTCTCGCCCAACGACCTGAATGAGGTGGAGGAGAGCAATGAGGAGTGCGACCGCCAGATTATGGAGCTTCGCGACGACTCAGAGCGGCTGTTAGCTACCATCCTGATTACCAATAATCTGGTCAACGTGACCATCATCATGCTGTGCAACTATTTCTTTGCACACATGATACACTTCGGCAATGCAGTGTGGTTGCAGTTCCTGGTCATCACGGTGCTGCTGACCTTCCTGTTGCTGCTTTTTGGCGAGATTATTCCCAAGGTTTATTGTGGTCAGCATGCGTTAGCCGTCTGTCGCAGTTTTTCCGGTGCTATCATGATGCTGCGCCGTCTGTTCTATCCGTTGGCTTCGGTGCTGATCCGTTCAGGCATTCTGGCTGGTAAGGTGGTGCAGAAGGAGAACCACGTGCTGAGCGTCGACGACTTGGAGCAGGCTTTGGAACTGACGGACAAGACGGAGTTGAAGGAGGAACAGAACATGCTGGAGGGCATTGTCCGTTTCGGCGACGAGACGGCGAAGGAGATTATGACCAGCCGTCAGGATGTCGTTGCCCTCGATTTCAAGTCGCCGTTCCCCGATGTGCTGAAGTGCATTGTCGAGAACAACTATTCGCGTATTCCCGTCTATCAGAAGTCTATCGACAACGTGCGCGGTATTCTCTATATCAAGGACTTGTTGCCGCATATTGGCAAGCCCGCCACGTTCCGTTGGCAGTCGCTGATCCGTCCGTCGTATTTCGTTCCTGAGACGAAAAAAATTGACGACCTGCTGCGCGAGTTCCAGGCTAACAAGGTGCATATTGCCATTGTTGTCGACGAGTTCGGCGGCACCAGCGGCATTGTCACGATGGAGGACATTTTGGAGGAGATTGTCGGCGAGATTAACGACGAGTACGACGAGGAGGAGCGCAACTTCGTGCGCATCAACGCCAACACCTATGTCTTTGAGGGCAAGACGCTGCTCAGCGACTTCTATAAGGTGCTCAGGCTCGACGACGACATCTTCGAGGAGGTCGAGGGCGACGCCGACACGCTGGCTGGCCTGATGCTGGAGTTGAAGGGCGACTTCCCTGTCGTCCACGAGAAGCTGGAGTACCAGAACTTCACCTTCGAGATTCTCGAGCTCGACGAGCGCCGCATCTCAAAGGTCAAGGTCGTCGTCCACGAGAGTCAGGCTGATTAAGTAATATAACGACAACTTAGACAACTTAGACAACTTAGCTACTCGGATGGTATCGTGTGTGTAAAAGTTGTCCAAGTTGTCCAAGTTGTCGTTAAATACAAAAATATCAAGTTGTTTTTGATTACCAAGGGTTGTCGTCGGTATCGCCCCATCCGAAGCGGGTCCAGTCGACGACGCGGTTCCACCCCATTTGGTTGAACGTCTGGTTGTAGCAGTAATTGCTGCTGTTGTAGATGGTCGTGTTCTGCGGCACATACATACTGACACAGCCGTTGACCGACTCGTCCTCCTTGAACGTCGAGAAATCGGCCATCATGTTCGAATACATCGTCGTCCAGACCATCGACATGCGGTAGTAGGGCACGGCCCGCTGGTAGTATGCGTCCCACTGCCTGAACACCTCGTCGCTCGTGTTGGCCTTGACGAAGGCCCTCATGTCGTACATGACCGGTGCGTCGTAGTCGGCGTGCAGGTACAAGACGATGCTGTCTTTCCTCATGTTAGGGTATTTGGGGTAGACGGGGCAGGCCGGCTCAAACTGCGTGAGCACGTCGTGGGTGGCCTGTGCTAACGCCTCGATGTGCTGTGTGCTGATGACCGACAGCGGCAGGCTATAACTGTTTCTGCTGCGTTCCAGATAGTGATTATAATAGGTGTCGATGATGCCCTTGTACATCTGCTCCCCGTCCTTGAAGAGCGCACTCTGCAGCAGGTGGTAGGGGGCTCCGTCGCCAGGAATCTCGGCAGGCGAGCCTATCAGGTAGTCGGTGGCGTTGCGCAGCTCGTAGCCCACCTCTGCACACATCATGTTGCAGCAGTCGGCGAAGATGAAAGCCAGCTTGGGCAGTCCCACCAGCGCACGTGCCATCTGTGTGATGTTCATCCACTTATACGGGTTGCCCGGGTCGGCATTCCTGCCATAGTCTACGCCGTAGGCGCGTCGGGGGCGCGAGCTGGCACTGGCTATCGAGTCTTCGTCGACAAGCCATCCCGTGGCGTGTCCCCACAGCACGAGGCCGTAGCTATCGGCGGGAGCATAGGCAAAGGCCCTGTCGATGACCTCGCGGAAGTTGGCGGGGTCGCTGGCGTAGAAGTGGTGGTCGTACTTGTAAAGCTCCTGGGCCTTGCCGTCGTGTACCTCTATGATAAAAGGTGTGCTCGACTGCTGGGAGTTCGTGTTCAGACTGTCGACGAATACCAGCAGGCGCTGGTCGGCACCTAAGGCTTTCGACCCCTCGATGATTTCCTGCAGGTCGTTGTTCAGGAACCTGACACCTGAAGTGACCGTCAGGTTGTTCTCGCCCGACATATAGACCAACACGGTGCGCGAAGCCCGTGTAGCAGGGGTGTATCCTTCCGGCTCGTCGTCGTCGTGACAGGCTGTCAGACAAAGGGTCAGAGCCGTTAGCAGCATCATGAATTTTCGCATAAGTCAAAATTTTGTGCAAAGATAGAAAATAATTATGAATTATGAACTATGAATTATGAATTATTTCGTATCTTTGCACCTCAAAATTTCAGAGCATGAAGAAATACATCTATATCATACTCCTGCTATTCGTCGGTTTTGCCATTGGTGGCGAACTGACGGCCAAGACCAAGAAACGCCGTCCCAAGGCTCGTGTACAAGCAGTCTCTAAGAAAAAGAAAGCCACGCGCCGTACTTCTGTGAAGCCGGCACCCAAGCCCGTGGAGCCCGTCTACGACGAAGACGGCGACGAGGTGAATCCTTACCTGATGTGCGAGGACACCTGCGACCACGTTCACGGCATCGACCTGAGCCACTACCAGGGAGAGGTGTTCTGGGAGACCGTTGGCGAGAACACCAAGATGGCCTACGTCTACCTGAAGGCTACTGAGGGTGGCGACCGCATCGACTCCTACTTCGAGCGCAACATCGACCTGGCTCATCGCTACGGGCTGAAGGTGGGCAGCTATCACTTCTTCCGTCCCAAGACCGACCTTGAGCGCCAGATGCGCAACTTCATGACCCAGTGCCTGCCCGGCGAACAGGATCTCATCCCGATGCTCGATGTCGAGACGACCGGCAACCTGCCCGTCGAGGAGTTCCGCGACTCGCTGATGAAGTTCCTCTGGCTGATGGAGGCTACCTATCGCCAGAAACCGCTGGTCTATACCTTCCGCAACTTCTACAACAAGCACTTGCAGGGCGGGTTGCTCGACGACTATCCGCTGATGATTGCGATGTACACCAACGAAGAGCCGGTGTTAGCCGACGGCCGCGACATCACGATGTGGCAGTATACGGGCAAGGGGCGCATTGTTGGCGTCAACGGCTATGTCGACAAGTCGCGCTTCATGGGGCGTCACGGCCTGCGCGAAATCCGGTTCCGGCATTGAAGATGGAAAATTCTTTGCAAGCAAAGCGAGCAAAGCTCGAGCGGAAGAATTGAAGAATTGTGAATTGAAGAATTGTGAATTGAAATATGTTAATAACGTGTCCTGAGTGTGGTCATCAAGTGAGTGACCAAGCCAAAACATGCCCGTCGTGCGGGATAGAGATAGCAGGTAATGTGGTCCCCGGTAATGCGGGCAAGCCTGGTAATGTGGTTACCGGTAATGCGGGCAAGCCCGGTAAAACGGACAAGCGCCAACCGCGCAAAGGCCGCACAGCCATCACCGTGCTCATCGTCTCGTTCGTCATAGCACTTATCCTCGTCCTGCTTGGACTCTACTTCATGAAGAACCAGGAGCAGAAGAACGAGCTGCGTGCCTATGAAAACGCCATGAAGAGCACCGAGCCCTTAGTGTTGGAGAACTATCTCGATATGTATGCAGACGCCCCCGGCGTTCACCGTGACTCCATTCGCTTGCACCTTGAAGCCCTCCACCGTGCCGACACCGACTGGGCCGACGCCTTGGTCAGCAACAGCCGCTATGCCTTCGAGCGATTCCTAAAGATGCACCCGCAGAGCATCCACAGCGTCGAGGCCGACATCAAGATCGACTCCCTCGACTGGGTGGCCGCCCTGCAGGCCAACACCATCGAATCCATCCAGGCCTACCTTAACCGCCATAACGACGGCGCCTACTACGACGAGGCACGCGCACAGTTAGAACTGTTAGAGAACCAGAAGGTGACAGCCGACGACCGCCAGATGGTCATCCAGACCTGTACCGCCTACTTCAATGCTCTTGCCCAGATGGACGAGGGGGCCATTGCCGCTGCCGTAGCCCCCGTCATGACTTCGTTCCTGCACCGCTCGAACGCCACGAAGGACGACGTCATCCAGTATATGGAGAAGCTCCACGAGGCCGACATCACCCAGATGACCTTCACCCCCAATGGCGACTGGAATGTCGAGAAGTTCATGCTCGACGAAGGCCGCCAACTCTTCAAGACCACCTTCACCGTCGCACAGCACATGGAACGCAGCGACGAGAGCCGCGAGACCAGCGCCGTCTACAAGGTCACCGCCGTCGTTTCACCCGACGGACGCATCACTGAACTCAACATGAAGCGTAGCGTTCAACCCTCAGCTTCCGCCAGCGAACAAGAATAGGATTACTTCGAGAATTTCTCTATCAGATCATCAGCCTGCGCGTCGCCAAGTTCTTTGGCACGTTGCAGGTTTTTTAGTCCCTCCTGCTTCTGGCCTTTCTGACATTGGGCGATGCCGAGAAAAAGGTAGCCGTCGCTATATTCAGGGGCAATGCGGATGCATTCGTTAGCCGTCGCGATGGCCTCGTCGTAGAGTCCGACGCGTACCTGCAGTGAGGCTTTCTCGGCGTAGTAGAGATCGTACTCAGGCATCATCGTGATGGCTTGGTCAATATCGTTGAGCGCCTGCTGGTACAGTCGTCCGCCGACTTCGGCCTGATAGCGCAGATAGTAGAAGTTGGCATTGACGGTGGCCTGCATCAGTTTCTCGTAGTCGTTCAGGTCGGAAGTGGCCTGACGGAATTTCCCCGCGTCGAGCAGCGCCTGGGCACGTAGCATCAGGTAGGGCGCCGCCTCCTTCAGATAGGGCTTGTTGAACATGGCCACGCAGCTGTCGAGCAGTGCCAATTTGCCGACGGTGTCGTTGAGTGCCGCCTTGCAGCGCGCCGCCTCGAAGAACAGTCCTGCCGACCGCAGTTCGCTGCCCGTGATGGTGGCGTAGATGTCGCTGGCTTCAGCATACTTCTTCTGGACGTAGAGGATGACGGCCTGCTGCTGGCGATAGAGCGGCAGCGGGTTGATGCGTTCGGCCTCGCGGGCCTCCTCCAACGCTTTGTCTAATGACCAGCCGTCGTAGGCATCTTTTGCCATATACACCTCTTTATGGTAGATGAGTTTCGAGTAGCTGAAGTGTGCCTCGTCCTTATTGTCGGCCACACGGATGGCTTGCTCCATATCGCGTGCTGCATCGGCAAATCGCTTGCCGGCGGTGGACGTCTCAGCGCGGTAGATATAACCGTCGGGCGTGTTGGGGAATCGGGCGATGAAGTCGTTGATGAGTCCGACGTAGGCCGCAGAGTCGAGCGAGGCCTGCGCCATATAGAGCGTCAGCATCGCCTGGTCGAGGTCTTGGGGCAAGTCCTTCTTGATATGCGTGCTGCGCAGTGTCGGGTCGTTGATGCTCAGGCCGCTGATGATGAGCGAGTCAGCAAAGCGTGCGCTGACGGCATAGCTCAGCGTGTCGTCCTGACGGTAGGGCTGCTGCATCAGTCCGATGACCTCGCCGGCCTCGTTCAGTAGCGGACAGCTCGTCGTGCCCTCGGGCATGTTGAGGGCTACGGTGTAGTAGGCATATCGGTCGCGGAAGGTTTCTGCCTTGCGGACGGTACCTGTAGGCACCTGCTTCGTCTCGCGGTAGGGCAGCAGCCACACCATAGCGTCGGACGGCGCATCGGTGGCGGCAACGGTCAGGGGAACGGTCTTCTTGGCGGTGACGCGGAAGCGGGCCACGTCGTAGGTGTCGTTGGCACCGAGCATACAGGCTATGGGCAACTCCTGTCCGTTAGCGTCGATGACGATGGCGCTCGATGCACCCTTGAAGGGCGTGAAGCTACTGACGGCCTCGCCGCGTTCGCCGGTGAAGAATCCGCATGAACTGCCTAAGAGTGTGCCCTTGTCGTCGAATGTCTTGAGTATGAATACTGACTTCGTGGCCTTCTTCACCCACGAGGGTTGCGCCGTCACAGCAACAACAACGGACAGCGCCAATATTAAAGTATAGAATCTTTTCATAATTTAAGCAGTTCTTTTGCATTCTGAATGGCGGCAGCCGTCACGTCGCTACCGCTCAACATCTGTGCTATCTCGCTGACGCGTTCGTCGGCTGTCAGCTCGGTCATCGTGCTCGTCGTGCCGTTCTTCGTCTCGGCTTTGGCCACTTTGTAGTGACTGGTGCCGAGGGCTGCAATCTGTGGCAGATGGGTGATGCTGATGACCTGTCGTTCGTGGCTGCCCATCTCCTGCATCAGCTGGGCCATCTGCTCGGCCACACGTCCGCTGACGCCTGTGTCGATTTCGTCGAAGATGATGGTTGGCAGCTTCACGGCCCCGCTGATCATCACCTTCAGCGACAGCATGACACGGGCAATCTCACCGCCAGACGCCACTTGGGCTACAGGCTGAAGTGGGGTAGAGGTGTTGGCAGAGAAGAGGAACGACACCTTGTCCTGTCCGCTGCGCGACAACTCCGACTGTCCGATGTTGATGGCGAAACGCACGTTGGGCATTCCTAAAGGCACGAGCCGCTGCTGCATCTCCTTCTCTATCTGTCGGGCGGCCTTCGTGCGCTGTCGGCTCAGGGCGTTGGCTAGCTCTTGACATTTCTCTTTCAGCTGTTGGCACTTGGCTTGCTGCTCCTGCAGGGCATCGTCGCTGTTCTCAATGGCCGACAACTTCTGTTTGAGGTCATCGCGCATCGTGATGAGTTCGGCAATACTGTCGGCGTGGTATTTCTTCTCGAGGTCGTAGATACGGTCGAGACGGTTATTGACAGCGTCCAGTTCGGCGGGGTCGAAGTCGACATCCTCCAGACTGCTGCTCACCTCCTGCGCCACATCTTTCAATTCGATATAGGCAGAGTCCATACGCTCGGCCAGCTCTTTGGCAGCAGGCAGTACACGCTCGATGCCTTTCAGCGCAGCGGCGGCGGTGCGAAGTGATGCAACGATGCCCGTCTCGTCGGCCGACAGCGCGTTGTCGGCTTCGTAGAGGGCACTCTTGATGTCCTCGGCGTGGGTCATTGTCTCGCTCCGTTGCTCCAGTTCCTCCTGCTCGCCGTCAACTAAGCGGGCGTCGTTGAGTTCGTTGAACTGGAACTGCAGGAAGTCGGCGTTCTGGCGGTTCTGCTCGATGGCGTCCTTCAGCTCCTGCAACTGTCGTCCTGCCTCGTGGTAGTCAGCAAATGCCTGACCATAAGCCAGAAGTTCCTTCGAGTCGCCTGCAATGATGTCGACCACCGACAGCTGGAAGTCTTGTTTCTGCAGCAGCAAGTTCTGGTGCTGTGAGTGTACGTCTACCAGTTGCTCGCCCAGTTCCTTGAGCGTTGTCAGCGCCACCGGGGTATCGTTGATGAAGGCGCGGCTCTTGCCGGCAGCCGTCAGTTCGCGTCGGATGATGGTGTCATTGGCGTCATACTCGATGTCGTTGTCGGTGAAGAACGGTTCCATCTGGTAGCGCGACAGGTCGAAGTGTGCTTCGATGACGCACTTGTCGGCTCCCTGCTTGATGGTCTTCGAGTCGGCACGCTGGCCTAAGAGCAGGCCAATGGCGCCGAGGATGATACTCTTGCCGGCACCCGTCTCGCCGGTAATGACCGAGAAGCCCGGGTGCAGTTGGATGTCGAGTGTGTCAATGAGTGTAAAGTTCTTGATATATAGCTGTTTAAGCATCTCAAAATCATTGTTTGATTTTCTCCCAGGTGTTGTTCTGGGAGGCGTTGATACCGAAAAGGATGTCGTAGACGGCCTCCTTCTCCTTCTGTGTGCCCTTACCTTTATATATATTAGCCAGTTCGTCTTTCTTGTAGTCCGTCCATATCTGCGGCAGCAGCGACAGTGGTTTGTCTTCGTGGGCTTTCTTCAGTCCGGTTTCTAAGGCCGTCGATACTTCGGTGCGTCCGCGCTCTACGTTGGTGGCCATCTCGTCGAGACCCTTGCGGTAGTAATCGTACTGCAACTGGCGGAAAGGCTTGAGGGCCTCGTCTAAGTAGTCGTTGATGATGGCAAAGCGGTTGCGTGAGTCTTCAAACGACTTCCATCCCGGATAGCCTAAGTCCTGGGCGTTGTTCACCAGATACATGCAGCGCTGTAGCACGTCGGTGCCTCCGAAGGGCGAGAAGGTGTCGAGGTCGAGACCGATGATGAGATAGGCGTAATAGGCGAAGAGGGCCGTCAGCTGGTTGTCGATGTTCTCGTCGTTGAAGTTCAGCTGGTCGAACTGTGCAAACTGAAACTGGAACTGCTTGTCGGTGTTGTTATAGATGGTTGTCGTGTAGGCTGAGTTCCATACCGGGCGGTTGGCCTGTATGATGGCCGTACACTCGAAGCGGTTCTCGGCTTGTACGTATTTGTCGACGGTGATGTTGAAGTTGCATTGTATGCGCTCGTTCTGCTGGAACTGCAGTTCCGTCCACTGGCGCTCGTTGACAAACTGCTCGAGCGTCTGCTTCAGGTTCTCGAAGACGGAGGCATCGGTGCCCTGAATCTTCGAGTGGTTGATGTTGATCTTGGCCTCCAGCTCCTGCGCCCCTGCGGGGCTAAAGAAGAAATAACAAAGAACAAAGAATAAAGTTCTTAGCACTTTCCGGGCAGATGAAGGAGTTAGAAGTCTGTTCATAGAGTATCCCACTTTATCCTTTTTATTTATTCTTTGTTATTTGTTCTTTTTTCTTTATTCTTTAGCGCAGCGCCTGAATCTTTATTCTTTATTCTTTAGCGCAGCGCCTTCTTTAGCGCAGCGCTTGCGCTTCGCGCAGTCTGATGCGTGTCAGCACCTGCTTGGTGTTGTAGGTGAACTCTCCGCCCAGTATCCAGCTGTAGTAGCCGGGGTCGAAGCGCAGCACGTCGGCCACAGGCTTGCCCTTGTGCTTGCCGAAGTTGAACACCTCGGTGCGCACGCCGTTGACCTCCTGCCAGACGATGCGTCCGGCAAAGTCGACATTGTCATTCTGCTTCGAGAACTCAGCTAATTTGTCCATATCGTTCTCGAGCACCTTCTCCGGGTCTTCGTTAGCGCCCGGAGCATACTTGTCGAGCTCGCCCATCAGCACGCGGTAGGTGGCCTCGGTGTCCTGATCGGCGCGGTGAGCCTCGAAGTCTTCCTCCATCTTGCGGCCACAATAGAACTTATAGGCGGCAGCCAGGTTGCGGCGCTCCATCTTGTGGAAGATGGTCTGTGCGTCAATCAGCCGGCATTTCGCAAAGTCGAAGTCGATGCCGGCGCGCAGAAACTCTTCGGCCAGCAGGGGCACGTCGAAGTGGTTGGAGTTGAACCCGGCAATATCGCTGCCTGAGAACACCTCGTTCAGCTTGGCGCTGAGCTGCTTGAAGGTCGGCTTGTCCTTGACGTCATCGTCGCCGATGCCTGTCAGCTGGGTGATGAACGGGTCGATAGGACGCTCGGGATTGATAATCTCGTTACCGCGCTCCTCGCGTCCGTCGGGGTACACCTTAATATATGATAGCTGGATGACGCGGTCTTTCACCATATCCAGTCCCGTGGTCTCTAAGTCGAAGATGACCAGCGGCTTCTTCAGGTTCAGTTTCATTGTTGGTATCAGTCGTTTAAGAGCATGGGCATCATCAGCATCAGCACATCCTGGTTCTCGGGCTGCTCAGAGGGCAGCACCAGTCCGGCGCGGCTGGGGTCGGCCAGCTGGATGACAATCTCGGGGCAGTCGAAATTGCTGAGTACCTCGATGAACGAAGAACCCTTGAAGCCGATGCTCATGGGCTGACCGTTGTAGTCGCAGCTCATGCGCTCGGTTGCCGTCTTCGAGAAGTCGTAGTCCTCGGCGTCTAACTGCAGCGTCGAGCCTTCTACGTGGAAGCGGATGAGGTTGCTGGAGTCGTTGGCGAAGGGCTGTACGCGGCGCAGGGCTGCCAACAGTCCGCTGCGGTCTACGCGCAGCTCGTTGGGGTTGTTCTGCGGAATCACCGAGTTGTAGTTGGGGTAGCGGCCTTCGATGAGTCGGCAGAGGATGATGCCGTCGCCGTAGTTGATTTCGGCGTTGCGCTCGTCGAAACGGATGGTGATGTCGCCACCGTCCTTGCCTAAGAGGTTCTTCAGCAGCGAGGCGGGCTTCTTCGGCAGGATGAAGGCGGCGGGCTGGTCGCTCTTGATGGTGTAGATCTTGTTGCGCACCAGCTTGTGTCCGTCAGAGGCTACGACAGCCAGACAGTCGGGCGTCAGGTCGAAGTAGATGCCGTTCATCACCGGGCGCAGCTCATCCTGAGCCGTAGCGAAGATGCTGCGGTTGATGTTCTCGGCCAGCATCTGGTTGCTGATGACGATGGTCGTGGCGGCGTCGCCGACGGTCTGTGCCGTAGGATATTCGTCGGCATTCTCCGTAGGCAGACTGAACAGACCATTCTGATAGGTAATCTTGGCTATGCTCGACTGCAGGTCAACGTCGAACGTGATGGGCTGCTCAGAGAACCCCTTGACAGCCTCTAACAGGTCGTGATTGCCGATGGCAAAGCGTCCGTCGCTGTCGCTCTCGGTCAGCTCCACCGTTGTCTGCATCGTGTTCTCACTGTCAGATGCCGTCAGTCGAAGGGTCTGACCGCTAACGTCGAAAACGAAGTCACCCAAGATGGGAAGGGCGTTCTTACTGTTGATAACTCTGGAGAGTGCGACGAGCTTTGAGCTCAGTGCCGTGCTTGATACTGTGAATCTCATATTGTTTCTTTGTTTTTAGTTGCTTCGTATTTGGACTACAAAATTACAAAAAAAAGTGTTATTAGAAAAATTTATGCTTAAAAATTCTCGTTTTCAAACTATTTTTAGTACTTTCGCGGTCGCAAATCGCTTAAATCAACAATTTAATACATTATATAATATGGATTTAACAGGAAGAATTATTGCTGTATTGCCAGCACAAAGTGGTGTTTCGTCACGCACAGGTAACTCATGGATGTCGCAGGACTATGTCATTGAAGTCCCTGGCCAGTATCCTAAGCGCTGCGTGTTCCGTATTTTTGGTGAAGACCGCATCAAGCAGTTTAACATTCAGCTGAACGAGGACGTGACCGTCCAGTTCGATATTGACGCTCATGAGTATCAGGGCCGTTGGTTCAACGATGTCCGTGCCTTCAATATCATTCGCGGTCAGGTGGCTCCTGCCGCCGCTGCACCCGTTCCAGGTGCCGCTCCCTTCCCCCCGGCACAGCCCGCAGCTCCTGCTGCTGATGCCGCTCCGTTCCCGCCGGCTCAGGAGGCTCCGGCCGAAGGTTCTGCCGACGACCTGCCGTTCTAAGGCTTATAATAGTATTGTCCGCGTCGTCGCGTGATGCGACCGTAGTTGATAGCGTGGACAGGACAATGATGATAGCAGCTGAGACAACACGTACAGCTGCTATCATTTTTCCATCCCGGCGTGTCTTCAAACGTGATGTCGCCCACGGGACACACCTCAGCACACTTGCCGCAGTGGATGCAGACGTCGGCATCGACGGTGAACTTCTTGTCGGTTATCATAAAGCGGTTGAAGTAGGCGCCGATCACGTGGGTGAACGTCCAGGGTGTCAGTCCGAGCGTCAGCTGCGAGTAGCCCGTTTGCCGTTCGACGACGACGCGCTCGAAGTCGGTCAACCGGCGGCTGGCCTCCTCTTTCTTCTCACGTTCGCGTTCGGGTGTGTCGGTGTACATGAACGGCAGGCAGACGTAGCTCTCGGGCATCGTTAGCGACTGGCAGCTGTCGAGCACGATGCCCCTTGCGGCCAGTTCGCCGGCCAGCATCTTTATCGCCAGTCCTGTACTGTCGCCACACGTACACAGGGCGTAGGCGTAGTGCCCCCCAGCGTTGTCGATGCGTAGCCTGCCCACAAACTCGCGGACGATATGTGGCGGTTGCCAGCCGTGAATGGGGAAGCAGAAGCCTATCCTCTCCCCATCCTCTAAGGTGTATTCGCACGTCCCCTTCAGTTCCTGGGGTATGAAGAGCAGTCGCTCATTGGTAGCAGCCGCTAACCGCTCTGCCGCCCATCTCGTATTGCCTGTACCTGAAAAATAGAATATCATGGGGGCAAAGGTACGAAAAGTTGAGAGAAAAGCAAAAGGAAAGCAGCTTTTCTTTTGTATTCTCATATTTTTTCGTAACTTTGCAGCCGAAAACAAACTATATCTACGATGAAGACTAAAACTAATTTACTGTTTGCTGCTTTTGTGGCATTGTTGTTGCTGACTACTGCTGCAACGAACGACAAGACGACCACCATCTTTATTATCGGCGACTCTACGGCGGCTAATAAAGACCTTTCTAAAGGAAAGCTGGAACGAGGGTGGGGGATGGCTCTGCAATGCTTCTTCGACGACAACATCGTAGTAGATAATCATGCTGTTAACGGGCGTACCTCGCTGACGTTTTTCAAAGAAGGACGCTGGCAGAAAGTGCTCGACAAGATGAAGCCCGGCGACTACGTCATCATACAGTTCGGACATAACGACCAGAAACCGCGTGCCGGACGTCAGACGTTCCCAGGTTCCACCTTCGACTATATGCTGGCCCGATACGTCCGCGAGACGCGTGAACACGGTGGAATACCTGTACTGATGAACAGCGTTGTGCGCCGTAATTTCCGAGTCGATGCGCCTCAGAATGACGATGACGAGAAACTGCGTGACCAGACGTTTGCCGACGGTGCAAAGACGGCAGAAGGCGACTCGCTGATAGACACTCACGGACTCTACCGCGTGGCTCCCCGCGACGTTGCCGAGCGCATGAACGTCCACTTCGTCGATGCCAACAAGATAACGCACGATCTGGAGCAAGGGCTGGGCGTTGAAGGCTCGAAGAAGCTGCACATGTGGTTCCTGCCCGGCACAGAGCCTACTGAGCCGAAGGGCAAGCAGGACAATACACATTATAGTATATATGGTGCGCACGTCGTGGCCCGCCTGTTGGCTGATGCCCTCTGCGAGGAGATTCCTGTGCTGAAGAAGTATCGTTGCGATGCCGACATGACTGTCGATCGCAAAGGACGCGGCGACTATATGGACTTGGAACAGGCTGTTGCTGCTGCTAAGAACAGTCAGAAGCCTGTGACCATCCAGATTTTAGGCGGCGAATGGCAGAAGCCGCAGCTCCCGAAGAAGTCGCAGATTAGGTTTGTGCTGCGCGAAGGAGCTTCGTGGAAGTAAGCCGTCAAAGCATAAAAAGAAAGCAGGTGTACCACAGAGCGGCACACCTGCTTTTCTATATCGTGATAAGTAGTTGTTTACTTACCGTTCAGAGCGAGGCTCACCTCAACGGCGATAGACACCGTAGCACCTACCATCGGGTTGTTACCGATACCGAGGAAGCCCATCATCTCAACGTGTGCGGGCACTGAAGAAGAACCTGCGAACTGAGCGTCGCTGTGCATACGGCCCAGCGTGTCGGTCATGCCGTAAGAAGCGGGACCTGCAGCCATGTTGTCGGGGTGCAACGTACGACCCGTACCACCACCGGAAGCTACTGAGAAGTAGGGCTTGCCAGCGAGCACGCGCTCCTTCTTGTAAGTACCGGCAACGGGGTGCTGGAAACGGGTGGGGTTGGTAGAGTTACCCGTGATGCTGACGTCGACGTTCTCCTTCCACAGGATGGCAACACCCTCGCGGACGTCGTCGGCACCGTAGCATTTCACCTTAGCGCGGGGACCGTCGCTGTACGGAGTCTCCTTGACGACCTTCACCTCACCGGTGTAGTAGTCGAACTGAGTCTGCACGTATGTGAAACCGTTGATACGGCTGATGATCATAGCGGCGTCCTTGCCCAGACCGTTCAGAATGACGCGGAGGGGCTTCTGGCGAACCTTGTTAGCCTTCTCGGCAATCTTGATGGCACCCTCAGCAGCGGCGAACGACTCGTGGCCAGCCAGGAAGGCGAAGCACTCAGTCTCCTCGCGCAGCAGACGGGCAGCCAGGTTACCGTGACCCAGACCTACCTTACGGTCGTCGGCCACAGAGCCGGGGATGCAGAACGACTGCAGACCGATACCGATAGCCTCGGCAGCGTCGGCGGCATTCTTCACACCCTTCTTGATAGCGATGGCAGCACCACAAACGTAAGCCCACTTAGCGTTCTCGAAGCAGATGCGCTGTGTGTCCTCACACATCTGGTAGGGGTCAACACCAGCCTTCTCGCAAATCTCGTTAGCCTCTTCGATGCTGTTGATTCCGTTCTCTTTCAGAGCGGCCAGTACCTGATTGATACGACGCTCGTAACTTTCGAATGATACTTTTCTAATCATATCTTGTTTCCTCCTTTACTCTTTACGTGGATCAATAGCTTTCACAATACCCTGCTCGGCGGTGGTGCGGCCGTAGCTGCCGGTAAACTGCTTCACGGCCTCGTTGGCGTCCATACCGTTCTTGATGGCTTCCATCATCTTGCCAAGGTGTACATACTCGTAGCCGCAGACCTGATTGTCCTTGTCGAGGAACTGCTTGGTGATGTAACCCTCGGTCAGCTCCAGATAGCGGGTACCCTTGGCAACGGTGCCGTAGAGTGTACCAGTCTGTGAGCGCAGACCTTTACCCAGATCTTCCAGACCAGCGCCGATAACGAGACCACCCTCAGAGAAGGCACTCTGTGTGCGGCCGTAGACGATCTGCAGGAACAGTTCGCGCATAGCGGTGTTGATAGCGTCGCAGACGAGGTCGGTGTTCAGCGCCTCGAGGATGGTCTTGCCGGGCAGGATCTCGCTGGCCATAGCTGCAGAGTGGGTCATACCCGTGCAGCCGATGGTCTCAACCAGAGCTTCCTGGATGATGCCGTCCTTCACGTTCAGCGACAGCTTGCAGGCACCCTGCTGAGGTGCGCACCAGCCGATACCGTGAGTGTAACCTGAGATGTCTTTGATCTCTTTTGCCTGAATCCATTTGCCCTCTTCGGGAATGGGGGCGGGACCGTGATTCGGTCCTTTTGCAACAACGCACATGTTGTTGACTTCGTTAGAATACTGCATATTTAAGAAATAAAAATAAATGATGATTCAAATCACCTGCAAAGGTATTAAAAAATACCTAATTATTGGTAGAATCACCATTTACTTTAACCTTATTTAATTAAGCGGTCTGTTTAATCGGTCTCAAAAAGCAGTTCTTCCTTGTCTGGCGCTTTCTTGATATGGATGACAGCCCCCGTCGCTATGTCGCCGTTGACGATGCGTTCGCAGACGCCGTCTTCGACATAAGTCTGGATGGCACGCTTCAGCGGACGGGCGCCAAACTGCACGTCGTAGCCCTTCGTGGCCACAAACTCCTTCGCCTCGTCAGTCATGTCGATAGTGTAGCCTAAGTCGCTGATGCGCTTGTAGAGGCTGCCTAACTCGATGTCGATGATGCGCTTGATGGCTTCGAGGTCGAGCTGGTCGAAGGTGATGATCTCGTCGAGACGGTTCAGGAACTCCGGCGAGAACTGTTTCGACAGCGCCTTCTGCACGATGCTGCGTGCATGTTCCTTATCCTGTTCGTTCAGGGCAAGTCCCGTTCCGTTGTGAGCGCTGAAGCCGATGCCGCGTCCGAAGTCCTTCAGCTGGCGTGTGCCGGCGTTCGAGGTCATGATGATGACCGTATTGCGGAAGTCGACGAAACGGCCGTTGCCGTCGGTCAGACGTCCTTCATCGAGCACTTGCAGCAGGAGGTTGAACACGTTGGAGTGGGCTTTCTCTATCTCGTCTAACAGGACGATGGAGTAGGGGTGACGGCGTACGCGCTCCGTCAGTTGGCCGCCTTCCTCATAGCCGACGTAGCCCGGAGGTGCACCAATCAGTCGGCTGGTGTTGAACGACTCCGTATATTCGCTCATGTCGACGCGTATCAAGGCGTCGGAAGAGCCGAACATGAACTCTGCCAGCTTCTTGGCCAAATACGTCTTGCCGACGCCCGTGGGCCCCAGGAACATAAAGGCGCCGATGGGGTGGTTGGGGTCTTTCAGTCCTACGCGGTTGCGCTGGATGGCTCGCACCATCTTGTCGATGGCACCATCCTGTCCGATGACGGCACCCTTCAGCTCCGTACCCATACCCTTCAGGCGGATGCCTTCCTGTTCGGCCATCCGCTGTACGGGAACGCCCGTCATCATCGATACGACGTCGGCCACCTCCTTCTCGGTGACAACCTGCCGTTCGTCGCCTTCGCCCGTCTGCCATTTCTTGTTCAGGTCTTCCAGCTCTTTCTCAAGCTGTGTCTGACGGTCGCGATAGCTGGCGGCCAGCTCGTAGTTCTGGTTCTTGACGGCGCTCTGCTTGCGGTCCTTGATGTTGGCAATCTCCTGCTCCTTCTCCGTAATCTCAGGGGGAATCTGCGCGTTGCCGAGATGAACCTTCGAGCCCACTTCGTCCATCGCGTCGATGGCTTTGTCGGGCATGAAGCGGTCGTTGACATAGCGGTCTGTCAATTTGACACAGGCCGCCAGCGCGTCGTCTGTATAGCTGACGTGGTGGTGGTGTTCGTAGCGGTCTTTGATGTTGTGCAGAATCTGCAGCGTCTCCTCGTTGGTGGTCGGCTCCACCTGCACCTTCTGGAAGCGGCGCTCCAGTGCGCCGTCTTTCTCGATGGAGTTGCGGTATTCGTCGAGTGTCGTTGCCCCGATACATTGCACCGTGCCTCGTGCCAGAGCCGGTTTCATGATGTTGGCGGCATCCATCGAACCAGGTGTCGAACCGGCGCCGATGATGGTGTGAATCTCGTCGATGAAGACGATGACGTCCTGGTTCTGCTCCAGCTCCTTCATGAGCTGTTTCAGGCGCTCTTCAAACTGTCCGCGATACTTCGTGCCTGCCACAATGGCAGTCATGTCGAGCGTATAGATCTTCTTGCCGAAGAGCATGGGCGACGTGTGGTGCTTGGCTATCATCTGGGCGAGCCCCTCGACAATGGCACTCTTGCCGACGCCGGGTTCACCTATTAATATAGGATTGTTTTTCTTGCGGCGGCCTAAGATCTCGATGACGCGCTGAATCTCGCGCTCGCGGCCTACACAGGGGTCGAGCTTGCCTTCGGCAGCAGCCTGAGTCAGGTCGGTGCCGAAGCTGTCTAATACGGGCGTCTTCGATTTCGTCTTTGCCTGTGCCGTTGTGGTCTGACCATTATGTCCGGCCGACTGGTTGCCTGCCGGAGCCTCGTCTTCGTCAAAATCCTCGTCGGGCAGTCCTATGCCGTCGCTGACGCTGCTCTTCTGGGGAGCGTGCAGCATGGCGAGTGTATCTTCGTAATTCATATCGTTAAATTCTAATACCTGCTTGGCGCCGTTCTGCACTTGGTCGTGCAGGATAGCCAGCAGAAGGTGTTGCTCTTCTACGCGTTCTGTCCGTTGTATACGTGCCTCAAGCACAGCAAGTTTCAGAATATTGCTTGCCTTTTCGTTGAGGACGAGGTCGCTGGCTTGAATTGGCATTTGCAGTTCGTCTTCCCTGACTTTCTGTTCCAATTCCGTCTTGACAGATTGTATATTCAGGTTCAGCCGGTTGAACACGTTGATAACAGCCCCATCCTTCATCCGCAGCAGACCCAACAACAAATGTTCGGGCCCTACCGACCGACTGGCTAATCTGGCAGCCTCTTCGCGCGAGAAGGCCAGCACTTCAGACACCTTGGGTGAAAACTGACTTGTCATTCTTTACTTTTTACCTTTCTTGTTTCGAGTGCAAAATTACATAATTATTTGCAAACACCGTGCCAAAATGGATAAAAGTTTTCTCTTTGTGTTTCATTAAGGAAAAAGTTTTGGAAAAATGTATGCGCTTTCAAAATTATTTTGTAATTTTGTGGCCAAATCTGACCTTTTTATTTATTTAAAACACATTTATGAACGACAACAAAGTTATGAACCGTGCAGCCGACAATATCCGTATCCTGGCTGCTGCGATGGTTGAAAAGGCAAAGTCGGGACATCCCGGCGGTGCTATGGGTGGTGCTGACTTTATCAACACTCTGTACTCAGAATTCCTTGTTTACGACCCCGAGAATCCCGCTTGGGAGGGTCGCGACCGTTTCTTCCTCGATCCTGGTCACATGGCTCCGATGCTCTACTCACAGCTTGCCCTTATCGGTAAGTATGACATTGAAGACCTGAAGAACCTGCGTCAGTGGGGTTCTGTCACGCCCGGTCACCCCGAGCGCGAGCTGGCTCGTGGCATTGAGAACACTTCCGGTCCTCTGGGTCAGGGTCACACTTTTGCCGTTGGTGCTGCTATTGCCGCCAAGTTCCTGAAGGCTCGTCTGGGCGACGTGATGAACCAGACGATCTACGCCTACATCTCTGACGGTGGCGTACAGGAGGAGATTTCGCAGGGTGCTGGCCGTATTGCCGGTAACTTAGGACTCGACAACCTGATTATGTTCTACGACGCCAACGACATCCAGTTGTCTACCCGTACCGAGGTTGTTACCTGCGAGGACACCGCTAAGAAGTATGAGGCTTGGGGCTGGTTCGTGCAGAAGATTGACGGTAACGACGTCGACCAGATTCGCGAGGCCATCAAGAAGGCACAGGCCGAGAAGGAGCGTCCGAGCCTGATTATCGGTCATTGCATCATGGGTAAGGGTGCCCGCAAGGCTGACGGCTCAAGCTACGAGTCGAACTGTGCTACGCACGGTGCTCCCCTCGGTGGCGACAACTTCGTCCAGACGATGAAGAACCTCGGCGCCGATCCTGAGAATCCGTTCCAGATATTCCCCGAAGTTAAAGAAATGTACGCGCGTAGAGCTGAAGAGCTGAAGAAGATCGTTGCTGAGCGCTATGCTGCAAAGGCCGAGTGGGCAAAAGCAAATCCTGAGAAGGCTGCCCAGCTCGAAGAGTGGTTCAGCGGCAAGGCTCCGAAGATTGACTGGACGAAGGTTGAGCAGAAGGCCGGTTCGGCTACCCGTAGCGCTTCGGCTGCCGTTCTCGGTCAGCTGGCTGAGCAGGTGCCCAACATGATTTGTGCTTCTGCCGACCTGTCGAACTCTGACAATACCAACGGCTTCCTGAAGAAGACCCACGACATCGTGAAGGGCGACTTCAGCGGTGCTTTCTTCGAGGCTGGTGTGGCTGAGCTGACGATGGCTTGCTGCTGCATCGGTATGGCTCTACACGGTGGTGTCATCCCCGCTTGCGGTACCTTCTTCGTGTTCTCTGACTACATGAAGCCCGCCGTCCGTATGGCTGCCCTGATGGAGCTGCCCGTGAAGTTCATCTGGACCCACGACGCCTTCCGCGTTGGTGAGGATGGTCCTACCCACGAGCCTGTTGAGCAGGAGGCACAGATTCGCCTGATGGAGAAGCTGAAGAACCATCACGGCAAGAACAGCGTGCTCGTTGTTCGTCCCGCCGATGCTGAGGAGACCACCGTCTGCTGGCGTATGGCTATGGAGAACGTCGACACCCCGACCGCTCTGATTTTCTCGCGTCAGAACATCGAGATGCTGCCCGAGGGCAACGACTACACGCAGGCAACGAAGGGTGCTTACGTCGTCGCCGGTTCCGACGAGAACTACGACGTCATCCTGCTCGCCTCTGGGTCTGAGGTTTCTACGCTGGAGGCTGGTGCCAAGCTGTTGGCTGCCGACGGCATCAAGACGCGCGTGGTCAGCGTTCCGTCTGAGGGTCTGTTCCGCGCACAGTCGAAGGAGTATCAGCAGAGCGTCCTGCCCGCAGGCAAGAAGAAGTTCGGCTTGACCGCTGGTCTGCCCGTCAACCTCGAAGGTCTGGTAGGTGCCGACGGTACCGTCTGGGGTCTCGAGTCGTTCGGCTTCTCTGCTCCTTACAAGGTGCTCGACGAGAAGCTCGGCTTCACTGGCCAGAACGTCTACGAGCAGGTGAAGAAGCTGCTTGCATAAACGGTAAATAAATAAAAAGAAAGACGTTCGTTATTTCAGCGAACGTCTTTTTTTTGTATCTGTTACTTTAATCAGACCAATCTGTTACTTTATCAGGTCTACTGAGCGCTTCAGGAAGCGGTCGAGCGCTTCGCCCTTCAGCATGCCGTTCTGGAGCAGGGCAAGGTCGATGAGCTGGTGGACGACGTCGTTGGTCTTGGCGTAGTCGCTAATCACCTGCTGCTTCTTGTCCTTCTCAGCCTGCACAGCCTTCTCGGCTTCGGCCTTCTGGTCCTTGTCCTCCTGTGTCAGTTCGTCATACTTCTTCTTGTCCTGCTGCTGACGGATGGCAGCCAGACGGGCTTCCTGACCCTTGAGTTCGGCGACGATGGGCTTCAGAGCCTCGTCGGTAGCGCTCTTGGCATCTTCGAGCACGCGCTTCACCAGCGGGTGGTCGCTGTTCAGCACGATGTTGAACGAGTCGGGCATCTGGCCGTAGAAGTTCATACCCTGCTGGAAGCGGCTCATCTCCTTCATACGGCGCATCCATTCGTTCTGCGTGATGATGACCGGACGGGCTTCGGCGCCGAGTGCGTCGACCTGTACCATAAACTCGGTCTTTTCCAGTTTTGGCAGTTGTGACTTGAAGACGGCTGACAAATTGTCACTGTCATCCTCGCTGAGGTCGGTCTTCGGGGCGTCGCTCTTCACAATCAGTCGGTCGATGATGTCGCTGTCTACGCGTGTAAAACGGCTCTTCTCAAACTTCTGCTCCAGCGTCTGTATGGTGGGCACGTCGAGCTGTCCGTCGAGCAGCAGCACCGAGTAGCCCTTGTCCTCGGCAGCCTTGATATACGAGTACTGCTCCTCCTTGTCCGTAGCGTAGAGGTAGATCAGCGTGTCGTCCTTATCCTTCTGCGAAGCCTCAATCAGCTTCTTGTATTCGTCGAAGGTGAAGTACTTGCCGTTGACGTCCTTCATCAGCGCAAAGTCCTTGGCGCGGTCGTAGAAACCTTCCTCTGAGAGAATACCGTAGTTGATAAAGAGCTTCAGGTCGTCCCACTTCTCCTCGTACTGCTTGCGGTCTTCGCCGAAGATAGCCTTCAGGCGGTCGGCCACTTTCTTCGTGATATACGTCGAAATCTTCTTCACCTCGCGGTCGCTCTGCAGATACGAGCGGCTGACGTTCAGGGGAATGTCCGGCGAGTCAATGACACCGTGCAGCAGCGTCAGGAACTCAGGCACGATGCCCTCCACCTGGTCAGTCACGAAGACCTGGTTGCAGTAGAGCTGAATCTTGTTGCGCTGCAGCTCGATGTTCGACTTGATCTTCGGGAAGTACAGAATACCTGTCAGGTTGAACGGATAGTCGACGTTCAGGTGAATCCAGAACAGCGGCTCGTCGCTCATCGGATAGAGCGTGCGGTAGAACGACTTGTAGTCCTCGTCCTTCAGCGTCGACGGCGTTTTAGTCCACAGCGGCTCTACGTTGTTAATGATGTTATCTTCCTCAGTGTCAACCATTTTCTTCTCGTCGCTCGACCATTCCTGCTTCTTGCCGAAGGCAACGGGAACTGCTAAGAACTTGCAGTACTTGTTCAGCAGACCCTCCAGCTTCGAGCGGTCGAGGAACTCCTTGCAGTCGTCATCGATGTAGAGGATGATGTCCGAACCGCGGTCTTCCTTTTCCGCCTCGTCAATCTCGTAGGCGGGACTGCCGTCGCACGACCACTTCACGGCTTTGGCGTCGTCCTTGTACGACTTCGTGACGATCTCCACCTTCTTCGCCACCATGAACGACGAGTAGAAGCCCAGTCCGAAGTGTCCGATGATGTTGTTGGCGTTGTCCTTATATTTCTCTAAGAAGTCGGTCACGCCCGAGAAGGCTATCTGGTTGATATACTTGTCAATCTCCTCCTCGGTCATGCCGATACCGCGGTCAGAAATGGTAATCGTGCCCTTGTCGGCGTCCATCGAGACCCGCACCGTCAGGTCGCCCAGTTCGCCTTTGAAGTCGCCCTTCTGCTGCAGCGTCTTCAGCTTCTGTGTAGCGTCGACGGCGTTCGACACCATCTCGCGCAGGAAGATTTCATGATCTGAATAGAGAAACTTTTTGATGACGGGGAAGATGTTCTCAGTAGTAACCCCGATGTTACCTTTTTGCATAGTTTTATCGCGTTTTTTTTATTGTTTCCGACTACATCATAGCAAAAAGCGTGCCAAAAACAGCAAAAGTACACAAAAGGGAATGCGGTTCTTCGCGGAGCGAAGCGGCAGAGCCGAGCGTTGCTGTGCACTTTTTAGGGTTATACCAATATTCCTACACTTCGAATGCACAGCGGAATCGACTGCTGTTCACCCAATTAAGCGACCTTTAGTAAGTCAAGTACTGAGTACACTCGTGTCATGTTCTCGAATGTAAAGTACTGGTCGTCGAGCACCATCCACTTGTTACGTTCTTTTACTGGCATCTGCTGAATGTCAGGGAAGAATGAAACCGGAATAATCACTTCGCGGCCGTCCGTCAGTCGTGCGACCATCTTTCCGCGATGAGCCGTGAAGTTCAGGTCTTTAATGCCTAATGTTACTCCTTGAATCTTACACATATCTTTGTCCTCCTATTTTTATTTCTCAATATTAATTGAAACAGTCTTCTCGCCGTTGAAAACCTTCGTAATCTGTTTGTTGATAAACTCCCAGTGGTTGTTGATGGCGGCAATAAGCATCTCATTGTCTTTAGCCGACAGCTCAGATTCTGCAATCTCTACGCATTGCTCACCATTCTTTTCAATCCAAATCTTTGCGAGCGAATGCTGATGACGCATTCCTTTCTTGAAAACGTGTACATGGCGGCGGTTGTCGTTTACATCAAGTGAAATCGCTACCAAGATAAACATTCTCAGAAATGCTAACTGTCCCATATCTCACACATTTTTCTGCAAAGTTACGACTTTTCCGGTAAACCGCCAAAAGAAACGGGTAAATTTTTTCTCGCGGCCATTCGCGAAAATTTCGTGATAATTCACAAAATTCTCGCGGCTGATGACGAAAAGGGGGCGCAATGTCTTACAGTTGACAGTTGACAGTTTTCACAGGGACGCTTACGGCGATAATGGAAAAAAGTGTATTAAAATTATACTATATATATAATATATATATTATATATATAGTATCACTTATTTCAAGGTTTTGAAGTGCTCCTGTGAAAACTGTCAACTGTAAGAACTGTAAGACGAGGGTAGGGGCGTGCTTTTTTGCGTGCCTTTTTGGACGAAAAATTTGCAGGGGTCAAGGTTTTGTTGTATCTTTGCATCGTTATCCGGAGAACACAAGAAGCGGGAGGTGGCCACCCGGTGCAGATGGCCGCAAAGTGAATCTAATACTACGAAAAACACAAAGAGTTATGCTTGAACTGAATCTTTACAGAAACAAAATGACCACGTCGAAGGGCTATGGCATGATCTACGGCCGCGTGGAGAAGAAAGAGACGTACGACCTGGCGAAGCTCGCCGAGCACATGCACAACCACAACTCGCCTTACTCCGCAGGTGCCATTCACGGCATTCTGAAGGATATGGTGTCGTGCATCCGCGAGCTCTGTCTGGAGGGCAACCAGGTGAAGATCGAGGACCTGGCTATCTTCTCGGTGCAGGTGGCTTCGAAGGGCGCCAACAGCTATCTGGCCTACGACATCTCGAAGCACGTGAAGGACGTACACCTGAACGCCTATTCCACTGGCGAGTTCCGCCGTGCGGAGCTGATCAAGGACGGTGTCATCGGCTACACCTCGCTGGCCGAGAGCCTGCGCGATGCCGAGCGTCCGCAGCCGGAGCCAACCCCCGATCCGGGCGATGATGATGATGATGATGGCGATTAAAACCCCTCCCCCGACCCCTCCCGAGGGAGGGGAGAGAAAGCCTCTCCCGAAGGAGGGGGAAGGGGTCGCCCGAAGGCCTCCCCCGACCCCTCCGAAGAAGGGGAGAAGGGGGCACCTGAAATTTAATGTTTAACCCAGATTGGTCTTTAGAAACGAATTATTCTAATTGTTCTTAATTTTCTCACGAATTTAATTAATAAAAATTCGTGGTCGAAATAAAAATTAATTAGGATAATTCGTTTCAAAAAAAAACAAAAATCACGTTTGAGCCATGAAACTGAAATCGAAGTTTGTTGAGATTGCGCTGCGCATCGTCATCGCAGCCCTGACGGCGGCACTGACCGCTGTGACTACCACCTCGTGTATGGGACACGGACCGTTCTGCTTTTGAATAAGCAGCAAATCGACAGAAAAAGGGAGCGAGCCAAGATGGCTGCGCTCCCCTTTTTGCTGTGTATAGGGTGGGGGATTACTGATTGTAATCCTTGTCTTTGAAGACTGTCTCGTAGAGAACGGTGCCTCGGTGGCGCTGCGAGTGGTAGGTGTAAGCAAAGGCGAAACCAGCCTCCTTGTAGGCCATCATCGACGTGGTGTTCTTCAGTTCCGTCAGCAGGGCGCTGCGTGCCGTCTCAGGGTTCAGCAGTCCCACGCTGTCTGCCGCACCCGTAATGGTGTAGTAGTAGTGCAGCGTGCGCGTCTGCTGCTCATAGGTCAGGCTGTCCATCGTCAGGTTGTCGGCAATGCGTGCGGGGCAGTTTTTCTTCGTGTAGATTTCTGCCTCCTTTGCCGCTTTCTCTTCGAGCGTTTCCTGACAGGCCGTCAGCAGCAGGGCCGCCATCACGGTTAAGAGCGTCTTCCTCATACGTCTCCGTTTACTTATGGTCGACGGCGCTCTGCTCGACGGGCAGGCAGCGCTTGTAGTTCTCGATGTACTTCTCGAAACCGGCGACATCCTCGGGTGTGGGTGCTATTGATACGCCTGTGTTGCCTGCGAAGACGACGGTCTCGAGATAGTCGGCCAGGCTGAGCTTGTTGGGGTTGCTCACCATATAGCCAGCCAGCAGGGCGATACCCCATGCACCACCTTCGCCGGCCGTCTCCATGACTGAGATGGGTGAGTTGATGGCTGCTGCGAGTACGCGCTGTCCGACGCCCTTCGTCTTGAACAGACCGCCGTGACCTGTAATTCGGTCGACGCGAATCATCTCGTCCTTGAACAGGATGTCGTTACCTATCTTCAGCACGCCGACGGAAGCATAGAGGTGGGCACGCATGAAGTTGGCCAGGTTGAACTTGTCGTTAGCCGAACGGACGAACAGGGGGCGTCCCTCGCTCAGTCCTGTTACAGGCTCGCCGCTGATGTAGTTGTAGCTGACGAGTCCGCCGCAGTCGGCGTCGCCGTTCAGCGCGTTGTTATAGAGCTTGCCGAACACCTCGTTCATGTCGACGGGCACGCCGAGCAGCTGCTGGTACTCCTTGAAGAGGTTCACCCACGCGTTGAGGTCGCTGGTGCAGTTGTTGCAATGCACCATTGCCACGAGCGAGCCGTCGGGCGTGGTCACCATATCGATCATCTCGTAGGGCTTCGACAGCGGCTTCTCGAGCACGATCATCGAGAACGACGACGTGCCGGCCGACACGTTACCCGTGCGCTGCTTCACGGCGTTTGTAGCAACCATACCTGTGCCTGCATCGCCTTCAGGAGGACAGACGGGACAGCCGGGCTTCAGATGGCCGCTGACGTCGAGACGCTTGGCACCCTCGGGAGTGAGGAAACCTGCATTCTCGCCAGCATTGAGCGACTTCGGCAGAATGTCGAGCAGCTTCCACGAGAAGCCACGCGGAGCAATGAGCTCGTCGAACTTGCGTACCATCTCGGCGTCGTAAGTCTTCGTGGCGGGGTCGACGGGAATCATACCCGATGCGTCGCCCACACCAAGTACGAATTGGCCCGTTACTTGCCAGTGGACGTAGCCGGCCAGCGTGGTCAGATACTTGATGTCGGCTACGTGCTCCTCGTTGTCGAGGATGGCCTCATACAGGTGGCTGATACTCCAGCGCAGGGGGATGTTATAGTTGAACAGCTCTGAGAGCTCAGCAGCGGCCTTGCCTGTGTTCGTGTTACGCCATGTGCGGAAGGGCACCATGATTTCCTGCTTCTCGTTGAAGGCCATATAGCCGTGCATCATAGCCGAGAAGCCGATGGCGGCCAGTGCCTCAATCTCGCAGTCGTACTGCTTCTGCACGTCCTTGCGCAGTTCAGCGTAGCAGTCCTGCAGACCATACCAGATGGCTTCGGTGCTGTAAGTCCACAGTCCGTCAACCAGTTGGTTTTCCCACTCGTGTGAGCCCTGAGCGATGGGCTTGTTGTCCTCGTCGATGAGCACAGCCTTGATGCGCGTGCTACCAAACTCGATACCTAAGATGGCCTTTCCGGCCTCGATTGTTTGTTTTGCGGTCATTGTTTTCTTTCAGTTTAAAGGTTTCGGACTGCAAATATAGCATTTAATTTTGATATGGCCAAATATTTCATTTATTTTAAGTCTCGTATGTTTTAGTGGTTCTATTAAAAAAACGGAAAAAAGACGACAGAAACACCTGAAATTGCTGAAGAAGTTGTAATTTTGTGGGCTGAATTGATAAAAGGATGTTATGAAGGATATCAGAATATGCTGTCTTGTTCTTGCCATAATGGCTTTCTCTATGTCGTGGGCCCAGCGCAAAGAGCTCGGTCAGGCACGAACGATTTTGAAGAGCGGCAAAAAGGTTGAAGAGGCTGAGAAGCTGATGACAAACCTGCTGAAGAAAGATACGGTCTACCGTAACAACAAGCGCGTCTATGCCGTATGGTACGAGTCGGTGCTGATGCAGTATCAGGCCATCAACGAGAAGCTTTATATGAAGCAGAAACAGGATACGGCGCAGTTCTACAATCTGACGCGTCACCTCTTTACGGTTGCCGAAGCGCTCGACTCGCTCGACGCGCGTCCAAACTATAAGGGTAAGGTGAACATCGAGTATCGTAAGGAGAATGCCGAGCAGCTGATGAAGTATCGGCCCAACCTCTATTACGCCTGTACCTATTTTATACGTAAGGGCGACTACAAGAAAGCCTACGAATACGGCGAGGCGTATATGGACTGCGCGCGTCAGCCACTATTTGCTGATTACCGTCTCGACTCGCTCGATGCCCGCATGCCCGAGGTGGCCTATTGGACGACGTACTGTGGTTACCGACAGAATGATCCTGTACTCACGCTGCGCTATCGGCATCTGGCATTACGCGATACGGCCAGAAGGGAGTCTACCTTGCAGTTCGTTGCCGAAGCTCGCAGACTGCTGAAGGACGACTCGCTGTATGTGGAAACGTTACGCGAAGGCTTCGGCTGTGCGCCTGAAAACAATTATTTCTTCCCACGACTGATGGACTTCTACAATGCCCACGGCGACTACCAGCGGGCTCTGTCGACCGTCGACGAGGCCCTGCGCCACAACAGCCGCAGCGAACTCTTCCTGTTTGCAAAGTCTACGGTACTGTTCAATATGGGTCGTTACGACGAGAGCATCGCCCTGAGCGACACGGTGATAGCTATGAACGACTCATTGCCTGATGCCTATTACAATGCGGGAATCGCTTATATCAACAAGGCGCTGAAGCTACATCCGCTTCGCGAAAAGAAGCAAGTGCGCCAAACGTACATGATGGCCCGCCCTTATATGGAGCGCTACAGGCGGTTGGCACCTCAGCAGAAACAGAAGTGGGGGCCGGCTCTCTATCGCATCTATCTCAATCTCAACATGGGCAAACAATTCGACGAGATAGACCGCCTGCTGAAACAGTAAGATAAAAGAAAGAGGTGAGAGGTTTTCACCCCCTCACCTCTGAATAAATTTACGATTGGTGCTGCGGACGGAGCAGGTCGTTGACCGTCTTCACGGGGTTGAAGGTGCCGAGTGGCACTTCAACGAACACGGTGTTCCAGTCGCTCATAGCACCATTCCACAATCCTGGCAGCTCAAGAGCCTTCAGCTCGCGGCCGTTCTTCGACTTGCTGGAGATGAAGCCGGTAGTGCGATCGACAAAGTCGGGCAGGTTGAAGGGCTTACCCTGATAATCCTTAACGGCGCAGACGAGGTCGACGGGATTGAAGTGCGTGCCCTGCGTGAACATCTGCATATATTCCTTATTGTTCTTGTCAATCTGGCTCGACTCCAGAATCTGCAGCGAGATGGTGCCGTCCTGATTGTAAGTGAGGAACGGACCGCCGCCAGGCTCGCCGACATTCTTCACGACGCCACAGACGCGCATCGGGCGGTTGAGCTTCTTGCGCAGATAGTCGGCAAGCTCCTGATCGCTCAGGCTGTCGATATCGGGACGGCGGCAGAAGGCGTGCTCTACGAAATGCTTAATTTCCTTGAGCTTGTCGTGGTCAAGCTGTCCTTTATCCAACTCCTGCAAGTATTTGAATGTCAGCTTCTGAAGCTGAATCAAGATACCGGCAATAACTTGCTTGTAGTCGACGGTCTCAGCCTTCAGGCGGTCGGGTACGACGTTGTCGATGTTCTTGATGAAGATGATGTCGGCGTCAATCTCGTTGAGGTTCTCGATGAGTGCGCCGTGACCGCCCGGACGGAAGAGCAGCGAACCGTCGTCGTTGCGGAACGGCTCATTGTCAGGACCGGCAGCAATGGTGTCGGTAGAGGGTTTCTGCTCAGAGAATGATATGTCGTATTTGATGCCATACTTCTGGGCATACGAGTCGGCCTTCTGGGCTACGCGCTTCTTGAACATATCCATGTGCTCATGAGAGACGGTGAAGTGTACGCTGGCCTCGCCGTTGGATGCTGCATAGAGGGCACCCTCGACGAGATGCTCTTCCATAGGCGTGCGTGCACCCTCGGGGTAGCGGTGGAAGAGCAGCATGCCTTTAGGCAGCTGACCGTAGTTCAAGCCTTTCTGGAAAAGCATGTTCTCGACAACCTTCTTGTACTGACCGTCTTGGATGAGGTAGTCAATCGACTTGCCTTCGTTCTTGCGGCAGGCGGCGTCGAGCTCGTCGTAGAAGGCAAAGTTCTTCAGTCCGTCAAAGAACTGTTTCTCGAATGGGGTAGTGGGGGTGTCGTAGTCGGCATCGACAAAGGCAAACATATCCTTGAACATGCGCGAAGCGGCACCAGAGGCTGGCACAAACTTCACAATCTTGTGACCCTGTGCCTTGTATTCGTTCCACGCCTTGATGTAAGCCTGCTTGTCGTTCTCGCTGGTGGCGACAATGCCGTCTTCAATACTGGCGGCTGCTTTCAGTCGCAGAAAGGGGAAACCGGTTTTGAACTCGTTGAGTTGTTGCTTGATTTGCTCTTCACTTATACCCTTCTGGGCAATCTGCTTTAGGTCTTGTTGTGTTAGCATAATTATTGATGTTTTTAGTATGGTTTGTCAATTCCAACCGCAAATATACAAAGTTTTTCGGTAATCGCAAGTTTTTTTGCAAACTTTTTGCTATCTTTGCCACAAAATTAGATTAACTATGGACGATAAGTTTGAATTTTCCGCTTCTGAGCGTGCTGAAACACTCGCGTTATATGCAGAATTGAAGGAAAGGGTAGGGGACTCTCTGGAGCCTGGCGACGAACAACGGCTGCGGCAGCATATAGGGCAGTTGATGGAGGGACAGCAGATAGTGCGCGACGCCTTCGGACTGAATCCTGTGCTGACGGAAATGCAGACGGCCCGTATCCTCGTTGAAGAGACCAGCCTGAAGCGCGATGCTGTCATTGCCATCCTGCTGCGTTACAGCGTGGAGTCAGGATTGCTGACGGTGGACGACGTCGAGCGCGACTACGGCCAATCCGTAGCCCGCATTCTGCACGGTCTGCGTCGCATCAAAGAGCTCTATCAGAAGAATCCCGTTGTGGAAAGTGAGAATTTCCGTAACCTGCTGCTGTCGTTTGCAGAGGATATGCGCGTCATACTCATCATGATTGCCGACCGCGTGAACCTGATGCGCCAGATTCGCGACACCACTAACGACGAGCTGCGACGTGAAGTGAGTCAAGAGGCGGCATACCTCTATGCGCCGTTGGCTCACAAATTGGGTCTCTACAAGTTGAAGTCGGAACTTGAAGACCTGTCACTCAAGTACTTAGAGCACGATGCATACTATCTCATCAAGGAAAAGCTGTCTGAAACGAAGCAGAGCCGCGATGCGTATATCAAGCGTTTCATACAGCCTATCAGCGACAAGCTGACACAGGCGGGACTGAAGTTTCACATCAAGGGCCGCACAAAGTCAATACATTCCATCTGGCAGAAGATGAAGAAGCAGAAATGCGGCTTTGAAGGTGTCTACGACCTGTTTGCCATCCGCATCATCATCGACTGTCCCGAGGATATCGAGAAGCAGCAATGCTGGCAGGCTTACAGTATTGTGACAGATATGTATCAGCCAAATCCGAAACGACTGCGTGACTGGCTGTCGGTGCCAAAGTCGAATGGCTACGAGAGCCTGCATATCACCGTACTCGGTCCAGATCAAAAGTGGGTCGAGATTCAGATACGAACAGAGCGTATGGACGAAGTGGCCGAACGCGGCGTTGCTGCCCACTGGCGCTATAAGGGCGTCAAGGGACAGAGCGGTATGGACGAGTGGCTCACCTTCATTCGCCAGATGCTTGAGACGAGCGACGGCCGCGAGGCGATGGATCAGTTCCGTATGGATTTGTACGAGGACGAGGTCTATGTCTTCACGCCGAAGGGCGACCTGCTGAAATTCCCCAAGGGGGCTACTGTGCTCGATATGGCCTATCATATTCATTCTAAGATAGGTTCTGCGTGTGTGGGAGCGCGCGTTAATAATAAGGTGGTGACGTTCCGTTATCTGTTGCAGAGTGGCGACCAGGTAGAGATTATGACTTCGTCGCAGCAGCATCCCAAGCAGGAATGGTTGTCTATCGTCAAGACAAGTCGTGCGAAGGCCAAGATTCGTCTGGCGCTGAAAGAGACTCAGCAGAAAGACGGACTGATGGCCAAAGAGATGATTGAACGCAAATTCAAGAATCGCAAGATAGATTTCGATGAGTCGACGATGATGCACGTCATCAAGAAATTAGGTTTCAAGACGACGTCAGAATTCTATCGTCAAGTGGCCGACCAGACATTAGACTTAGGTATTGTCATTGACAAATATCTGGAGCTTCAGCAAGGCGAACAGGCTGTTATCGGCGACAATCAGGCACGTTCGGCAGAAGATTTTGTGCTTGAGGAATCAAAGGCTCAGCAGCAGATGCCGCAAAACGACGACGTACTGGTTATTGACCGTAACTTGAAGGGAATCGACTACCAGCTGGCACGTTGCTGTAATCCTATTTACGGCGACGACGTCTTTGGATTTGTTACCGTCAGCGGCGGCATCAAGATTCACCGTACTGACTGTCCGAATGCTCCAGAACTGCGCCGTAGGTTCGGTTATCGTGTCGTCAGGGCAAAATGGTCTGGTAAAGGCGCATCGCAATACAGCATCACGCTGCGAGTCATCGGTCAGGACGACATCGGCATCGTCAACAATCTCACGAATATCATCTCGAAAGAAGAACGTCTTGTGTTGCGCAGTATCAACATCGATTCATCCGACGGACTCTTTCGCGGCAACATCGTTGTTATGATTAACGACTTAACACGTCTTGAAGCCCTGATTAAACGCCTGAGGACGGTAAAAGGCGTCAAGCAGGTGGAGCGTATTTAATGGACCTGTTTAATGGTGAGGGACAAGAAGTGAGAGAATACAATCAATAATACCTATTTATCATAATGGTGATTGTGTTCTTTTCCTCATTGTAGCTTTCTCAGGAGATTAAGCAACGACTTTTCATCGCTCCAGCTGAAATCGTCCATGTGGACAAACGTGCGAAGCATACGTTTCTTTTCTTTGCTGAGAACGTTGCTCAACGAACGATCATGACAGCGGACGAATTTTCCGTCAAGACGGAAGTAGTAGATATTGATGAGCGGGAAAAGATAATCATCTTCATTACTCAAGTCAACGCTCGTGGTACTTATCTGCTCACTGAGGCTGATATTCGTCATCACCTGGTTGTTCTTCAGATTCTGAAGGTATGCATCCTGGTCGATGATGGTGGCGCAAAAGAGTCCGTCATTGCCAACGCTGTCAACTTGATAAGCCAATAGCGTATCGACTTTGACATACAGACGGTCGTCAAACTGCACGCTTTTGATATTACCCGTATATGCCTCTTTGGTGACGTTTCCACTCATATACAGCAATGAGGAGTTCTTCAGGAAGATGTTGGTGAACTTCTCTTTCAGCGTGCGTCCGTCGGTCAGCGTAATGGTCGAAGGTTTGAATTCTGGGTAAACAGTCAGTTTGGGGGTCCTCTCCTGTCCGAATAGAGACTGGGCAGCGAGAAGCATTATGATAAATAGACTTGTCTTTATATTCTTTGACTTCATATCTTTGAGCAGTTTATATTCAACAAAAAAGCCCTTGGAATCCTAATGGTTTTCCGAGAGCTTTCTGCGGTGCGTACGAGGCTCGAACTCGTGACCTCCAGCGTGACAGGCTGGCATTCTAACCTACTGAACTAACGCACCATAGTAGTGCTTTTGTCAACTCAAGAAGAAGCGGTGCGTACGAGGCTCGAACTCGTGACCTCCAGCGTGACAGGCTGGCATTCTAACCTACTGAACTAACGCACCAGTGGTCTTCTTTCGTCGTTTGCGGGTGCAAAGGTAGTAATAAAATCTGAAACCGCAAAACTTTTGGCCGTTTTTTTTATAAAATCTTCTGCATGAGTATGGCTTCGTGATATTTGTGGCCGTCAAAAAGCCAGTCGTGCAGCTGTGAAGTCTCGCGGAAGCCGCAATTTTCGAAGAGTTTTTGTGCCGTACTGTTCACGTTGTCAACAACGGCGTAGAGCTGGTGCAGATGAAGCACACTGAGGGCATAGTCGACTAATTGTTGCAGCGCAGCAGTAGCGTACCCCTTTTGCCGGTGACGATCGGTGATGACGATTCCCACTTCTGCACGCAGGTTCTTGGCGTCGAAGTTGACGAGGTCGGCCAACCCTACTGTCTCCCCTACCCCGTTCTCGATGACGAGCCTTACCTGACGGTCGGTGTAGATGTCGCCCGACGATGTAGCAATATAGTCATGCAGCACGTAGCGCGAATAGGGCACGTTGGTGTTGCCGACGTTCCACAGACGGCGGTCGTTCTCTATCGTGTAGAGCAGTTCGAGGTCTTCGGGCTCCATAGCCCGCAGTCGCAGTTCGGGTGTTGTCATAGGTGCAGTTTTTGACGTAACAGGTCGATGACGGCAATGAAAGCGCGGAAGTAGATGGCCACTTTTACGGGCAACGTGTAGAAGATGCTCAGGTGGCTGTAATGCTTGCGGAAGAAGATGAGCATCGCCTGGTAGAAGACGTGCACGTAGCGATAGTCGGACTTGACGGTGGAACGTCCTTTGTAGTGGACGATGTCGAGCGGCAGATACCAGTTCTGCCAGCCGCCTTTCAAGATGCGGTAGCTCAGGTCGATGTCTTCGCCATACATAAAGAAATCCTCGTCGAGCAGTCCTACTTCATCAAGTGCCTGACGGCGTAGCAGACAGAAGGCGCCGCTGACGACCTCAATGCGACAAGGCTCGTCCCAAGAGAGGTGGCTCATATAGTATCGGCGCGTGAATCCCAGCATCTTCAAGGCCGAGACCCAGGGTGTCGGTATGGCGCGCCGTGACTCGGGTGCTACGCTACCGTCTTCGTTGTGCATTCTCACGCCTGCAGCACCAGCCTCAGGGTGCTCGTCCATAAAGCTGACGGCCCGCCGGAGGGTGTCTTCAGCAACTGTAGTGTCGGGGTTGAGCAGCAGCACATACTGGCCGGTTGACTGACGGATGGCCTGATTGTTTGCGCAGGCAAATCCCACATTCTCTTCATTAGCCGTGAAGCTGACCCACGGATACTTGGCGGGCAACACCGTCATCGTGTCGTCCTGCGAGGCGTTGTCGACGACGAACACCTCAGCGTCGATGCCCTCAAGGGCCTTACCGACGCTTTGCAGACAGTTGTCGAGATACCGTCTGACGTTGTAGCTGACGATGACTATGCTGATTTTCTTGGCCATACGAAGGGAATACAGAGGACGAGCATGACGCCTAAGTAGAAGAATACCGTCGTGCGATATATATAATATAATAAGGTGTTGACAAGCAGCGGTACGACGATGATGGCCAGCCGCAGCCACTTGTTGCGCTTATAGAGTCTGAGTCCTAAATAGGCACAGGCCAGCGTCAGGAGTTCCATCACGGTGGTGAGCAGGAACTGTAGGGTTTCTTGGTTCATCTTACTTTATTTTGCTTCAAATAATGTTCGGTTCAGAATACTGCGTCCCAGCGTCACTTCGTCGGTGTACTCCAACTCGTCGCCTACCGACACGCCCCGGGCGATGACGGTAATGCGCAGACTGCTGAAGGGCGCCAGCTTGCGGAAGATGTAGAAGTTGGTGGTGTCGCCCTCCATCGTGGGACTCAGCGCCAGAATCACCTCGTCGATGTCACCCTGCCCCACCCTGTCTACGAGTGACTGTATCTCAAGGTCGCTCGGTCCGATGCCGTCCATCGGCGATATAACCCCGCCTAAGACGTGATAGAGTCCACGATACTGCTGTGTGTTCTCGATGGCCATCACGTCGCGGATGGTCTCGACGACGCACACCGTCGAGTGGTCGCGGCGAGGGTCGCTACAGACGGGACACAGATCCTGGTCGCTGATGTTATGGCACACCCGGCAATGCTTCACATCGCGCCGCATCGTTGTCAGCGCCGATGCCAGCTGCTCCACATCGTCAGCATCCTGGCGCAACAGGTGCAGCACTAAGCGTAGTGCCGTTTTCCGGCCGATTCCCGGCAGTCGTGAGAACTGCGACACAGCGTTCTCCAACAGTTTCGACGGATATTCTTGGTTCATTTTCAACACTCAACACTCAACACTCAACACTCAACACTAAACACTAAACACTAAACACTCAACACTAAACACTAAACACTAAACACTCAACACTAAACACTCAACACTCAACTCTCAATCTCCGACAGCTCCAGCCATCGCAACGACTTTTCGTCGAGTTCATCTTTCAGCTGTGGCAGTCGCTTCGACTTCTCCGTCAGTTCGTCTATCGAGAGCGTGCCGCTGCAGAGAGCGTCCTCTATCTGCCGCTGTTCGGTTTCCAACGTCTCAATCTCCTTCGTCAGCCGCTCAAACTCCATCTTTTCCTTGAACGACATCCGGCGGCGCGTATCGTTGTGGTAGTTCTTCTTGGCAGCGACAGGCTCATTGGTCTTCGCTGCAGCCGTTTCCTTTGGCTGCAGAGCAGCCCACTCCCGATATTGTGTATAGTTGCCGGGAAAGTCCTTAATGACGCCGTCGCCCTGAAACACCAGCAGGTGGTCGACCGTCTTGTCCATGAAGTAACGGTCGTGACTGACGACGATGACGCAGCCGGGAAAGTCTTGAAGATACTCTTCGAGAATCTGCAGCGTCACGATGTCGAGGTCGTTGGTGGGCTCGTCGAGTACCAGGAAGTTGGGGTTGCGCATCAGCACCGTACAGAGGTAGAGCTTACGGCGCTCACCGCCCGACAGTTTATAGACGTAGTTGTGCTGCTGCTCGGGGGTGAAGAGGAAATGCTGCAGCAACTGCGAGGCCGTCAGATGGCGCCCGCCACCCATATCGACATACTCGGCAATGTCGCGCACAACGTCGATAACCTTCTGCTGCTCATCGAATTGCAGACCTTCCTGCGAGAAATACCCGAACGAGACGGTATCGCCGATATCGAAGCGTCCGTCGTCGGGCGGCACTATCCCGAGCAGCATCTTGATAAACGTCGACTTACCCGTTCCGTTGTTGCCGACAATGCCCATCTTCTCGAAGCGCGAGAAGTTGTAGTAGAAGTCCTTGAGTATGATCTGGTCGCCAAACGCCTTCGACACATACTGGCTCTCAAAGATTTTCGAGCCGATGTAGACGTTGCGCGACTTGAGCCTGACTTGCCGTTCCTCAATGCGCTGGCGGGCTACGCGTTCCAATTCGTAGAAAGCGTCCTCGCGGTATTTGGCCTTGTGGCCGCGGGCCTGTGGCATGCGACGCATCCACTCCAGTTCCGTCCGATACAGGTTGTTAGCACGCGCTATCTCTGCCCGGCGGTTGTCAATACGTTCCTGACGTTTCTCCAGATAGTAGGAGTAGTTGCCGCGATAGGTATAGATGGTGCGGTCGTCCAATTCAAGAATGACCGAGCAAACTCGGTCGAGGAAGTAGCGGTCGTGGGTCACCATCAGCAGCGTCTTATTGCCGCGCGAGAGAAACCCCTCCAGCCACTCTATCATCTCCAGGTCGAGGTGGTTCGTCGGCTCGTCGAGAATCAGGAAGTCGGGTTCGGTAATCAGCACGTTGGCCAGCGCCACACGTTTCTGCTGTCCGCCCGAGAGCTGTCCCATCGGCTGCTGTAGGTCGCGTATCTTCAGCTTCGTCAGTATCTGCTTCGCCTTCAGCACCTTCTCGGGGTCGCCCTCGTGGTTGAAACAGGCGTCGAGCACACTTTCGTTGGGGTCGAATACCGGCGACTGTTCCAGCATGCCGACGCGGATGTCGCGCCGGTAGATCATCTCGCCGCTATCGTAGCCTTCCTTGCCCGTCAGTATCGACAGCAGCGTCGACTTGCCCGTACCGTTCTTGGCTATCAGTCCTACATGCGCGCCTTCGGCTACCGAGAAATTGATATCCTCGAACAGCACTAACGAGCCGAACGACTTCGTCAGGTGTTGTACGTCTAAGTATGGGGTGTCCTTAGCCATTCTTCAAATCGCGGTTAATATTCTCAATGTAGCTGAGCACCTCGTCCCTACCCTCGCGCTTCTCGGCTGACGTCAGGAAGATGGGAGGCAGTTCCTCCCACGTCTCCATCAGCGTCTTCTTGTACGACTCGACAGCCTGGCGCGCCTTGTTCGGCGTCAGCTTGTCGGCCTTTGTAAAGACGATGGCGAACGGTATCGACGACAGTCCTAACCACTCGATGAACTCAAGGTCGATCTTCTGAGGCTCCAAACGGACGTCGACCAGCACGAAGACGTTCACCAGCTGCTCACGTTGCAGGATATATCCGCGAATCATCTGGTCGAGCCGCTCAACCTCCTTCTTCGACCGCTTTGCAAAGCCGTAACCGGGCAGGTCGACCAAGTACCACTCCTTATTAATAATAAAGTGGTTGATGAGTAGCGTCTTGCCGGGCGTCTGGCTGGTCTTCGCCAGCTTCTTGTGATTGGTCAGCATATTGATCAGACTCGACTTGCCCACGTTGGAACGCCCGATAAAGGCGTACTCGGGCTTCGTGTCCTGCGGACACATACTCACCATCGGGGCGCTCAGCGTAAATTCTGCGGTCTTTATTTCCATAAATTTTCTTATTTTTCGGTGCAAAGGTACAAAAAAGATTCGAAATAGTTTGGCTGATTCGAAAATAATCACTACCTTTGCAGTCGATTTTTCTAAATCAGCGTTTCCGTTCGTGAAGCGTTTCCACCATTTTTTTATATCCAACAAGACAATTACACAACCATTATTGTATGTATACCAAGGAACAATTAGAACAGATGGAGATACCCCAGCTGATGGGTATTGCCGGAGAATTAGGCATAAAGGTTAGTCAGGATGATTCTCAGGAAAACGTCATCTACGCTATACTCGACAAGGCTGCCGAGCAGAGTGCAACGGGCGATACCGGCAAGCGCAAGCGTACGCGCATTGTCAAGAAAGACACCGACCGCGTTTATAGCGTCAAAGGCAAGGACGGCGAGAATTACGACGTCAAGGGCAGAGGCATCAAGGCCGTAGAAGCCCCCTCGCTCTTCAACGACGTAACCGAAGCGCAGCCGGAGGCTGACAAGACGGCGGTGGCCGAAGAGCCGAAACCCGCCCCGAAGAAGCGTGGCCGTAAGTCGAAGGCCGAGCTGGCAGCCATTGCCGCTGCCGAAGCTGCCGAGAAAGCAAAGGAGGAGGCTTCAGCAGCAGCCGCACAGGAGCCCGCTGAAGAGCCCGTTGCCGTACCCGAAGCTGTTGAAGCGTCTGCTGCCGATGCCGACGAGGAGACGACGGAGATGCTGGCACAGCTGCAGGAGAAGATGGCACAGCACAACCAGGAGCAGCCGGAAGTAGTGCCCGAAGGCGTCTGGGAGGGTGACCCCAACGACGGCACCGACTTCATCATCGTCGAAGACCTGCCCATCGAAGACCAGGCTGCCATACCCACACTCGACATCTTCGACCGTCCCGTATCGAAGCCTGTGCAGGACGTCATTCCCGTCAGCCAGCGTGCTGCCAACAACAACAGCAACGACCGTTTCGACTTCAACGACATCATTACCGGCAACGGCGTGCTCGAGGTGCTGCAAGACGGCGGTTACGGGTTCCTGCGCTCCAGCGACTATAACTACCTGTCGTCGCCCGACGATATCTACGTCTCGCCCCAGCAGATTAAGAGATGGAGCCTGAAGACCGGCGACGTCATAGAATGTACCGTCCGTCCGCCGCACGACAACGAGAAGTACTTCGCCCTGTCAAACATAAACAGCATCAATGGCCGCAATCCTAATGAGGTACGCGACCGCGTATCGTTCGAGCACCTCACACCGCTCTTCCCCGACGAGAAATTCACGCTCTGCGGCGACCCGCAGACCACCAACCCCTCGGTGCGCATCGTCGACCTCTTCTCTCCCATCGGTAAGGGTCAGCGTGCACTCATCGTCGCACAGCCGAAGACGGGTAAGACCATCTTGATGAAGGATATTGCCAACGCCATCGCTGCCAACCACCCCGAGGCGTATATCATGATGCTGCTCATCGACGAGCGCCCCGAGGAGGTGACGGATATGGCCCGCACCGTCGATGCAGAAGTCATCGCCTCGACCTTCGACGAGCCCGCCGACCGCCACGTCAAGATTGCCGGCATCGTCCTCGAGAAGGCCAAGCGTATGGTAGAGTGCGGCCACGACGTCGTCATCTTCCTCGACTCCATCACCCGTCTGGCACGTGCCTACAACACGGTAGCTCCTGCGAGCGGAAAAGTCCTGACTGGTGGTGTCGACGCCAACGCCCTGCAGAAGCCGAAGCGCTTCTTCGGTGCTGCCCGTAACATCGAGGGCGGCGGTTCGCTCACCATCATTGCTACGGCACTCGTCGATACCGGTTCGAAGATGGATGAGGTTATCTTCGAGGAGTTCAAGGGAACGGGTAACTCTGAAATCCAGCTCAACCGCTCGCTCTCTAACAAGCGTATCTTCCCGGCCATCGACCTCGTTCAGTCGTCGACGCGTCGCGACGACCTGCTACAGGATCCGACGACGCTCAACCGCATGTGGATTGCCCGTAAGTTCATTGCCGAGATGAATCCCATCGAGGCCATGAACACCATCCGCGACCGTCTGATTCAGACACGCTCCAACGAGGAATTCCTCCTCTCGATGAACGGATGACGGTAGGGGTGGCCACCTCCCGCCCCTACCCTCGTCTTACAGTTCTTACAGTTGACAGTTTTCACAGGAGCACCTCAAACCTTGAAATAAGTAATACTATATATATAATATATATATTATATATATAGTATATTTTTTTTAATACACTTTTCCCCATTATCGCCGTATGCGTCCCTGTGAAAACTGTCAACTGTCAACTGTAAGACATTGCGCCCCCTTTTCGTCATCAGCCGCGAAAATTTTCTGAATTATCACGAAATTTTCGCGAATGGCCGCGAGAAAATTTTACCCGTTTCTTTTGCAGGTTTCAGAAAAAGTTGTAACTTTGCAGCAAAATCTAAAACAAGTGCTATGACAAATAATTTGCGCAATTTGTTAATAAATGTTATAGGGGGGGGGTAAATCGTCTTGCTTTGCCCAGCTACTGCTTTTAACAATATTGATATTTGCGGCTTGCTCCGACGACTCACCCGCAAGCCCCGAACCCGAAAACATGATTGAAACCCGCTCTGCCGCTGACAGCACCGCCGTCGGCGACAGCGCCACGACGTCCGTCGCCGCGGAGGTAGACACCACGTGGGCAGCCACCTATACCTACGACTACGACGGGAACTTAATACTTGATAGCGACGAGCCGCAAGACGGCGACGTCGACGAAGCCATTTAGCGCGATGGAAGAGAT
>ONYA01000043.1 GCA_900321965.1 uncultured Prevotellaceae bacterium
TGACCTACAGGACTCTTTCTAAGGCGCTTCAGGATGGGCTTGAACCAACGACCCCCTGATTAACAGTCAGGTGCTCTAACCAACTGAGCTACTGAAGCAAGGTGCTTTCTTTCGATTGCGGGTGCAAAGGTACGATGAAAAAATGGAACTACCAAATTTTTTCGTGACTTTTTTCGCTTTGCTGCTGTTTTTTATGAAAATCCCGCAGATTCGGACTTGATTCTGCGGGATCATTATCGGTTTAGCTTATCTTTTTAAAAGTCCATGTGGTCGAGAGCATCGCTGAAATCTTTGGGCTCCGGCTTCTCGACGGGAGCTTCAGCCTGCTGCTCGCCAAACTTCTCGCTCAGTTTGTCAGCAAAATCGTTGTTACGCTGGGGACGATCATGACGCGGGCCACGATCACCGCGGTCACGACGCTCGCCACGCTCAGGACGGGGACGGCGCTCACCACGCTCAGGACGGTCGCCACGCTCACGACGGGCAGGACGCTCGACGTAGTCGGCGGGCTTCTCGATGAGCACACGGTGTGAGAGCTTGTACTTACCGGTCTTGGGGTCGATCTCAAGGAGTTTCACCTGGATGTGGTCACCCTCCTTGATACCTGCCTCTTCGACAGTCTCCAAACGCTTCCAGTCAATCTCGGAGATGTGGAGCAGGCCGTCCTTACCAGGCATAATCTCAACGAAGCAGCCGTAAGGCATGATACTGCGGACAACACCGTCGTAAATCTCGCCAACCTCGGGGATGGCAACGATGGCGCGGATCTTGCCGATTGCAGCGTCGATAGACTCCTTGTTGGGGCCGCTGACCTGTACCTTGCCAACGCCGTCTTCCTCGTCGATGGTGATAGTGGCACCGGTGTCTTCCTGCATCTGCTGGATAATCTTTCCGCCCGGGCCAATGACGGCACCAATGAACTCCTTCGGAATCTCGAAGGCCTCGATACGGGGTACGTGGGGCTTCAGTTCAGCGCGCGGCTCAGCAATGGTATCGGTGATGCAGTTGAGAATGTGCTCACGACCAGCCTTGGCCTGCATGAGAGCCTTCTCAAGGATGTCGAACGACAGACCGTCGCACTTGATATCCATCTGGGTGGCTGTCAGACCGTCGCGTGTACCGGTGGTCTTGAAGTCCATATCGCCCAAGTGGTCCTCGTCACCGAGGATATCGCTGAGCACAGCATACTTATCTTCTCCGGGGTTCTTGATGAGACCCATAGCGATACCCGAGACGGGCTTCTTCATGGGAACACCTGCATCCATCAGGGCCAGCGTGCCGGCGCAGACAGTAGCCATTGATGAAGAGCCGTTAGACTCCATAATCTGGCTGACGACACGAACGGTGTAGGGGAAGTCCTCGGGAATCTGACCCTTCAGACCGCGCCAAGCCAGATGGCCGTGACCAATCTCACGACGGCCTACGCCGCGCTGAGCCTTAGCCTCGCCTGTGCAGAACGGAGGGAAGTTATAGTGCAAGAGGAACTTCATATAGCTCTTGTCGAGCACGTCGTCGACGAGCTTCTCGTCGAGCTTGGTACCGAGGGTGACAGTAGTCAGCGACTGCGTCTCACCACGGGTGAAAATAGAGCTTCCGTGAGGCATGGGCAGCGGAGAGACCTCGCACCAGATGGGGCGGATATCGGTGGTCTTACGGCCGTCGAGGCGGATGCCCTCGTCGAGGATGCAACGGCGCATGGCGTCGCGCTCCACGTCGTGGTAGTAGCGGTCCATCATAGCCTCGTACTCCTCCTTGGAGATTTCTGAATCCTCAGGAACCTCAGCAAGGAACTTCTCTTTGAAATCCTCGAGCAGCTTCTCGAAGGCTTCAGCGCGCTGCTGCTTCTCGAGAGCCTGCTTCGTGATGTCATAGGCGGGCTGGTAGAGCTCCTTATTCATACGCTCACGCAGAGCCTCATCGTTGATCTCGTGGTCGTACTCGCGCTTGACGTCCTTGCCAAGCTCCTTCGAGAGTTCGGCCTGCAGCTCACACATGGGCTTGATAGCATCCATAGCAGCCTTCAGAGCACCGAGCAGGTCCTGCTCGCTAACTTCCTTCATCTCGCCCTCCACCATCATGATGTTCTCAGCCGAGGCACCAACCATGATGTCCATGTCGGCCTCCTTCATCTGGGCGAAGGTGGGGTTGATGACATACTCGCCATTGATACGAGCCACGCGGACCTCCGAGATGGGGCACTCGAAGGGGATATCTGAGCAGGCCAGTGCAGCCGAAGCAGCAAAGCCGGCCAGTGCATCGGGCTGGTCAACGCCGTCAGCCGAGAACAGCATGACGTTGACATAAACTTCAGCGTGATAGTTACTGGGGAAGAGTGGAGAAGCGTCCTGCGGCGGCATACTGTTCACGATAATCTACCTGCAAAGGCATGAAATCTGTTCCGGGAACTGCATCTTTTGCGGCACAAACTGTGGCGAGAAGTACGGTGTTGTTCATGCGGAGCATAACGCTTCCGTCGGCCTGTTTTGCCACTTTCCCGGTTTCAATGGTGATGGTCCTTCCATCAGCCAGTTGAAGGGTTTTTGTAATTACGTTCATCTTAATTTAAAAACATCTGTAAATAAAAAAATATGCGCAACAGCGCTAAAACTGTGCAAAGGTACATATTATTATAGGAATAAACGAATAAACGACGAATATTTTTCGTTTTTTATGAATTTTGTGCTACCTTTGCAGGCAAAATCAGAAAAAGCAATATGAGAAAGACAATAAAGATATGGATGATAGGAGCCGCTGCCGTACTGCTGACGGCCTGCGGCGGTCACAAGTTTCAGGTAACGGGTCACATCACAGGTGCACAAGACTCCCTACTCTACTTCGAGAACGTTGGACTCGATGGTATTGAGGAGATAGGACGGACGACGCTCGACGCCGACGGACATTTCGACTTCAGCGCCGAAGCCCCCGATGCCCCAGAGTTCTACCGTCTGCGCATCAACAACCAGATTATCAACGTTGCCATAGACTCTGCCGAGACGGTGACAATCACAGCGCAGTATCCGCAGATGGCTACACAGTATGAGGTGAGCGGTTCGGAGAGCAACCAGAAGATCAAGGAACTGGCCTTGAAGCAGATAGCCTTCCAGGCACAAGCCATCGCCCTGGAGCAGAATCGCAGCATGAGTCCCGACGAGGTTCGCGACTCCTTAGGCCGTATGCTACGCGCCTACAAGGAGGATGTGAAGTCTAATTACATATTCCCCGCTCCCTACGCCAGCTATTCCTATTTTGCCCTGTTCCAGACCCTTGGCCCGTGGCTCATCTTCGACCCCAAGTCGAACGCCGACGACGTGAAGGTGTTTGCTGCCGTTGCCACGAGCTGGGACACGTTCCACCCGGGCGCTTTGCGTGGTGAGAACCTTCACAACATTGCCATCGAGGGTATGAAGAACGTACGTATTATCGAAGCCCGCAACCAGCCCCGGCAGATTGAGCAAAGCAAGGTTGTAGAAGCCGGTGTCATCGACATTGTGCTGAACGACAACCACGGTAAGACACGCCGTCTGACCGACCTGAAAGGCAAGGTCGTGCTCCTCGACTTCCACATCTTTGCCATGGACGAATCACCGGCACGTATCCTCATGATGCGCGAACTCTACAACAAATACCACAGCGAAGGTTTGGAAATCTATCAGGTGTCGCTCGACCCTGACGAACATTTCTGGAAGCAGCAAACGGCAGCCCTGCCCTGGATCAGCGTTCGTGATGGCGATGGTATCCGCTCACCGCGCTTAGCCATCTACAATATACAGGCGGTGCCCGACTACTTCATCATTGACAGAGGCAACAACCTTGTGAAGCGCGCAGAACAGATGACCGACTTAGAGTCGGAAATCAAGAAACTTCTCTAAGAATACTTTTTATTCAGAAACTCTGCAGCCAGGCTTTCAGCTCCTGCATCATCTCTAGATGGTAGGCAAACGAGTCTCGGTGGCCCCATCCGTGGCCGCCGGTAGGATAGACATGTAACGATGCCGGCACGTCGTGACGGTCGCACTCCAGATAATAGTTCACACCGTTCATGGGCAGCACCACCCTGTCGTCATCGCTCAGTGCAATGAAAGCGCGGGGCGTGACACGTGTCACCTGCTGCTCGTTGCTATACAGCCGTTCCAGTTTCTTCTTAGGCGCTTTACCAAGCAGGTTGTCGTGCGAACCACGATGCGTATAGCTCAGATCCATCGTAATGACAGGGTAGAACAGTATCTGAAAATCGGGTTTGGCATCACCCCGGGCATGGGTGGCAATGGTTGAAGCCAAATGGCCACCGGCGGAGAAGCCCATGATACCAACCTGGCCTGGATCAATATGCCACGTCTTAGCCTGACGACGCACCAGGCGCAGAGCTTCCTCAGCGTCGCTGATGGGCACCTCATATCTGCCGCGCGGCATACGGTATTTCAGCACGATGAGGGCAATACCCTGACCATTGAAGAACGGCGCCCAGTCGGTACCCTCGTGCTCCATGGCCAAATGGCCATAGCCGCCACCGGGACAGACGACGACAGCGCGCCCCGTAGCCCGTTTAGCATCCGGCAAGAAGACGGTCACCTTTGCCGTGTCCGCCGGGTTGCCGTTATTGTTGGGAGCGCCTTTAGCCCACAGGTTATACGTCTTGCCGGTCTGCGCCAAGGCTGTCATGGCTGTCAGAACCATCATCAGGAGTAATTTTGCTGTTCTCATCGTCTTTTTTTCCAATTTGCCTGCAAAGGTACGAAAAATATTCGTAATTTTGTACGCAGAAACAGTTTTCCTTATCATCTTTATACAGATATGAGTCACCCATTAGACAAATTCACGTTCTGCCCAGCCTGTGGCAGCCGCCGCTGGTCGGAGCATAACTTCAAGAGCAAGCAGTGTGCCGACTGTGGCTTCACGTACTATGCCAACCCCTGTGCCGCCACGGCAGCCATCATCTTAAACCCACGCAACGAAATGCTCGTCGCACGCCGTGCCAAGGAGCCGGCCAAAGGCACGCTCGACCTTGTCGGCGGCTTCGTCGACATGTATGAAACCATTGAGGAAGGTATGCGCCGTGAAATCAAGGAGGAGACGGGACTCGACGTTGGAGACATGACTTACCTCTTCTCTATGCCCAACCAATATCTGTACAGCGGGATGTATGTCCACACGCTTGACGCCGACTTCCTTGTCCGTGTGCCTGACGGTGTAAAACCACAGGCAGCCGACGATGCCGCCGACTGCCTGTGGATTCCTGTGGAGGAGGTGAACCCAGCCGATTTCGGTCTGTTGTCCATCCGCCATGCTGTAGAGCGTTTTCTCGAGGAGCGTCTCTGGGAGAAATATTAGGATCGTGTCTGACCCTCGCCCTCAATCAGCCATTTATAAGTCGTAATCTCCTCTAAGGCCATCGGACCACGAGGGCCGAGTTTCTGCGTAGAGATACCAATTTCGGCGCCTAAACCAAACTGTGCGCCGTCGGTGAACGACGTCGGTGCGTTCCAATAGACGCAGGCGGCATCAACGTGGGCTTGGAAACGTCGAGCCGTTGCCTCGTTCATGGTGATAATAGCCTCGCTGTGGCCACTGCCGTTTTCATCAATATGTGCTAAAGCTTCTTCCAGCGAACCGACGGTTTTGATGGCCAGCTTGTAGTCCATGAATTCTGTGCCAAACGATTCGTCCGTGGCGTGCTCCAGATACGGATAGCTATTGCCACTAAGTACTTCGTAGGATTCATTGTCGGCATAGATAATGACATGCTTTTCAGCCAATTGTTCACAAATGGCTGGTAAAGACCAAATACGTTCACGATGAATGATGAGACAGTCGAGGGCGTTGCAGACGCTGACGCGCCGCGTCTTGGCATTGCAGACAATCTTCTTGCCCATCTCCAGGTCGCCGTCTTTGTCGAAGTAGGTGTTCACCACGCCGGCACCAGTTTCGATGACGGGGATGCGGGCGGTGTCGCGCACGAAATCAATCAGCTTGCGGCCGCCACGGGGTATGCAGAGGTCAACATAGCCCACAGCGTTCAACATCTCGCCGGTCGCCTCATGGGTGGCGGGCAGCAGGGCAACCACGTCTTTTGATATGCCGAACTTCTCGAGTATCTCATGAATCAGTGCCACCTCTTCGCGGTTGCTCTCGTCGGCATCCTTGCCGCCCTTCAGCACGCAGGCATTGCCGCTCTTGAAGCAGAGCGAGAAGACGTCGAACGTCACGTTGGGCCGTGCTTCGTAAATCATGCCGATGACCCCGAAAGGCACCGACACGCGGCATAGCCGCAGTCCGTTGGGTAGCGTCTTCTGCTTGGTGATATGTCCGAGGGGCGTTGGCAGCGTTGCCACATTACGCATATCAGCGGCAATATCCTCAAGCCGTTTTTCCGTCAGCTGCAGACGGTCGTAGAGCGGATTGTCCTTCGACATCTTCGCCAGGTCCTGAGCGTTAGCCTCTAAGATCCTGACTTTATTTTGTACGATAGCATCGGCAACGGCCAGTAGTATCTCATTCCGTTGCTCGTCGTTCAGCAGTGCCAGGCTTTTGCTGGCGCGCTTCACTTTCTCAAATGTCTCTTTTAGTTGCATGGCGTAAACTCTGTATGTGGGGTTTGGTCTTTATGCTCCATCAGGTCGAGGAGGATGTTTTCACGTTCGCCGTTGGCAATGATGACGCGGATGCCCGCCTGCTGCACCTTCTGGGCAGTAGTGTATTTGGAGTGCATGCCACCGCGGCCAAAGGCGCTCTTCTCCTCTTTGATGTATTGGGACAGGTCGCGGCCGGGGGCCACTTCTGGTATGATACGTGAAGAGGGGTCGTCAGGATGACCGTCGTAGATGCCATCGATGTTCGACAACAGGATCAGCGTGTCGGCCTTCATCATCTGGGCGATGAGGCCGCTCAGCTCGTCGTTATCAGTGAACATCAGCTCAGTGACTGAGACCGTGTCGTTCTCATTGACAATGGGCAGCACGTCGTTCTCTAACATCACCGTCATACAGGCGCGCTGGTTTTGGTACTGTTCGCCAGGTTGGAAGTTCTCCTTCATGGTCAGCACCTGGCCGACGTGAATACCGAACTCGCGGAAGAGGTCGTAGTACAGTCCCACGAGCTTCACCTGTCCGACGGCGCTGAACAACTGCCGCTGCTCCACAGAGTCGAGCGAATGGTCGACGACGAGCTCCCGCCGTCCGCAGGCTACGGCTCCTGACGACACGAGGATGACCTCAATGCCCTGTCGGCGGAGTCCGGCTATCTGGTCGACGAGTGCCGACATACGGGTGACGTCGAGTTTTCCGTCCTTACGGGTCAGCACGTTCGAGCCAACCTTCACAACTATTCGTTTCATTTCCTTACAGATTCTTTTAGTCGCTGCGCTTTGTAAAAGCCTTTTTTATCTCTTCCACCACGTCTTTTGTCCAAGTGGCGTCGTAGCCGGTATTGACGTGGATGAAACCCTCTCCTGATGTGGCGATGATGACTTGATATTCGCCAGGAGCGTAGGGCGTACCGCTGTTGTTGAAGGTAACCCCTGTGATGTCGCTCTTGTCGATACGGCGTCCTTCCACGACGAGAAAGTCCTTGTAAGCGAGTATGACTCCCAGCGCCTCATTGGCGCGCGCAGCATTCAGAAGTATCACGTCCTCGGGCTCGCCGTACTGCGCCGTGAGCTCATCGACGGTGCGAACAAATGGCTTAGCTTCCTCATTGCCACAGCGCCAACGAATAAACTCATTGTAGACAATTGCACTAAAAAGTGCAAAGACCATGATGATGATTAACGGCAGGAAAGCGCTGCTCATTGTAGTGGTGTACAGCACCAACAGGGCAACCGCTATTACTCCGAGAACGATACTACGCTTCATCTTGACTTCTTGTTTGTTTACTTCTCTGCATCCTTTTGTCTGATTTCCACGCGGCGTATCTTGCCGCTGATGGTCTTCGGCAGTTCGTCGACGAACTCCACGATTCGCGGGTACTTATAGGGAGCCGTCTCCTTCTTGACGTGCTGCTGCAGTTCCTTGACGAGGTCGTCGCCGGCCTTGTCTTTCCACTCTTTGCCGAGCACGACGGTAGCCTTCACCACCATACCGCGAATGTCGTCGGGTACGCCCGTAATGGCACACTCCACGACGGCGGGATGGGTCATCAGCGCACTCTCCACCTCGAACGGACCGATACGGTAGCCCGAGGACTTGATAACATCGTCGATACGACCCTCGAACCAGTAGTAGCCGTCCTCGTCACGCCACGCCATATCACCCGTATGATAGATGCCGTCATGCCAGGCCTCGCGGGTCTTCTCTTCGTCACGATAGTAACCTTTGAAGAGACCGATAGGCTTCTTATCGCCCACGCGGACAACAATCTCGCCTTTCTCACCATCTTCGCACGAAGTACCGTCGGCACGCAACAGGTCGATATCATACTGTGCATTAGGAATACCCATGCTTCCGGGTTTTGGCGTCATCCAAGGGAAGGTTCCCAATGTCATCGTGGTCTCCGTCTGTCCGAATCCCTCCATCATCTGAATGCCCGTCTTTTCCTTGAACTTCTCGAAGACAGCAGGATTCAGGGCCTCACCAGCAGTACAGCAGTATTCGAGCGACGACAGGTCGTACTTCGACAAATCCTCGCGTATCATGAAGCGGTAGATGGTTGGCGGTGCGCAGAACGAGGTCACGCGGTATTTCTCCATCTGGCGCAGCAGTGTGTCGGCATTGAACTTCTCATGATCGAACACGAACACCGTAGCACCAGCAAACCACTGTCCGTAGAATTTGCCCCAGACAGCCTTGCCCCAACCCGTATCAGCAACAGTCAGATGAAGCGAGCCCTCATGCAGATTGTGCCAGAAGACACCCGTCGTCAGGTGTCCCATCGCGTAGAGATAGTCGTGAGCCACCATCTTCGGTTCGCCGCTGGTACCCGACGTGAAATACATAATCATGGTGTCTTCGTTGTTGTTAACGAAGGCAGGGCGTACAAAGGACGGAGCCTTTTGCCACTCTGACTGCCAGTCGTGGAAGCCTTCCGGGATTGGCTTGCCATGATCCGTAATAGTGATATATTGCTTGACCGACGGGCTTTCGTCCTTAGCGGCCTGTATCTGGCTGACCACATATTCGTCATCGACGCAGATAATAGCCTTGATCGAGGCACGTGTGTTACGATAAACAATGTCGTGCTTGGTCAGCATGTGGGTAGCAGGAATAACGATGGCACCTATCTTGCACAGAGCCAGCATCACCACCCACCACTCGTAGCGGCGTTTCAGAATCAGCATCACGGGATCGCCCTTGCCAATGCCCAGCGTCTGCAGATACGAGGCGGCCTGATCCGATTGTTCTTTCAGCTCGGCATACGTGGCACGAATCTCCTCGCCCTGATCGTTGGTCCACAGCAGGGCCAACTTCTCCGGAGCCTCCTCAGCCCAGGCATCCATAACGTCATAGGCGAAGTTGAAGTTCTCGGGGATGATAAACTCCAAATTCTTGTTGTAATCCTCTACAGACGTGAATGTCGTCTGCTTCAAAAATCTTTCTACCATATCGTCTAGTTTATTCTACTGTAAATGCAAGGAATTTCACAGGTTTGTCGCCGATAGCCAGCATACCGTGAGGCTTGGTGGAGTCGAAGTAGATGCTGTCGCCCTCTTCGAGGACGATGGTCTTTCCGCCGATGTAGAGTTCCATCTTGCCTTCGAGCACCATATTGAACTCCTGTCCCGCGTGCGTGTTCTTATAGACGGTACGCGCACCGGGCTTCGGCTCCACCGTCACGATGAAGACGTCGGCCTTGTGATTCACGAAACCGCCAACCAGACTTTGGTATTTGTAGGCTTTCGTCCGCTCTATGCTCATGCCCTGCCCCTTACGTGTCACGTAGTACGACTTCATGTGCGGTGCCTCCGCAAAAATCAGTTCTTCAGTCGACACACCGTACTTATGTGCAATCTTCATCAGGTTCGAGATGGTAATATCCAGCTCGCCAGCCTCTATCTTCTCATACTTCTCGGCATCAATGCCGATGGTCTCTGCCATCTCACTCACGGGAATGTCGAGCACATCGCGCAGTCCGCGAAGGCGCTCACCAATCTGCTTTAGTTGTTCGTCTACCATATTTACAATTTGACAATTTCCGATTTACTATTTATTTCGCTCCGGCTTTCAGTCCGCGGATAACGGCACTGGTAAATCCTGCATGCTCCATCTCGTTCAGGCCCTTGATGGTCACGCCACCCGGCGTCGTCACCAGGTCAATGGCGGCTTCGGGGTGCAGGCCCGTAGCCTCCAGCAGCTCCACGGCACCCTTCATCGTCTGCATGACAATACGCTTGGCATCGTCGGCCTTGAAACCTAACTCCACGCCACCCTCTGCGGCAGCACGGATATAGCGCATGGCGTATGCGATGCCGCAAGAAGCCAACGTAGTGCCTGCTGCCAGATGGCCTTCGTCAGTGATGAGCGTCTCGCCCATAGCATCGAAGATGCCCTTCACCTGTTCCGTCTGCTGCTGCGCCACAGCACCGCACGGCACGAGGAACGTCATCGAGGCCAACTGCGCAATAGCAATATTCGGTATGCAGAGGAACAGCGGCGGGCACTGCTCACCCAACCATCCCTGTACACTCTCCGACTTCACGCCGGCAGCTATCACCACCAGTATCTGACTCTTCGGTTTCAGCTCGCTTTTGATGCCGTTGAGAACGCGCTCCACCAGCCACGGCTTGACGCACACCATCACCACATCGGCACCAGCGGCTGCAGCGCCGTTATCAGTCGTCACGCTGACGCCCAGCTTCACAAACTTATCGAGAACGGCTTCCGACGGGTCGCTCACCGTAATATCTTCATTCTTATAAAGGCCGGTCTTTACCAGTCCCTCGACGGTGGCGCCACCCATGGCACCAGCACCAATCATTGCTATCTTCATAACACTTTCTTTAAACGTTCAATGAAATCGTCAGCATCTGCCTTTGTCAGACAAAGCGGCGGCAGCAGTCGCAGGATGTTTGTACCGGCACAGCCTGTGAAACAATGTTGTTCATAGATCAGCGGCTTGCGCACCTCGGCGTGCGGACAGTCAAGATCGATGCCAATCATCAGACCACGGCCACGAATGTCTTTGATGCGCGGACTGTTCAGCATCTTCAGCTGCTCCATCAGATAGTCACCCACGACGCGGGCATTCTCAACCAACCCTTCTTCCTCGTAAATGTCGAGCACGGCCAATGCTGCTGCACAAGCCAGATGGTTGCCGCCAAAGGTCGTGCCAAGCTGTCCATAGACGGGCTTGAAATCGGGACTTATCAGCACACCGCCCATGGGGAAGCCATTGGCAATGCCCTTAGCTACGGTGATGATGTCAGGACGTATGTCCAACCACTGGTGAGCAAAGAACTTTCCGCTTCTACCATAGCCACACTGTATCTCGTCACATATTAAAATAGTGCCGTACTTCTTACAAGCTGCAGCCAGCCCTTGTGCAAATTCCTTCGTAGCCAGCTTAATGCCGCCCACACCCTGGATGCACTCTAAGATAACAGCGCAGACGTCGCCTTTGCTGAGTTCTGCTTCCCAGGCTGCCAGATCGTTCAGAGGCAGATAGGTCACGTGACCATTATCGTTGATAGGTGCAATGATCTTCGGATTGTTCGTCACCTCTACGGCCAACGACGTACGTCCGTGGAAAGCTTTCTCGCACGACAGCACGCGCTTGCGTCCGTTGGTAAACGATGCCAGCTTCAGCGCATTCTCGTTGGCTTCCGCGCCACTGTTGATCAAAAAGAGTTGGTAGTCGTCGTAGCCGCTGATCTTGCCTAAGCGCTCAGCCAGTTCCACCTGTAGCTTATTCACCACGGAATTCGAGTAGAACCCTATCCGGTTCAACTGCTCCGTTACCTTTTTTATATAATGGGGATGGGAGTGCCCAACAGAGATGACGGCGTGTCCGCCATACAAGTCCAGATATTCCTGCCCCTTGTCATCCCAAACTTTACATCCTTCGCCCTTAACAATGTTCACGCCAAAGAGCGGATATACGTCAAACAGTTTCATAATCAACACTTTTTTTGATAATCGGCTGCAAAGTTACGGCAAATATCCGACAATTTATCACTTTTCCCCACCTTTTTTTCGTCAGACGTCAAAAAAGAAGGCAGCAGTCCTTGCGGATTGCTGCCTTCGGGAATGATTGGCTCAAAATTACTTCTTGAACTGCTTTTCAAACTCAGCCTCTTCCAACTTCATCATGTCCATATCAGACAGAGGAATGGGCTCGAATGAGTCGAACGAGAGATGACGTATACCTCTGGTGGTGGCTCCGTCGATTGTGAATGTCATGACGGTTGTCATATCGCCATTACCAGCTCCCACAGGATAAACGCCAGATGCCGGGTTCGTGCCACTGGTCACGCGGACAGGCTCACCCTGGTAACGGGCAACAACTGACCAGCTTGTCGAAGTTTCCTTGTCGCAGTTCTTATACATATCGACCACTACCTTATAGGTGCCGCTCTCAACCAGCTCGGCAGGGAGGTAGATATTCTCCTTGTTCTTGCCGTCAATACGACATCCTGCGTTAGAGTCAATATCCAAGCCATAAGAGACCTCTTCGCCGTTGATGGTCTTTGTGCCACCTCTGTGACCATAATAGATATGCTCACCACCCGGTGTGTACAGGTGCAGGTCAACGTCCTTGCTGTTGCTGAACGCCAGTTTCACCTCAATGGCACCAGGCATCGTCTCGATATAGAACATCTGCTTCTGAATAGGAGCAGTGACGCCACCGCCCGAAAGCTGACCACTTAAGAGAAGTGTAGACGTTCCTGTATAAGACTGACTCATCATCATAGGAATAGTGTAAGAGTTTAAGCCTCCTGCTCGTGTAGCTGCTCTTGAAGCTGAATACTCATAATAGCCGGGAGTGCCTTGTATACCGACGAAGAACTTCTCAATCGATTGTGCTGTGGTAATGGTGATATAGTTCATAGCACCATTCATGACCTGACTACTCACATCAACGCCATCCAATGTCTCCGTCATTGTAGCAGCGGGGAACTCGCCCCCGTTATAAACAGCGTTATCAATAGTAAAATACTTCTGCTGCAGTTCGTTTCCTCCCTGTGAATCGTCGTCGTCACTTGATGAACAGAACTGGAACTGGGTGGCAAAGAGAGCCATCGCCAGTAAATAAAAATACTTCTTCATAGTTTTTTGTTTTTTAGTGAATATTGTGAATATTATTTCTTTAACTTGACAAACTTCTGTCCGTTGCTCGTACGCACGCCAACAATCATCAGATCCTTATTCTGGGGAAGCATATATACATGATACGGATTGCTCTGCATCTCTTCCAACACCCGTCCGGCAATATCGCAAATGACAACGGTGTAAGGCCCGGACACATTTTTAACGATCAGCTCATTACCCTGTACAGCATATTTGATATTCGACTCCGGTGTTTGGTTCACAGACTTAATGCCACTCGGATCACCCAACACCACCTTGACAGAGTCCATCACCACGGCATTGTAATTGGTGCGGCCAACGGCATAAATCCATTTCTCACCTTCAAAGCCACTCATGTCGAAATTCATCTCGTCCTTATCATAGTCGGCAATCAGGTCATCCTTCGACAGAATACTGAAGGCCATCGTCGTCATCATATCATTGCTGTGAGTCAGTTTCAACTTATGCGTAAAGTTTGGATCATCAACTTCGCTGGCCTCAATCCTGATGAAAGACGTTGACTTTGGCTCTGCGAAGCTCGTTACAAACTGGTCGCTATAATCTGCGGCCATAGCACGTGTAGTTGCCGGCGGCGTCCCGAATCCTGTCAGCGAGAACTCGTAGGTGGGGGCACTTGTCAGCAGGTAATACAGCTTATCGTGTACCACAGACCAACTGGTGCAATTACAATGCATAGCCTGGCCCCATGTTCCCTTATAGATATACGACTTTGAGCATCCGCCTTTCTGGCTTTCCACCGTAACGACAAAGTCCGTTCCATTCGCATTTTCATCCAGATAGTTTCTTTCATGCTTTACCTCTTTGTTGAAAATGTGTTGTGCCAGATAGCCATAGGCCTGGTAGAATGGTTCTGAAACGGCATATTTTATTCCTTCATAGTTAACCCAGTCGATCTCCGTACCGACGGCACACACGCGGATGCCATTCATCTTGTCGGCATGATAGCCCAGTTCCTGAATAGGGGCGCTTCGGGTGGCAAGGTCTTCTACGGCTTGTCGGCTCGCGTCATCAGCAAACACTTCAGCCTTTGCCTTGTCAAATTTTTCACCGAACCAATCAGCGACATAAGAATCCATGGCTTGAGCAGCCTCTAATTCAATGAAATAGTCGCCTAACTTCGAACCGAAATGTGGCGTATTCAGGGTAATCAGTTTGTTCGTATGCTTATTGTCAATCTCCTGATTGTAAAGACGTGACAGGATGCCGCCCATGCTATGGCCAATCATGTCATACTTGGTACTTGCTATACCTACTTCATACAATTTTCCACTGAGTGTCTTCAATCCGTTCTCTACAACGCGGTTCTGATGCGTGTTGGCGTAGAAAGAACTGGTGTTGGACTTACGATAATCCTGCAACTGGACTTGAAGTGAGAAATAGCATTTCTTGGTATTTGCCAGATAGTTATAGAATGGGACGAAACATTCATCATTACTATTCAGTCCGTGCATCAGCAAAAGACCATTACGGCTGACGCCTATCTGCTTGGCTACGGCAGACTCGCCTATGTTTTTGAACTTGATTCTGATGACCATATAATATGAGTACCAGGCAATATTGGGATAATCCATAGGGAATACATTTGGCGCTGTCACGTGTACGGTGACAGTCTTTTCCGTGACTTCCTTGGTATAGTTACCTACCAAATTCGCATCGGTAACAAGAACCTTGTTATCGTCGTGGAAAAGGTCATTGCCGTCGTAGAAATAGTACTCAATTTCTGCCGATTCTATCGTGTACATCGGGTCGTTTCCCAAATACTTAAAGGTATAGTTCAACTTCGTCTCGCCGTCGGCCGTCATCAGCCAGGCCTCTTTACCCTTCAAGTTCGGGTCGAAGCAATTCTCGATGACGGAGGTGAACTGCCAAGGGTTCGTCTCCTCCTGGCGCGGCGATTTCTTCATACTACTCTTCTGGCCATTTCCCATATCTTCCATATAGAAAATGTCTCCTTCTTTAGGGATGTCGTTAGATTTTTGAGCCCAAGCGTTACCGCCGGAAAGCAGCAAAAAAGCTAACACGAAAATCGGGGCGTAAATAGTTTTTTTCATATTCTTTTGGTTTTTAGTTTATTAAATCGTTAACCGCTGTTTTACTTTCGTAGATGTTGCAAATTTAGCAAATCCGCCCCGAAGAAGTGTTTCATTTTGTAAAAAAGTACTCTCATTGTACAAAATGAGAGTACTTTTTAACAGTTTTTTAGTTTCTGTGTCACTTAGAAGGCCGAAGCCTTGAGCCGCAGGCCTGCCGTCTCGTCGATGCCAAACATCAGGTTCATGTTCTGGACAGCCTGACCGACGGCACCTTTCAGCAGGTTGTCGATGGCCGACGTCACCAGAATCTTCCCTTCGAAGCAGTCGACGTGAACCAACGCCTTGTTGGTGTTCACCACCTGTTTCAGGTCTATCGTCTTCTCGCTGTAATGGGTGAAGGCAGCGTCGGCATAGAAGTCACGATAGGCTTCCACGACGTCTTCTGCCGGAGCCTTGGTCTTGATGACCGCCGTACAGAAAATGCCACGGGCGAAGTCGCCGCGATAGGGGATGAAGTCGATGCTGGCGTCGAGATAGCCCTGCACCTGCTTCAGCGACTGACAGATCTCTGCCAAATGCTGATGGGTAAAGGCCTTGTAGATGCTCAGGTTGTTATTACGCCAAGAGAAATGGGTAGTAGCACCGGGCTTCTGACCGGCACCCGTGGAACCCGTGATGGCATTGACAGCCACATCCTCCTTTAATATATTAAGGTGGGCTGCGGGCAACAGAGCGACCTGGATAGCCGTAGCAAAGCAACCGGGATTGGCCACGTGTTGCGCCTTCATAATGGCTTCTTTGTTAATCTCTGGTAGACCATAGACATAGTCGTGATCGCCAGCGATGCGGAAGTCCTGTGCCAGGTCGATAATTTTCACGTGGGTAGGGATGGTGTGTTCCTTTAAAAAGGCCTCGCTCTTTCCGTGGCCGAAACAGAAGAACACGACGTCGACCTGCTCAAAGGGCATCTTGTCAGTAAAACGCAGGTCGGTGTCGCCGACGAGTCCTTCGTGGACATCGGACACCAGGTTTCCGGCGTTACTCTCTGAGTTGGCGAAGACAATTTCTGCCTCAGGGTGGTTCAGCAGCAGACGGATCAGTTCACCGCCTGTATAGCCTGCTGCACCGAGGACCCCCACCCTGACCCTCCCCGAGGGGAGGGAAGCTACCCCGGTATTATTTAGATTTCTCATTTAGTTTGTTTTTAATTCTATTGATAACTCCAAAAATGTTTCCAAATATTTCCTCGTTAGAAAACCTGATAACGTTGAACCCCATTTCGTTCAGACGCTCAGTTCTAAGTTCATCTTTCTTTATCTGTTCGAACTCAGAGTGATACCCTCCATCAACTTCTACGACAAGCTTCTTTTCAATACAGACGAAGTCCACAATATAATCACCAATTATGTGTTGTCAGTTGAACTTTACTGCTAATCGTTTTGCACGAATATGTTCCCACAACAACGACTCTGCTTCAGTAGCAAATTGTTTGTTCTTATGAGCAAACTCCTTCAGAAGCAAATACCTGTCAGGTGATGCTGTATTGTAAAACCCTTCGTTCTTCGCCATTGTAATGTGAGTTGCATAGCCCTCCCCTCGGGGAGGGTTGGGAGGGGGTTACCTTTCATTCGGATGTATTCCGTAGTAGACTCTCAATGGCGTGCTGCTGACCTTGATGAAGCCCTTGGCCTCGTCGGCAGTCCAGCCCGTCTGCGTCTCGCCGTACTCACCGAGCTTCGACTTCGTCAGGTCGTTCTCACTGTCGATGCCGACAGTCTCGAAACTGAAGGGACGGAGTTTCAGGATGGCCGTACCCGTCACGTTGCGCTGCGAGGAGGTCAACATAGCCTCGATGTCGGGCATCACGGGCTCCAGATACTGGCTCTCGTGCAGGAACATGCCGTACCAGTTGGCCACCTGGTCCTTCCAGTACTGCTGCCACTTCGACAGCGTCGACTTCTCCAACAGACGGTGTGCCTCGATAATCAGTTTCGGGGCGGCAGCCTCGAAGCCTACGCGGCCCTTGATACCGATGATGGTGTCGCCCACGTTAGCATCGCGACCGATGGCGTATGAAGCGCCAATCTCCTCAATCTTCTGAATAGCCTTTACACGGTCGTCGAACTTCTCGCCGTTGACACCAACGATCTCGCCCTTCTCGAACTGGATCTTCAAGAGTGTCTCGTTCTCCTTGGCGGTGACGTGCTTCAGATAAGCGTCCTCGGGCAGTCCCTGCGTGGGGTCGAGCAGCTCGCCACCACAGATACTGGTGCCCCAGATGCCTACATTGTACGAGTACTTCAGCTTGGTGAAGTCAGCAAAGAAACCGTGTTCGTTCAGGTAGTCCACCTCTTCCTTACGCGTCAGTTTCTTGTCGCGCGTCAGGGTGATAATCTCCACACCGGGAGCCATCACGAGGAACGTCATGTCGAAACGTATCTGGTCGTTGCCGGCACCCGTCGAACCGTGGGCAATAGCGTCGGCACCAATCTCCTTGGCATAGCGTGCGATAGCGATAGCCTGGAAAATACGCTCACTCGATACCGAGATGGGGTAACAATTGTTACGCAGCACGTTGCCGAAGATCATGTACTTCAACGACTTCTCATAGTACTCCTGCGTCACGTCGAGCGTCACGTAGGCCTTGGCGCCGAGCTTGTAGGCGTTCTCCTCGTTGGTTTTCAACTGTTCAGCCGAAAAGCCGCCAGTATTGGCGCAGGCTGCATAGACGTCCCAGCCATCCTGGGTCAGTTTCATCACGGTGTAACTGGTGTCAAGCCCACCAGAAAAGGCTACTACAACTTTCTTGTTCATATCTTTAAGATTCTTCTAATTCTTGTAAGTGTTTGATGCGCGACAGCACTTCGTCGGGCAGTTTGACCGGCAGGTGCTCTGTGGGGTCGAAGAGCATAGCGGTGCAGATACAGAACTTGCGGTTGCGCTCGCGCAGCACCGGGTAGTTGACACAGCCCTCGCAGCCCTTCCAGAACGCCTCGTCGTCGGTCAAGTCGGCAAACGTCACCGGCTGGTAGCCCAGTGCCGTGTTCATCTTCATCACTGCGGCGCCACTGGTCAACGAGAAAATCTTGGCGTGAGGCCAGCGGGTGCGAGCCAGTGTAAACGTCATGTCCTTGATGCGCTTGGCGATGTGCAGTCCGCGGAAGTCGGGATGGACTATCAAGCCCGAGGTCGTCACATACTGCTGGTTCTCCCAAGTCTCGATATAGCTGAAGCCGGCAAACCGCCCATCCTTCGTCAGAGCGATGACGGCCTTGGCCTCCATCATCTTCTTTGCCAGATACTCATGCGTACGCTTGGCAATGCCGGTGCCGCGAACCTTGGCGGCCTCAGCAATGGTTTCCAGAATGGTGTCGACGTATTTCTCGTGTTCAGGTCCCGCCACTAAGACCTCAATCTCTGTTTCTTGTTCCATGATAGCGTTTTATCTTTCTATTTCGTTGAGTGCTTTGATAACCTCCTCGTGTGAATAACCCTCCTTGATGACAATGAAGATGGTGTCGTCGCCGGCGATGGAGCCTAAGACTGGCGGCAGGTCGCTTGAATCGATGTTCCAGGCAATGGCACTGGCATAGCCCGGACGGGTCTTGATGACGCCCATATTCCCGGAGAAATTGATGCTCAACACGCCCGACGAGTTCATCATCTCGCGGATGCTGCCAAGCGTGCTCACGCGCTTGTACATTGTATCATTGGGCAGCACATACACATAGTCGCCGCGCAACGTCGAGGCCTTGGCTACCTTCAGCTGCTTCAGATCGCGGCTCAGCGTAGCCTGTGTCAGTTTGAAACCCTCCTGCTGCAGGGCGTTGAGCAGCTCTTCCTGACTGCCCATCTGTCGGCTCGAGATAATCATCCGCAGGGTCTCCAATCGGTTGTTTTTAGTCTTCATAAGAATATTTATTCACTTTTGGGCTGCAAAAGTACAACTTTTCCTGCATACTACCAAATTTTTTCGCATAAAAATACGAGACAACCGCTTGGTTGCCTCGTATTTTTCAGTATGTGGGATTGTTAATTACTTAACAGACACCTTCTTGCCGTTGATGATGTACAGACCCTTCTTCAGACCCTGCAGGCTGTTGCCAACCTTCTGGCCCTTCAGGTTGTAGACGGCGCCATCCTCGAAGAAACGGGTCGTTGTCTGAACATTGTCGATGCCAGTCGTCTGGTCGGTCGTGATGACCAGCTCAGGCTTGTTCTCAGAACCCTTACCGTTCATGTCACCGCCACCAGGATTACCTGTCACCTTGAAGATGATGTAATTCTGACCGGCAGCAATAATAGTCTTCAGGGCTTCCGTCACATCAACCTCTAACAGTTCACTGGTGTTGTGCGGGAAGGTGATGTCAGCCACCTTCGTACCAGCGAGGTTCACCTTTTGGTCACCAGCAGCCATGGCCGTGTAATCGAGAGTCAGACCAGCGTCGACACAGTAGACGATAGCCGGACGTGCACGGCGGCTCTCGCCGATAGCCGTAAACTTGAAGGTAGCATTAGTCACTGTCTGACCAGCGGGAACGCTGAATGCAAACTCAGCATAGGCAGCACCCTGCCATGTAGCATTGAATTTCTCGTTGTTGACATGCTCCAACTCGGCATCAACCGTGCTGACGTAGACGGCAGCATCGGCTCCGCAAGACGAGCTAGCGGTATGGACGAGCATCGAACTTACAGCATCAGGATCAATGGCTGGACCATAATAGGTCAGCTCGAAGTTGTCCCAGATAGCCCAGATGTCGTTGCGCTCGCTCTTGGCACCGATGGTCAGCTTGCCGTCGGTGACATAGACCGTGATAGGC
>ONYA01000039.1 GCA_900321965.1 uncultured Prevotellaceae bacterium
CTCGGCGTGTTTTCCCATATCAAAAGCGACGAGGAACTGAACGACATCAAGCAGCTCGTAGCCGATTACTATGCTAAGCGGCTCGATAGCATGACTGAGAAAATGTGGCAGTCGGGCGAGCTTGACCAGAAGCGTCTTGACGAAATCAACGAGATGGATCTCCATGCTTGGCTGCGCGAACAAAAGGCTAAGGAGGAGGCCGAGTAAGCGTATATGCGCATTGTCCTCGATACAAACAGCCTCGTGCAATGCGTTGGACGTCATAGTATTTACCGTGACGTTTGGCTCTCTGTGCTGAAGGGACTTAACACACTGTGCGTTTCTAACGAGATACTCTTCGAATACGAGGAAATTCTGAAACGATTCTTTAGCCCCACTTTTGCAGAAGCTGTCATTGACGCCTTGATGCAGAGTAGGCATGTTGAACTGATTAATCCCACATATCGTTTCAACCTCATCGCGGCAGACCCTGATGACAATAAGTTCGTTGACTGCGCCATACAAGCCAACGCACGCTATATTGTAACCAATGACAATCACTATGAAGTGCTTCGACACATCGACTTCCCCAAGGTGGGCGTTATCAAGTTGATGGACTTCCTGCTGTTGATTCATGGGTAATTGCACCTTACTCGAACGTTAATAGCCTGGTCGTTTCCTTTTCAATGATCAGAAGAACCGACCCCATGATCCCGTTTTAACACACCATTTCTTTGACGACAACAGCGTAATTTTTTTTTGACGACAACTAAGACAACTTGGACAACTTAAACAACAGTCGCTGCAAGCAGCGAATAAAAAAGTTGTCTTTGTTGTCCTTGTTGTCGTTTTTAAAAGCCCGTTAACCTTTTCCCAGGCAGGCGCCGCGAGATTTTTGCGAATGGCCGTGAAATTTTTGCGAATGGCCGTGAGATTTTTCACTCACGTCGGACAGATTGTCTTACAGTTGACAGTTGACAGTTTTCACAGGCGTACTTTACGAATCGGGAGAAAAATGTGTACTAAAAATTATACTATATATATAATATATATATTATATATATAGTATCTCCTTTTTTGCAGTTTCGAGCGCTTCTGTGAAAACTGTCAACTGTAAGAACTGTAAGACGAGGGTATGGTGCTTTTTTTACCTTGTTTTTTTTGTAGTTTGCCGAAAAATGTGTAACTTTGCAGCGTATCCGGGAAATGAAGGATGCGATATAAAAAATTGATCATTAAAATCTGCCTATGAGAAGATATATTACTATTAATCTGCTGTTGTGGAGCTTGCTGCTGACGTACCAGGTGGCAAGGGCCGACGGCGTGACGCATGTAGCGTTTAGCGAGACGTTTGACGTCAACACTGGCACGGGAGGACGCGATAATAAGTTTAACGGCAGTGGTGTGGCCTCTAGTGGTGTCGCCTATGTCCAGGAAGGATGGACAAACAGCAATTCTGTGTATGGTGGCTCGGCGTGCCTGCGTTTTGGCACTTCCAGTAATAATGGTACGAATGGTACGTGTACGACGCCTGAGATAATATTAATAGGTACGGCTAAGACAGCCACGCTGACCTTCAACGCAGCAGGGTGGGGAAGTGGCACCAACAAGCTGACCGTTACCGCCAACGAGGGCGTGACGCTGAGCGGCGACACACAGGTGACGCTGACCAACAGTGCGTGGACGGCCTATACCGTCAACATGACGCTGACTACCGCCACGAGTGTGCAGCTGACCTTTACCGGCAAACGCGGATTCTTAGACGACGTAAAGGTGACGGAGACGGTGACGGCCATCAACCCGCCCGCATTGTCGGATGAGCGTTTCTTCTGGCCCAACACCACCGAGGAGGCCGTGATGACGGTCACGGTAGTTCCTGCCGACAGCACCACCGTCTATTACACCACCGACGGCTCGGAACCTTCGGAGTCGCACGGACACAAGGCTATGCTGACCTCGAACTTCGACATTGAGGGGACGACGACGGTGAAGGCCAAAGCTTACTACAAGACGCTGGCCAGCGACGTCGTTTCCAGAACCTACACGCAGGGAGCTACCGTCAGCAGCATCGCAGCCTTCAAGGCACTGGCCGACGGCACCGAGACGCGTCTGGCCATCAGCGACGACGCCAACGCCCGCGTGCTGCATGCCTATAATAATAAGGTGTACCTGCGCGACAATACCGGCACCCTCTGCTTCGACTTCGGCACGACGGCAGCGTTCAATCCCGCCCCTGCCCACAACCAGCACGTTGCGGGATGGATCGTGGGCCGTAAGCAGACGGAGAACGGACTGCCGAAGCTCGTGGCTACGGGCAACACGACGACCGACTACTTAGCAATGGCCGCCCCGGTGACGGAGCCTGCTACGGAGCCTGCCGTCATCACCACCGATGCCGTCGGCAACTTCGCCTTGAGTGGCAAGGTCGGCGACTGGGTGACCGTCAGCGGTGCCAGGATTGCAGCGTCGTCGACGGTCAGCAATGTGTTTGGCATACAGGATTACACCGCAGTCTACGACGGTGCCCTGATTGACGTGTCGGCCATCGTCACCGCCAATAACCAGATGGCACCGGTGGCGTATAACGACATCAAGCCCGTGGTCTATGTCATTGACGAAGACCAGGATTTCGTGTCGCCAGGCGCTGACATCCAGAATGCTACCGTCCGCCTGAAGCGTACGCTGAGCAAGGACCATTGGAACACGCTGGCCGTGCCCTTCAGCACGACGCTGACAGGGCGCGTCCGCGAATACGACTATGCCGACGGTAACACCATGAAGTTTAAGGACGCTGCCAGCATCGAGGCCGGCAAGCCCTATCTGGTAAAGCCCGACCAGACGGTCGAGAACCCCGTGTTTGCGAATGTCACGCTGAGTGCTGCGGCGCCTCAGACCGTCACTAACGGCAACTACAGCTTCGTGGGCCTCTACTCACCCACGGAACTGGCTACCAACAAGACGGAACTCTTCCTGAGGAGTGACGGCAATCTGTACTATCCTGCTGCCGGCAATGCCCGTCTGGCAGGCATGAGAGCCTACTTCAAAGTGCCCGGAGGCCAGCAGGTGCGCCTGATGGCTGACGATGCCGATGTCACAGGTATCATCGGCATCGGACAGCATCGGACGACGGATGACGGCAACGCCCTCTACGACTTGCAAGGACGACGTGTGACGCAGCTGAAGAAGGGCGTCTATGTTCGTGACGGAAAGAAAATCATTATTCACTAAACAGCTATGAAGACTATGAAAAAGGAATACGTAAGTCCAGTAGCTGAAGTGCTGGAAACCCGCCCCCAGCCGATGTTGGCAGGATCGGCAGGCGTAACAGATAATGGTGATGTGGTGATCAATGAAAGCGATGCCACAGAAGGCGACGTCATTGACGCATGTACGCGTGGCGACGACTTCCTCTTCAAGATGATCTTCAAGACCCTGCTCGTGGTGCTGATGTCGACAGCAGCACTCGCCCTCCGCGCACAGACGGTGCAGCCCGCAGGACCGCCCGCCGACGGTAAGACCCACGCGATGACCATCACGCTGAAAAACGGCATGACGGTCAGCTATGAGCTGTCGGCGATGAGCCATGTCACCTACCTGCCGGGCATCGGTATGAAGGTGTATCTGAAGACGGCGACGACGTCTGTCGACTACCTGTTCTCGCAGATGACGAAGATAGAATATGTCGTCGACAGCAACGATAATGCCAACTGGGAAACGACGGCGGGCATGTGGACCGACTATCCTGAAGCCTGGCGACTGGAATATCCGCGGTTGAGCGACAATCTGTCGCCCACGAAGGAGGGCGCCGAGACGAAGAACCAGATCATCGTCAAGCGTACCGACGATTACGGCATCACCTACTCGCTTGAGTGGGACAACGCCAAGATTGCCAACCGCTGGACGTGCTACCAGCTGCACGCGGGCAACTCGCTGTCGGAAACAGGGCGCCACGACGACTTCAAGGCCGACGAGGAAGTGGCGGTGTCGTCGACGCTCAACGACTATAAGGGCAGCGGATTCTCGCGCGGACACCTCTGTCCGTCGGCCGATCGCCTGTGTAGTGAGGAGCAGAACAAGCAGACGTTCTACCTGACGAACATGCAGCCGCAGTACCAGAGTCATAACGGCGTGCTATGGGCCAACTTAGAGGCGCTGGTGCGCAACTACGCTACCAACGACAGCTATTCCAGCAGCCACTGTGACACGCTCTATATCGTCAAGGCAGCTACCATCAGCAGCAAGGTGACCATCGACGGACAGCAGGTGGACGGCGTCTATCCCGGCGTGAAGTGCGGACAGCTGTTGGTGCCGAAATACTTCTATATGGCATTGCTGCACTACAACAAGGCGACCGACACCTATCACGCCGTAGCCTTCTGGACGGAGCATCTGGATGTGAGCGACAAGAATAAGAATTATGGCGACTATGCCATCAGCATTGCCGAGCTGCAGCGCCGTACGGGCATCGACTTCTTCTGCAACCTGCCCGATGCCATTGAGAGCGACGTTGAGGAAACCGTCGACCTCGACTTCTGGAAGTTGACGACCACGAATTAAACGAATTAAACGAATTAAACTTATAACGACCACGAGATTTGTCGAAGACCCACGAGTGCTCGCAGTAATTTAACGAATTAAACGAATTATGAACGACTACGAAACTTGTGTAATTCGTGGTTAAAAAAAATATCAGTGTTTATCCAAATGTTCTGTAGGCTTAGACAAATTGGTGTGATGGTGGCCGCTGTGGCGGTGGTGTCGTGTGGCAGCAAGGGTGAAGGATTGTTTCATTCCGAAGAACAGGCTGTGACTGTCAGTCCGCTGGCCGAGCAGTTGGGCTTCTCCAAAGACCGGCCGCTGGTCATGGGCATGAACACCAGCTATGCGCCGCTGCAGTATGTCGACGACAAAGGAACGCCCAGCGGCTATGACGTAGAGTTCACGAAGGTGCTGATGCGCCGCATGGGCATCCCCTTCGCTTTCTCGCCGAACCACTGGGACAAGATGTCGCCGGGCATCATCGAGGGCAAGTACGATTTAGGAATGCTGGTCTACTCGGCTTATCGCAAGGAGCTGACGAACTACTCCAACGCCGTCTTCAGGATGTACTACCAGATAGTCTACCGCAAGAAAGACTATACCGAATTTGACTTCCGCCACCTGAAAGGCCGGCGGATAGCCTATATGAAGTCGCGCCCCATAGGAATGATGCTGAAGGAGGAAGGAGCCGTCGACGACAGCATTACCGACCTGCGCCAGGCCTTTGTCGACTTGTCCAAGGGACAGTACGACGGACTTATCTGCTACCGCTTTCAGGCCAAGTATAATTTGGAGCAGTTAGGACTCAGCGACCAGCTGCAGGCCGACGAACTGTCGCTCGAACCCCGTGAGTATTGCTATGCCAGCCACGACTCGCTGCTTATCAATGCCATCAATGACGAACTGCGGAAGATGGAGGAAGAGGGCGTCGTCGACGAGATCTACGGACAGGACGTCGTCGCGTCGTTCGGCGTCAGCGAGATTCCCGTCTGGATATGGCTGCTGTTAGCGTTGCTGACATTCGTGTTCCTGGTTGTGTTCAGCGTCAACCGCTACCGTCTGAGCCGTCGGTTGCAGATAGCCCATAAACGCCTGCAGATAGCCTACGACCAGATGGCCGAGAAGAACGATGCCCTCCAGACTGCCAATGCGCGGGCTGAGGAGTCTACGCGCATGAAGAGTGCCTTTATCAAGCAAATCTCTCACGAGATACGCACGCCGCTGAACATCCTCAGTGGTTTTACGCAGATTTTGACCACGCCAGATACCAGCCTGTCGGTAAAAGAGCGCGAAGAGGCGTCCAAGCAGGTTGTCGACAGTACCGCCCGCATCACAGGACTCGTCAACAAGATGCTTGAGTTGTCGGACATCAGCAGCAATATCGTACTTAATCGCGACGAGGAGGTCACGGCTCAGTATGTTGCCAGTCTGGCGGTGATGACGTCGGGCATTGAGAAGGCAGAGCACCTCGACTTCGAACTGCACGATGAGGCCGGCTCCGACCTGCCGTTTAAGACCCATCTCTACTCGGCTGTCCGCATCGTGGAGCTGCTGCTCGACAATGCCATCAAGTTCACCCGTCCCCCCGAGGCTTATATGGCACAGCTGAAGGTGAAGAAAAAGGAGCGGGTGAAGCTGACGGCAGGCTGTCAGGACGGCGTGGTGCGCTTTGTGGTTGAGGACACGGGCATCGGCATCCCGGAAAAGGAAGCAGACCATATCTTCGACGAGTTCGTGCAGTTGGACGAGTATTATGACGGCACGGGCATCGGACTGGCTGTTGCCCGTTCGCTGGCTCGCCGTCTCGACGGCGATGTCGTGCTCGACACTAATTACGGGAAGGGCGCGCGCTTTGTCGTCACGTTGGCGGTGCCCTGATTGAAATTCTTTCAAATTATTTGGCTGAAAGAAAAATAATGTGTAACTTTGCAGCCGTTTTGGTGATGACGGGGTGTTTCACTCCGGCATAAAAGGGAATCAGGTGAGAGTCCTGAGCAGTACCCGCTACTGTCATCCCCTTGTGAAAAGTCCGAACAAAACCACTGGCGCGAGCCGGGAAGGTGGGCTTTTTGGGGAGAGCCAGGAGACCTGCCAAGATGATGTGACAGACGCCCACGTGTCTCGGGAATAAGGCGCGATGAGGTGCGAAAAAAGACGAAGTCCGTTAGAATGAGACAACTGCTTACCATTGCGGTTTGCTTGCTGTGTATGGCTGTGAACGGCCAGACGCGGAAGCCGAAGAAGAGCCACATGCGCGACAGCGTGGCCCTGAGCGACGTGACCGTTACTGGAAAGTCGAAGACGCAGAAATTGCGCGAGGGCGCTCTGTCGGTGAACGCCATCGACGTGCGCTCGCAGGTAGGCTCCATCCATTCGCTCAGCGGACTGATCGACCGTACTACAGGCGTTAAAATCCGCGAAGACGGCGGTATCGGTTCCGACTTCGAGTTGTCTATCAACGGCATGTCGGGCAGTTCCGTGCGCTACTTCATCGACGGTGTTCCCCTCGACACGAAAGGCTCCGGGGTGACGATAGCCAATATGCCGGTGGGTATGGTCGACTATGTTGAGATCTATAAGGGCGTTGTGCCGTCGTGGCTTTGCAGCGACGTCCTTGGCGGCGCCGTCAACATTGTGACGCATCGCCAGAAGTCTGACTATCTTGAGGCGTCGTACGGCGTAGGGTCGTACCATACGCACAAGGCCGATCTCAGTGGTCAGTGGTCAATGGCCAATGGTCTGGTTATCCGTCCTTCGGTGGGCGTCAACTATTCCAAGAACGACTACCTGATGAAGGATGTCGAGGTATGGGACGAGGCGGCAGGTCTCTATCTGCCCCAAGAGCGCCGCCGCTTTCACGACGACTATTTCTCGCTGCTGGGGCAGTTGGAGGTTGGCTTCAGAGACAAGCCGTGGGCCGACGACTGTTTCGTCACCCTATCATATAATAAGGTGAACAATGACCTTCAGACCAATCAGGTGCAGAATCATGTCATCGGTATGGCCGACAACAAGAGCAACGCCTGGAGCGTAGCCCTGCGCTATCAGAAGCGTGATTTCCTGATGAAGAAGCTCAATGCCAGCCTGTCGTTGTCGCATACGTGGGACCATTCCGTTGCTACCGATACGGCACACCGCAAGTACGACTGGAATGGCGACTGGATCAAGAGTTCGCGCAACGAGATGAACGGCCGGGCCTTTATGCAACGTCACTACAAACGGCCTCTCACCCTGGCCAGAGCCGACCTTGCCTATCGTTTCTCAGACGAGCATCTCCTGAATCTCAGCTACTCGTTCAACAAGACGGGCAATGACCGCTGGGACGAGGTGGACGCCAGCTTTGAGCCTGCCAACGATGTGTTTGCCAAACATGTCTTCGGATTGGCCTACAACCAGTCGCTGCTGAAGGGGCGCCTGTACAACACGTTCTTCGTGAAGGACTACGTGAACCACCTGCAGATAGAACAGACCGACTTGTCGTTTATCACTGGCTCCAAGACGATGACCGGTTCGAATACCAAGAACAGTTTTGGCGGAGGCTTGGGGACGAAATTCGAGCTGATGCCGCAGATAGCTGTCAAAGCCAACTATGAGCACAGCGTGCGACTGCCGTTAGCCCGCGAACTGTTAGGTAACGGCACCACCATCTTTGCCAATACGACCCTGAAGCCTGAGGAAAGTAACAACCTGAACGCCGGTGTCTTCGGCACCTTCGCGTCGGGGCGCCACAGCTTGTATTACGAAGTGAACGGCTTCCTGCGCTACGTGGAGAACTACATCCAACCTCAAATTTCCGACGATGAAGGCTATCTGCAGTATGTCAACCAGCCTGCCGTCAGCATCAAAGGCTTGGAGGGTGAGCTGCGCTACGATTGGGACAAACGGTTTCAGGCTGTGGCGAACATCAGCTGGCAGGACGCTCGCGACGACAAGCGCTATAAGGACGACGGTTTGCCTTCGGTCACTTACAAGAATCATGTGCCCAACCGTCCCTGGCTCTTCGCTTCGGCCGAGGCGCATTACCGTTTAGGAAATATCGTCGTGGGCCTCGACTATCAGTGGGTACACTGGTTTTACCTCTCGTGGGAAGCCTACGGACTGCCCGAGACGAAAGCGCGAATACCCGAGAAGAATCTGTTAGGCGCCAATGTCGCCTATTCCTGGCAAGACAACCGCTACAGTGTGTCGCTTGACTGTCAGAACCTGCTCGACCAGACGGTGTACGACAATTACAAGCTGCAGAAGCCGGGACGGTCGCTGTTTCTGAAATTCAGAGTGTTGATACATTAAACATTAAACATTATACATTAAACATTATAATTAACAATTAAAACATGAAAAAGTAGCTGTTAAGTTTTGCAGTCCTGATGATGGGCATGGCCCTGACGACTGCTTGTTCGAGTGACGATGATGACAACAATGTGACTCCGCAGCCCGAGCCCGTAGTGCCTGTGGAAACCTATCACTATGACCTGACGGTGACCGTCGGCAAGCACGGCGGTATGGCCTCGACGGAAACCCACCTGACAATGAGTGTTGACTCGCTGTCGAACCCCAACCAGACGGTCAATTTCGAGGGCAATGGCATTGAGATTACCGACTACACCATTGAGAATATCTACGACAAGAAGTATATGTATCAGGTGCCTGTGTCGGGCGACCGCTTCACCAAGCTGCAGATTAAGAATAATCAGCTGAAGGTCGTTCGCGAGCGTCCGTTTGCCAACAACACCTTTGTTCCGCGCAAATACACCCATGCCTGGATCAACGACAGCACCCTGATCATCATGGGTGCCAACGGCGATGCCAACAAGGTTATCTGGACCAAGCTGAATACCAATAACATGACCATCATCAACGAGGGTGAACTGGCGCTCAGCCTGGTCGAGGGTTATGAGACCTTCACCACCAGCGGTCTGCTGACCTATCGTCAGAGCGACAAGAAACTGTTCTACTTCTACTACGGTAAGAAGGGTTCTGGCCGTAAGGCTACCAAGGAGCCGTTCTTCCACGTTGCCGTCATCAACCCCGAGACGATGGCTGTTGAGAAGGATATCATCAACAAGGAGGCTTCCGAGATGCAGGGCTCTGCCTATGGCGAGCTGATGCAGAACTTCATGTTCTTCGATGACAACGACAACCTCTACCTGTCTACATTCAGCACCGTCGACGAGAAGAACATCGGTCGTCTGCTGCGCATCAAGAAGGGTCAGTACGACTTCGAGGCTGGCTACAACGCATTCCCCGACGCCAAGGGCAAGATTGTCAGCGTCCTCTACATCGGCAACAACAAGGCCTTAGCTTATTCGGGCGATGCTGAAGTCGGAACAAGTATTCAGGATCAGGCCTACTACTACTCGATTGTCGACCTGACTGCCAAGACTGCCACCCCCATCCAGTTTAACGGCAGCGCCCTGCCTTACAGTGCCGGCAGCTTCTCGCAGCGTGCTGTCTATAATGCCGGTGAGAAGAAGGCTTACTTCGGTATCAGCAATGCCGACGGCGAGACCGTCTATGTCTACGATGTCGCTACGGGCAACGTCAAGAAGGGTCTGAGCATAGCCCCGGGCTACTACTTCGACCAGATTCGCCTCGTGCAGAACGACAATTAATAATGAGAAACGTGTATTATATAAGTTGTTTTTTGGTGTTCCTGTGTGCGGCCGTGTGCCGTGCACAGGACATTTCTTCTGAGCGTGCCCTGCTGATGGTGCATTTCGGCACCACCTACGACGACACCCGCCAGAAGACCATCGACGCCATCAACCAGAAAGCCCGTGAGACGTTTCCCGCGATGGCCGTCAGCGAAGCCTACACCTCGCGCATCGTCATGAAGCGGCTGGCCGGGCGCGGCGTCAAGAAGGATACCCCCGTCGAGGCGATGCTCCGTCTGCGTGGCGAGGGCTATAAGACGCTCGTCGTCCAGCCGACCTTCGTTATCGACGGCAAGGAGATGGCCGAGCTACGCCGCGACGTCGACCGCCTGCGTCCTTTCTTCGACAGCATCTATGTCTCCACGCCGCTGCTCTATAGCGTCGACGACTGCCAGCGCGTCTGCGACGTCCTCGTCAGCCGCCACAAGGCCGACGCCAAGAAGCGCGAGCACGTCGTCTTCGTAGGCCACGGCACCGAAGGTCCCGCTACCGCCCTCTACTCACAGATAGACTATCAACTCGCTGCCGGTGGCCATCCGAACTATCACGTCGCCACCATCGAGGGCTATCCTACGCAGGAGACAGCCGTCAGCAAGATCAAGGCCATGAAAGGCCGGCGGGTGACGCTCGTCCCCCTGCTCTTCGTGGCTGGCGACCATGCGTCGAACGATATTGCCGTAGAGTGGAAGGCCGAACTTGAGCGCCAAGGACTGACGGTCGACGTCCGCCTGGAGGGCTTGGGCGAGGTGCCCGCGATACAGCAGTTGTATTTAGAGAAGCTGAAATGATGAGACGCATCCTCACTCTCTCAATCATATTTCTGTTGCTGGCGGTGGGCGGCTATGTCGTCTACCGCCAGTTTATGGCGCCTACGCGCATCCTCGTGGTCAACGCCTTGGAGGCGCAGCAGGCCGACTTCGTACTGAACAACGACTCACGGCATATTGACGTCGATTGCGTGGATGCCGATGAGATGGAGCGTCTCGACGGCTATGACGCCATCATCTTCTATGCCCGCCGCATCTTCCTCACCGACGAGCAGATGGCCGAGGTGCAGCGTGTAGCCGGTCGCGGCGTGCCCATCTTCACCAAGACGCTGCGCACCAGCGACTTCGTCGAGAACCACAACCTCACCGACGCCCAGATTGATACCCTGAAGCAGTATTTCGAGAACGACAACCGACAGAACTACCGCAACGGACTGCGCTACCTGCGCCATATTGCGACGCCCCGCCGATGGGGCGACCAGCAGGTAGAGCTGCCCGTAGAGGTGCCGAAGAACATGTTCTACCACCGGCAGTACGGCCAGTACTTCAAGACGGCCGACGAGCTGACGGCCTATCTGCGTCATCAGGGACTCTATCACGAAGGCCGTCCGACCGTCGCCATGATCTCGGGCATCACCTTCCCCATGGAGGGCAACCGAGAGCACGTCGACACCCTCATCACGATGCTCACCCAGCGGGGCATGAACGTCTATCCGCTGACGGGCATGGGCAAGATGCGCGACCGTATGCTGCGACAGCTGCAGCCCGACGCCGTCGTCTACCTGCCTATGGGACGTATCGGCAACGACACGCTCATACAATGGATGCAAGCGAAGAACGTCGCCCTCTTCACGCCGTTCCCCATCTCGGCTTCGCACGACGAATGGCTCGACGAGCACGTCCCGATGTCGTCAGGCTCGAAGAACGCCCGTATCGTCATCCCTGAGATTGACGGCGGCATCGCGCCTTACTGTATTGCAACGCAGAACACCGACGACCGGGGCTACTACCGCTATACGGCCGAGGTGGAGCGTTGCGAGGCGCTGGCCGAAAACGTCAGCCGCTACCTCTCGCTGCGCACCAAGCCCAACGGCGAGAAGCGCATTGCCATCGGCTATTTCCGCCGTCCGGGGAAGGATGCCCTGCTGGCCAGCGGCATGGAGGTCATACCGTCGATGTACAACTTCCTGCTCCGCCTCCGCCGTGAGGGCTACCGTGTCGACGGACTGCCCGCGACGCTCGACGCCTTTGCCCGCGACGTCCACGAGGCTGCCGACCGTCCGCTGTGGGCCGTCAAGCGCGATTATGAACAGTGGGTGAAGCAGGTGATTCCTGCCGCTAAGTATGCCGAGGTGACCGACCGTTACGGCACGCCGCCCGACAGCATCCCCATGACGGCCGTGCGCTATGGCAGTGTGCTGCTCTTCCTGCAGCCCCGTCCTGCCCTTGGCGACGACGACTTCCGCTTCGTCCACGGCGTCGACGTGGCACCGCCTCACTCCTATCTCGCACCTTATCTGTATATGCAGCGCGAGTTCCGGGCCGACGCCCTCGTCCACTTCGGCACTCACGGCAACCTGGAGTTCACCCCGGGCCGCGATGCTGCCATGCGCCGCGAAGACTGGAGTCAGCAGCTGATAGGCCCTGTGCCGCATTTCTACTTCTACACCACCGGCAATATCGGCGAGGCCGTCATTGCCAAGCGCCGCTCACATGCCGTCATCATGACCTATCTGACGCCGCCATACGCCGAGAGCGGTATGCGCCAGAAGTACAACCAGCTGCATCAGGATATTCACAAGGCTTTGAACGGACAGGCGATGCCGAGTGTGAAACAGCGCATCGTGGCCGAAGGGCTGCACCGGGCGTTAGGCATTGACAGCATCCCCGGCAAGGTGCTTACCCGCGATGAGCTGGAACGCATTGACACACATATCGAGGAACTGATGGACGAGCGGATGCAGGGTGCCTACTACGTGTTAGGACAGCCCTATACCGAAGAGCAGCTGCGCCAGACGTGCCGCGCCATCAGCGACGATCCTGCCCAGTGGCCGCGCCTGCGCCAGCTACTGTTGGCATCGACACAGGCCGAGATGGATAATATGGTGCGCGCCCTCAGTGGGGGCACCGTAGCACCAGCCCCCGGTGGCGACCCCGTGATGAACGACAACGTGCTGCCTACAGGCCGCAATATGTTCAGCATCAACCCCGACAACACCCCCGACCCGCAGGCGTGGGAAGACGGTTGCCGATTAGCTGAGCAGACGCTGGCCGAATACCGTCGTAAGCACGACGGACAGTGGCCACGCAAGGTGAGCTATACCTTCTGGGCGGGCGAGTTCATTGCCTCGGGTGGCGCCACCATCGCCCAGGCTCTCTGGATGTTAGGCGTAGAACCGGTGCGCGACAGCCAGGGACGCATCGGACAGCTGAGCCTCGTGCCGGCTGCGGCGTTAGGCCGTCCACGTATCAATGTGGTGGTGCAGGTCAGCGGACAGCTGCGAGATATTGCCGACTCACGCCTGAAGCTCATCACAGAGGCCATTCAGATGGCGTCTGCCGCTGAGGGCGATTCCAACTTCGTCAGCGAGGGCACGTTAGCACAGGAGCGGGAGCTGATAGAGCGTGGCGTCAGTCCCCAGCAGGCCCGCCAGCTGGCCACCCTCCGCGTCTTCGGTCCCGTCAACAACGGCTATTCCACGGGTATGATGAACTTCATCGAACGCAGTGAGAAGTGGCAGTCGGCCGACGAGCTGACTGACCAGTACCTGAATAATATGTGTGCCGCTTACGGCGACGATGAGCATTGGGGACTGATGCAGAAAGAGCTCTTTACGGCCGCCCTGCAGCAGACCGACGTGCTGGTGCAGCCCCGCCAGAGTAATACCTGGGGACCGCTGTCGCTCGACCATGTCTATGAGTTTACGGGTGGACTGTCGATGGTGGTCCGGCGGCTGACGGGACGCGAGCCCGATGCCATGATGGCCGACTACCGCAATCCGCGCCGTCGCCGCATGCAGGGACTCAAGGAGGCTATCGACATTGAGGCACGGACAACCATCCTGAACCCCAACTTCATCTGTGAGCGCATGAAGGGCGACGAGGGCACCGCACAGATGTTCGGCGAGGTGTTCCGCAATATCTTCGGGTGGAACGTCACCCGTCCGTCGGCCCTCGATCCTCAGCTCTACGACGACCTCTACCGCCTCTACGTCGAGGATGCCGAGGGCTTAGGCGTCCGTCAGTTCCTCGAGCAGAAGAATCCTGCTGCCTACCAGTCGATGACCGAGACGATGCTGGAGAGTGCGCGCAAGGGCTACTGGAAACCCTCCGGCGCACAGCTTGCGCAGATGAAGCAGCTGAACACGCAGTTGACGGCACAGACGGCCGCCGACCGTCAAGCCTTGCTACTGGAAAAGCAGGGTGGGGCAGCCGCTGCGGAAGAGTCGCCTGAGGCTGCACCGACGACCACCGTCGTCGCCGTCCTGGTGCTCCTCCTCCTGCTCTCGCTCCTGATCGTCTGGATGCGGCGTAAGAAATAAAAAACGACGAACGATGAGTGTTCTGGTATTGTTAGTGGTGCTTCAGTCGGGGCTGAGGTTGAGTCAGTGGCGCAGCCACTGGCTGCGTATGGCCTTTGCCTTGGCCGTCGCCTGCGCCACCTATGCCGCCCTCGACACAGCCCTCACGCTGTCGAAACTACAGGTGGCGGCGTGGCTCGCCGACAAGACCGTGTTGCAGGACGTCGCCGTCCTCTGCCTCATCGACGCCCTCCTGTTACGGTGGCGCCTCTACCCGGGACTGCTCATCGTGCCAGCAGCCTTCTTCCTGCTCACGCAGGTCCTCTTCCGCGCTACGGGCTTCGACTTCCATCTGGCCGGAGCGCTCACCGCCCTTGCCCTCTTCCTCTTGTTACCGGCTGTGGCCCAGCTCTTTGCGTGGGCCTTGCCTCGCCGTGCCGACCGCCGCGCGCTCCATCTGCTGCTCACCGTCGCCGTCTGCCTCTCGGCGTTGGCCCTGTCGTCGCTGCCCCATCAGCCCCTCGTTTTCCAAACGCATCAAAACATCATTATGCAATACATCTCACAAACCCTGTTCGGGATAGCCAATATGCTACTCATCCCCGACATCCTCCTGCTCTTGCTGTTCTTTGCCAGGTCTCTCGTCCTGATGGTATCCACCTACCGCCAGTATGCCGCCCGTCGGCGCGACGGCTACAGCACGCTCTACGCCCGTTACCGCAGTCAGCTCTACGGCCAGGCGCCCGACGAGGCCTACGCCGACTTCGTGGCCACACAGTTTGAGGCCGAGGCAGCCAAGGACGTCAACCTCTCGCGACTGCTCACCAAGTTAGGCCCCGTCCTCGGACTCATCGGCACCCTCATCTCCATGTCGCCGGCGTTGGTAGGGCTCTCTACGGGCGACATCTCGGGCATGGCCTACAACATGCAGGTGGTGTTCTCCGCCACCGTCGTCGGCCTCGTCATCTCCGTCGTCGGACTGTTCACCCAGCAGCTGAAGTCGCGCTGGTATGCCAAGGACTTAGGCCGTCTCGACTATGTCTCACGTCTTTATGTTGAGCGTCATGAGAAGGAAGCGTAGAAGCACCCTGCTGACCCTGGACGACGGCGACCCGCTGACCGTCGTCGTCAACCTCTTCGACGTGGCGATGGTCTTTGCCGTCGCCCTGATGGTGGCTATGGTGATGCATATCAACATGACGGAGGTCTTCTCCGACGACGATTTCACCATTGTCAAGAATCCCGGTAAGGCCGACATGCAGATCATCCGCAAGCAGGGCAAGCGCATCGAGACCTACAAGGCTAATGGCCAGCAGCAGGATGGCGGCCAGCGTGGCCGCCGTCTCGGCACCGCCTACCAGTTGGAGGACGGTCAGATCATCTACGTGCCCGACGAATAGAAAAACGCTTCGCTCGGCGACGTAGGCGACGCGTAGAATTTATAAAAACTGCTTCATGTCATTTCTCGTTTAAATAGTTCTCAATTATTTCCGATGACAAAGCTCTGCTTACAACCTCGCAAGTATATGGACAACCATCAACATACTCCTTGGGGTAAACATTTGCCATTTCCAACAGTCCGTAATATGGTTCACGAACCACATCCTTGCACCATGCATGTCCGTTGAATGGGAAACCGTCCTTGCTGCCCTGACGATTTGGCATAACCTCAATGTCAAGCATATCACCAACCTTCAAAACCTTTTCTCTGCTGGCTGATTTCCATCGCCGTAAGTTACGAAGAACGCTGTCACCCCCAGACATGACGAGGGTGGCAGCGTTTTTTTAGGGTTGAAGGGAATAGGGGGCTTTAATAGTTCTCGGCCTTCACCTGGAAGTAGGCCTGCGGATGGTTGCAGACGGGGCACTCCTCGGGGGCCTTCTTGCCGATGACGATATGGCCGCAGTTGGCGCATTGCCAGATGACGTCGCCGTCCTTTGAGAAGACGCGCTCGCGCTGGATGTTGTCGAGCAGCTTGCGATAGCGCTCTTCGTGCTCCTTCTCGATCTTGGCCACGCCCTCGAACTTCTCGGCTATCTCGTCGAAGCCTTCTTCGCGGGCCTCGCGGGCCATACGGGCATACATATCCGTCCACTCGAAGTTCTCGCCACCAGCGGCAGCTTCGAGGTTCTCGGGGGTAGACTTGATGGCACCGCCCTCAAGCAGCTTGAACCACATCTTGGCGTGCTCCTTCTCGTTGTTGGCCGTCTCCTCGAAGATGGCGGCTATCTGTACGTAGCCGTCCTTCTTGGCTTTCGATGCCCAGTAGGTGTACTTGTTGCGGGCCTGCGACTCACCGGCAAATGCCTCTTGCAGGTTTTTCTCGGTTTTTGTTCCTTTCAGTTCTTTCATAAAGCGTTTTGTTTTTTATTGGGGTTAATAATTGGGAGTTGGTGGGACTAATTGGGACTTGGTGGGACTAATTGGGACTAATTGGGAGTTGTTGGGAGTTAGAGGCTTATTTCGCCTCGGATGCTCTGCTGCATCAGCTGGCGCACCTGTTCGGGGTCGTCGTAGTGGCTCTGGAGGAACATCAGTTTCGTGACGGCACTCTCGACCGTTGAGTCGCGCCCGCTGATGACGCCGGCCTCCTGCAGGTGGTAGCCGCAGTCGTAGCGGCTCATCTCGACGGCTCCCTGCATACATTGGCTGATGTTGACGATGACCTTGCCGTTGCGGGTACCCTCACGTAGGGCGTTGAGCAGCCAGGGGCTCTGGGGAGCGTTGCCCGAGCCGAAGGTGCGCATGACGATGGCCTTGAGGTTGGGCGTGTGGATGATGTGGCGGATGAGGTCTTCGCGTATGCCAGGGAAGAGGGAGAAGATGATGACGTTGTTGTCTAAACGGTAGTGGGGCGTCATGGGCTGCTGCCAGTCGGGCGTGAGCATCCGCTCGCGATGATAGGTGATGTTGACGCCGGCATCGACCAGGTGCGGATAGTTGAACGACTCAAAGGCGTTGAACTCCTCGGCGCTCTGCTTCGTCGTGCGGTTGCCGCGCAGCAGGTGTCCGCCGAAGAAGATGCCCACCTCGGGCACCATAGCGTGCCCCTCGTCGTCTTTCGCGGCGGCTATCTCTATCGAGGTGATGAGGTTCTCCTTGCCGTCGGTACGCAGCTGTCCGATGGGCAGTTGCGAGCCTGTGAAGATGACGGGCTTCGTCAGGTTCTCCAGCATATAGCTCAAGGCTGACGCGGTATAGGCCATCGTGTCGGTACCGTGAAGTACGACAAAACCGTCGTACTGGTCGTAACGGTCGGCTATGCAATGGCTGATATCGGTCCATCGTGCCGGCGACATGTCGCTGGAGTCGATGGGCGGCTGAAACTGGTAGGTGTCGATCTCGATGTCGAACTGACGCAGCTCCGGCACACGTTGCAGCAGGTGCTCGAAGTCGAACGGTTCGAGTGCTCCGGTCTGCGGATTGCGGTTCATACCGATGGTCCCGCCGGTATAGATGAGCAGTACTTTTGAGTTTAACGTCATCGTTTGCGTTAATTTTTGTGCAAATATACATAAAGTTTTCGGGAAAAGTATTATCTTTGCAGAAAATTAATGCTTAAAAACTTTTAAACTTAAAACTCATGAAATCATTTAACGACAAAAACTTCGTGCTGGAGACTGAGATCGCCCAGGACTTGTACCACAACCATGCGGCTAAGATGCCCATCATCGACTACCATTGTCACCTGATTCCCGAGATGGTGGCTAAGGACCATAAGTTCAAGAGCATCACCGAGTTGTGGCTGGGCGGCGACCATTATAAGTGGCGCGCTATGCGTACCAACGGCGTCGACGAGAAGTATTGCACGGGCAAGGACACTACCGATTGGGAGAAGTTCGAGAAGTGGGCTGAGACCGTTCCCTATACCCTGCGCAACCCGCTGTACCATTGGACGCATCTTGAGCTGAAGACCGCCTTCGGCATTGAGAAGCTGCTGAGCCCGAAGACCGCCCGCGAGATTTTCGACGCATGTAACGACAAGCTGCAGAACGACCCGAACTTCACGGCTCGCGGCCTGATGCGCCACTATAACGTGGAGTGCGTCTGCACGACTGACGACCCCGTCGACGACCTGCACAACCACATTGAGTACGCCAAGATCCGTACCGAGAAAGACCCCCTGATGATTCCCGCCTGGCGTCCCGACAAGGCTATGAACATCGAGAAGCCCGAGTTTGCTGCCTACGTTGAGCAGCTGTCGAACGTCAGCGGCGTCAGCATCACGAAGTTTGCCGACATGATTGACGCCCTGAAGAAGCGTCACGAGTTCTTCGAGGCTCAGGGCTCGAAGCTCTCCGACCACGGCATCGAGGAGTTCTACGACGAGGAGTATACCGACTCGCAGATTGAGACCATCTTTGAGAAGGCCATGCGCGGCCAGCAGCTCTCAGACTTCGAGGTGCGCCAGTATAAGAACTGCTTCCTGACGATGATGGCCGAGATGGACGCCGACGCTGGCTGGACGCAGCAGTTCCACTATGGCGCCATCCGCGACAACAATACCGCCATGTACAACCAGCTTGGCCCCGACACCGGCTTCGACTCTATCGGTGAGTTCAACACGGCCAAGGCCATGTCGAAGTTCCTGAACAAGCTGAATATGGAGGGTAAGCTCACGCGTACCATATTATATACATTGAACCCCTGCGCCAACGAGGTCATCGCCACGATGCTTGGCAACTTCCAGGGTGGCGAGCCCGGCAAGATTCAGTTCGGCTCGGGCTGGTGGTTCAACGACCAGATGGACGGCATGATCCGCCAGATGAACGCCCTCTCGGTGCTCGGCCTGCTGAGCCGCTTCGTGGGTATGCTGACCGACTCGCGCTCGTTCCTTAGCTATCCGCGTCACGAGTATTTCCGCCGCATCCTCTGCAACCTCTTAGGCAACGACGTCGAGAAGGGTCTGCTGCCTGACGACCGCGAGCTGTTAGGCAAGATGGTCGAGGACATCAGCTACAACAACGCACGCCGCTACTTCAAGTTCTATTAATAGACAATCATGATGAAGCAGTCTGTCTTTACGGGGCAGGCTGCTTCTCATTCAACTGAACAGACTAACCTATTACTTCTATTTATGCTAAGAAAAATCAGGATCTTGCTGGCATCGTTGATGTTTATTGGCATCACGCTATTGTTCGTTGACTTTACCGGAACGTTGCATACATGGCTCTCGTGGATGGCCAAGGTGCAATTCCTGCCCGCCGTGATGGCTCTCAACGTTGTCGTTATTGCCGTGTTAGTGGTGCTGACGCTTGTCTTCGGGCGCATCTATTGTAGTGTTGTCTGTCCGCTGGGTGTCCTGCAGGACGTCTTCGGCTGGCTGGGCAAGAAGTCGAAGAAGAACCGTTACACATACTCGGAGCAGAAATCGTGGCTGCGCTGGTTCTTCTTTATGATAATGCTGATTTCAATCGTGCTTGGTTTGGGCAGTTTCGTACAGCTGCTGGCTCCATATAGCGCCTATGGCCGCATTGCCACGATGGTGTTGCAGCCGCTGTGGATGCTGGGCAACAACGTGCTGGGCTTCCTGGCAGAACGTGTCGACAGCTATGCCTTCTATACCGTCGATGTGTGGATGAAATCGCTACCGGTGTTCATCATCGCCCTTGTAACCTTGGTTTTGCTGGCGGTACTTGCCTGGCGCAACGGGCGTACCTATTGTAATACGGTCTGTCCTGTAGGCTATGCCTTGAGCGTCTTCGCCCGCTTCTCGTGGCTGAAGATTCGCTTCAACGAGGATAAGTGCAAGAACTGCTCCATGTGCTCGAAGAACTGTAAGGCCGCCTGCATCGACTATAAGACGCATACCGTCGACTATACCCGCTGCGTGGTTTGCGGCGACTGTATCGACAGCTGTAAGTTCGGGGCGCTGAAGTATTCGAGGTACGAGGTACGAGTCTCTTCTTCCCGCCGCTCGTTCCTGATAGGGTCGGCCTTGGTGGCAACGGCTGCTATGGCCCAGAAGAAAGAGAAGGTGATGGACGGCGGATTGGCCGAGCTGGAAGACAAGGTGGTGCCTGAGCGTCAGACGCCCCTGACACCACCGGGCTCGCTGTCGTTTGAGCATTTCTCCAAGCGTTGTACAGGGTGTCAGCTTTGTGTGTCGGAATGTCCCAATGGCGTGCTGCGCCCCAGTAACGATTTGTTCAACCTGATGTTGCCCGTCATGTCCTACGAGCGCGGCTTCTGCCGGCCGGAGTGTACACGTTGTGGCGAGGTCTGTCCGGCCGGTGCCATTACGTCGGTCGACAAGCCTGACAAGTCGTCGATACAGATCGGGCACGCCGTGTTTATCCAGAAAAACTGCGTGGCGGTGACCGACGGGGTAGAGTGTGGTAACTGTGCCCGCCATTGTCCGGCAGGGGCTATCGAGATGGTTGCCCTCAACGAGGATGACGACGAGTCGCCCTGGGTTCCCGCTGTCAACGAGCAGGCCTGCATCGGATGTGGTGCCTGTGAATATGTTTGTCCCGCCCGTCCGTTCTCGGCAATAATGGTCGAGGGCCATGAGGTGCATAAAAAGATCTAAGGCTATGGAGAAGAAAAGTATATCGAGACGTTCGTTCCTGAAGTTGTTTGGCGCAGGAACAGTTGCTACGGCAGCCACATTGGCCGGATGTAAGGACAAGAAAACGGAGGCCGTTGCCGACGAGTATAAGAACCAGGTGGAGCCGCCTGTCGGCAAGATGAGCTATCGCATGAATCCGAAGACGAAGGACAAGGTGTCGCTCCTGGGCTACGGTATGATGCGTCTGCCGACAAAGGTGGACAATAGCGACGAGTTCGACCAGGACATGATCAACCGCCAGGTGGATTATGCCATTGAGCACGGCCTGAACTACTTCGATACAAGCCCCGTCTACTGTCAGGGAAAGTCCGAACGATGTACAGGCATAGCCCTGAGCCGCCATAAGCGCTCGGAGTATTTCGTGGCCACAAAGCTCTCTAACTTCAACCGCGATTTCTGGAGCCGCGAGAAGTCGATAGAAATGTATCGCAACTCGATGAAGGAACTGCAGGTGGATTATATCGACTACTATCTGCTGCATGCTGTCGGCGGCAGTATGGAGGAGTTTAATAGCCGCTATGTCGACAACGGCATCATGGACTTCCTGATGGCTGAGCGTGAGGCTGGCCGCATACGCAACCTTGGATTCTCGTTCCATGGCCTAAAGACGGTATTCGACGAGGTGCTCAGCCGTCATGAGCAATATCATTGGGACTTCTGTCAGATAGAACTGAACTACCTTGACTGGGACTATGCTGATGAGATAAACGGCGGCAATGTCGATGCCAGCTATCTTTATGCTGAACTGCAGAAACAGAACATTCCCGCTGTCATCATGGAACCCTTGTTGGGCGGTCGCCTGGTCAACCTGCCGCAGTACTTGATGACGGAGCTAAAGCAGAAAGCTCCTGGTAGGAGCGTGGCTTCCTGGGCTTTCCGCTATGCGGGCACTCCCGAGGGCGTGCTGACCGTACTCAGCGGTATGACCTATATGGAGCACCTCAAGGACAACCTGCTCAGCTACAGTCCGTTGGAACCGCTTACCGAAAAGGAAATGAAATACCTGCACGGCGAGATAGCACAGAAGATCGTAGGCTTGGAAAATATACCCTGCAACGACTGCAAGTACTGTATGCCCTGTCCCTACGGAATCGATATTCCGGCTATCTTTGTCCATTACAACAAGTGCAAGAACGAGGGGTCGCTACCTATGGGGGTCGGCGAGGAGGACTACCGCAAGCATCGGCGACAGTATCTCATCTCGCTCGACCGTGTGGTACCGCGCGATCGCCAGCCAGACCATTGCATACAATGCGGTCAATGTGAACCTCATTGCCCACAAGGCATCAAGATTCCACGTGAACTGGCCAAGATAGATCAAATGATAGAGGAGCTGAAACAAAATAATTAGTAACAGATGGCTTGTTATTCATAATTATTTTGTACCTTTGCACCCGCTTATGGGAAGAAAGATTGTTTTATTGGTAATTGTTGTTCTGCAGACGTTGGCTCTTGGTGCTCAGGAAACGGCCAACGAGAGGCAGGCACGCCGTATATTCAATCAGGCCTATCAACAGGTCTTTGGCGACCAGGGAGCCTCGTTGCACTATGACGTTAATATAATAGGTGTCTACAAGACAAAGGGTGATATAACCTTCAAGGGCAAGAAGCAGAAGTTCGTCGACGAGCGCGTGAACACCTGGAACGACGGAGTGACAGCCTATATGGCTTTCCGTAAGAAGAAGGAGGTGCACATACACGCAGCCAACTCCGACAAGAAAGACAAGTATAGCGGCAAGTTCAAGTTCGAACTTGACGATTTCGACTACAATATTAGCGAGGATGACGGTCTTTTCCTCCTGACGTTGAAGCAGAAGAAGCACGCCAAGGGAACCATCAAGATTGTCAAGGCATGGGTGACGAAGAAAGGGTATGAGCCTGTTCGTCTACGTATCAAGGTTGCATTCATTTGGACAACGGTGAAGGTCAGCAACTTCCGCTCGGGTGGCATTACCGACGACGTGTTCGTGTTCCCTCGCAACCAGTACAAGGACTGGCAGTTCATTGACAAACGTAAAGATTAAATAGATATGGGAAAACTGATTATTAACTCCTATGATGAGTTTGCAGCACACTTGGGTGAGGAACTTGGGACCTCGGATTGGCTGCAAGTAGACCAGAATCGTATAAACCTCTTTGCCGATGCCACTCTCGACCACCAATGGATTCACGTCGATGTGGAGCGTGCAAAAGAGGAGAGTCAGTATCATTCAACCATTGCCCACGGCTACCTGACTCTGTCGCTACTGCCGTATATGTGGGATCAGATTATCGAGGTGAACAACATCAAGATGCTGGTCAACTACGGTATGGACAAGATGCGGTTCGGGCAGCCAGTCATTACTGGGTCTCGCATACGTTTGGTGACGAAGCTGCACAATATTCAGAATCTGCGTGGCATCTGCAAGGCAGAGATAGATTTCAAGATTGAGATTGAGGGACAGCGCAAACCCGCGCTTGAGGGTATCGCTTCGTTCCTCTATTATTTTATATAGGAGAAAAGGTATGGGAGGTTTCTTTGGCTGCATAGCCAACAAAGAGTGTGTGAACGATCTGTTTTACGGTACAGACTACAATTCACATTTAGGAACAAAGCGTGCCGGTCTTGTGACGTTTGACAACGAGCGGGGCTTCAACCGCAGTATCCACTCGTTGGAGCGCGACTACTTCCGCTCGCGCTTCGAAGACGAACTTGACTCGTTTCATGGTAAGCAGGGACTGGGTGTCATCAGCGATACAGACCCTCAGCCTATCATTGTCAATTCGCACTTGGGACGCTATGCGGTGGTGACAGTTGCCAAGATCAACAACCAACGTGAGATAGCTGACGAACTGCTGGCACAACGGATGCATTTCAGCGAGATGTCGGCCAACAACATCAACCAGACAGAACTGGTGGCTCTGCTCATCAACATGGGTAACACCTTCGTTGAAGGCATCAACAATGTCTATCGTAAGATTGACGGTTCCTGCTCGATGCTGATCCTGACCGAAGACGGCATCATTGCTGCTCGCGACTTCCTGGGACGTACCCCGATAGTCATCGGACACAAGGAAGACGCCTATGCTGTCAGTAGCGAGACAAGCAGCTTCCCCAACCTCGACTATAAGGTAGTGCGCGACTTGGGACCAGGAGAAATTGTCCGCCTGCATTGCGACGGCTTCGAAGTGATGCAGCCAGCCTTTGAGCGTGAGCAGATATGCTCGTTCCTCTGGGTATATTACGGCTTTCCAGCCAGCAACTACGAGGGTATCAATGTTGAGGCTGTCCGCGAGAAGAATGGCCGTATGATGGGTGAGGCCGACGATACTGAGGTCGACTGCGTCTGTGGCGTGCCCGACTCGGGTGTCGGTATGGCCCTGGGGTATGCTGAGGGTAAGGGTGTTCCTTACGAGCGTGCCGTACTGAAATATACGCCGACGTGGCCCCGCTCATTCACACCCGGTAACCAGAGTCGTCGCAGCCTCGTGGCCAAGATGAAACTCATTCCCAATGGAGCCTTGCTTAAAGACCGCCGCGTCGTGTTCTGCGACGACTCCATCGTCCGAGGTACACAGTTGCGCGATAATGTGCGTACCTTCTTCGAGTATGGTGCCAAGGAGGTTCATTGCCGTATCTCATGTCCTCCGCTTGTCTATGGCTGTCCGTTTATTGGCTTTACCACATCAAAGACTGATATGGAGCTGATAACCCGTCAGATTATCCGCGACTTCGAAGGTGACGATAAGGCTAATCTTGAGAAATACGCTCAGACCGACTCTCCCGAGTATAAGCGTATGGTCAATGAAATAGCCCGCCGATTAGGCCTTTCGACGTTGAAGTTCGCCAAGCTGGAAGATCTTATTGAGGCTATTGGTATGCCCAAATGCAAGGTCTGTACCCATTGCTTCGACGGCACCAGCTACAGCCACAGTCCCGAAAGCGAGAAGTTCTTTTAGGATATGGTCTTACTGCCTGAGGGTGAGAAAACCATCGTCCAAATACAATTGCTCTTCGAGCATCAGGTCTTCGAGGGCAGCATCAATTTGTTCGTAGGGTAGGGGGAGTGTGCGCAGTTGAGTGATGTGGTGAGGTTTGGCATCGTTTAGTAGGGCGAGAATCTGTCTACAAGCTTCTTTACGGGCATCATCGCCGGTTAACGTTTTACTGTCGCTGAGACAGACGTCGCATTGGCCGCAGTCGTGGGAATCGGTCTCGCCGAAGTATCTCAGAAGCTGGCGACTACGACATTGGTCGGCTGTCTCAACATATGATATTATAGCGTGAATGCGCTCGCTATAGCGATAGCGCAGATCATCGTAAACGGCGGCGGGGAACATCAGGTGCTCAGAATCTTCGCGGCGTTGCATATAACGGACGTGCGGTATCTGTTTTTGTGGAATGAACTGTATGATTCGTATGGCTGCCAGATGCTTCAGCGTCTGGTAGACCTGTTGTTTGGTAAGGGCACATTCCTTGGCGACGAAGGCTTCGTCGATGTAGCAATAGTCAGTAAAGAGTCCGCCGTAGTTGCGTAGCAAGGTGGTAATAATCAGCTCTTCATCTGGCTCCAGGTGGTCGAGTCGATAGAGCTGGTCACGTGAGAGCATGAAATGGACACGCGCCTGAGCCTCTTGTTCCTCGATGTAGTCGATATAGCCGGCGCGACTGAGAATCTTCAGAGCAGAGTGTACCTGAACGGGGAAATGGTGGAACTTATGGCAGAAATCGTCGATGCTGAATTCGAAAGTGACATTGTAGCCGTCGCCAGTTGCCACTTGATAATAATATGACAGGTGGTCGTAGACGCTGCGTATGTAGTCTTTCTCAGGAAAAGTGTCGGCGATTCGTTTCAGGAGTTTACGTTTGTCGTTATCGTTATAGAGCAGAACTGCATAAGCTTTCTGACCGTCGCGTCCGGCTCGTCCAGCTTCCTGGAAATAGGCTTCGATGGAATCAGGGCAGTCGATGTGGATGACGCTGCGTACATCAGGTTTGTCGATACCCATACCGAATGCGTTGGTTGCCACAATCACGCGCGTCTTGGCATGCTGCCAGGCTTGTTGGCGGCTGTCTTTCTCGGCGCTGTCGAGTCCTGCATGGTAGTACGTGGCGCTGATGTCGCTTTGGGTTAGCAGGTCGGCTATTTCCTTGGTGCGGCGGCGGCTGCGCACATAGACGATGGCACTTCCCTTGATGTTGTTCAGGATATGTATGAGTTCGTCGCACTTGTCGGCTGCCTGTCGGACAACGTATGCCAAGTTGGAGCGCTCGAACGACATGCGGAAGACGCGTTTCTCGGAGAATTCGAGACGCTGCTGGATGTCGTCGACCACAGCGGGTGTAGCGGTGGCTGTCAATGCCAGGACGGGTACGCCTGGCAGGTCATGGCGTATATCGGCTATATGAAGATAGGAAGGGCGGAAGTCGTAGCCCCATTGCGAGATGCAATGAGCCTCGTCGACGGTGATGAAGCTGACGTTCATATGGCGTAGCTTGGTACGGAAAATATCAGACGATAGACGCTCAGGCGAGACGTAGAGCAATTTGACAGCACCAAAAACGGCATTGTCGAGAGTCGTGAGGATTTGGTTGTGCTCCATACCGCTATAGATAGCTGCGGCGCGGATGCCATGACGGCGCAGGTTGTGTACCTGATCCTTCATAAGAGCGATGAGTGGCGTGATGACAATACACACGCCCTCCATTGCCAAAGCGGGTACTTGGAAAGTGATACTCTTACCCCCACCCGTGGGCATCAGACCCAAGGTGTCGTGACCGGCACCGATGCTTTCAATGATGTCATGCTGTACACCACGGAAATCATCATAGCCCCAGTACTTCTTTAATAAATGAGAAATGAGAAATGAGAAGTGAGAAATGCCTGATTGTTCATTTTCCATTCCTTCATTTTCATTTCTCATTTCTAATTTCTCATTGCTCATTTTATTCCTCCGACGGTTTGATGTCTTCTATCTGCAACTGGACTTCACTACGCTTATAAATATTCTCCTCGATGGTGTAGACGATGTCGAACGAGCGTTTCGACTTGATGTAGCGAGCTGCTTGACTCTGACCGAAGGCAATGCCGTTCATGACGTTCGATGACTTCGAATCAACCAATTCGAGTTTGATGTGCTCCTGCTGACGGCCGACGACCTTGCTGGTGCCGTAGTCATAAACGTTGCGCGTACAGAAGAGCGGCTTGGGATTATCGGGACCGTGAGGTGCAAACTTCTTCAGATCGTTATGCAGTTTCTTATTAATGTCCTTGAAGTCGATTTCCTCTTCAATGTCGAGTGTTGCTTCTGTCTGCTCTGGTAGAATATGCTCGTTGACGTACTGCTGGAAGCGGCGACGGAACTCAGGGATGTTTTCTATCTTTAGGGATAAACCTACGGCATAGGTATGCCCACCAAAATTCTCAAGAATGTCGCGACATGATTTGACGGCGTCGTAGATGTCGTAACCGGCAACAGAACGGGCAGATCCCGTAGCTAAGTCGCCACTACGGGTCAGTACAACGGTGGGACGGAAATATAGTTCCGTCATGCGTGAGGCCACAATGCCGACAACACCCTTCTTCCAGTTCTCGTCGTAGAGGACGATACTATTGTGGTGCTTCTGGCTTTCCAACTTTTCAATAATCTGGTTGGCCTCTTCGGTCATCTGTTTGTCGACGTCCTTGCGCTGTTCATTATACTCGTTGATGTGAGTAGCCATGGCCAGAGCACGATTGAAGTCTTTCTCAACCAGCAGGTCAACAGCTTCGATACCACTCTGCATACGTCCTGAGGCATTGATGCGTGGCCCTATTTTGAAGACGATGTCGCTCATGGTTAACTCACGTCCTGTGAGTCCGCAGATTTCAATGATGGCCTTGATGCCTACCGATGGATTCTGGTTCAGCTGCTTTAAGCCGTGGAAGGCAAGTATGCGGTTCTCGCCCGTCATCGAAACGATGTCTGCGGCAATTGAAACGGCGCAGAAGTCGAGTAGGGGAATGAGACGCGAGAAGGGAATACCGTTGTTTTTGGCAAAAGCCTGCATAAACTTAAAGCCCACACCACAACCGCAAAGATGCTTGAAGGGGTAGGTAGAATCCTCGCGTTTGGGGTTGAGGATGGCCACAGCAGGAGGAAGTTCCTCGTCGGGGACATGGTGATCGCAGATAATGAAATCTATACCCAGTTGCTGGGCATAGGTTATCTCGTCGATGGCCTTAATGCCGCAATCGAGAACGATAATTAGTTTAACACCTTGTTCCGCAGCATAGTCCAATCCTTTCTTGCTGATACCGTATCCCTCGTCGTAACGGTCGGGGATATAATATTCGATGTTGGAATAGAACTGCTGTAGGAACTTGTACACCAGGGCTACCGCCGTACATCCGTCGACATCATAATCACCATACACCATGATACGCTCCTTGCGTCCCATAGCATCATTCAACCTGTCGACCGCTACATCCATATCGTTCATCAGGAAAGGATCGATGAGTTCATTGAGCATTGGGCGGAAGAAACGTTTGGCCGCCGATTCCGTCTTGATGCCGCGCTGTATAAGCAAGTCGGCTAAGATAGGGCTCATGCCTATCTTCTCTGCCAGTTCTTTAGCTGCTGCAGCTCTTTCGGATGTTGGTGGTTCGTAATTCCATTTGAAATGCATTTATATATTTATTTTGTTCTTAGTCGCTCTGGCGAAAATTGCCTATTATGGCAATTTATGGTACAAAGTTAAGCATAAAAATTAAAAAAACGACAAGAAGTGGCGATTTTTTAACAGAAAAAAAGAAAAGAAGGGATAAAAAGAAATTCCCGCTTGGGACCGAAGTCTTACGCGGGAACCAATGAAAGGAGGAGTGGTACCTCCAGGAATCGAACCGGGGACACACGGATTTTCAGTCCGATGCTCTACCAACTGAGCTAAGGCACCATAGGTTGAAGAAACCGGTCATCATAAAGACTTTCCTGATTTCGGCATTAATATTCCGAATAGCCACTTTACCTCCTTTTGCTGCCGTCTCTTTGCGCAGGGCGAGAAATAGACGAAGTCCCGAACTACTGATGTACTCCAGTTTGGTGCAGTCGAGCGTAATCTTCTTATCTGCATTCTCCATCAGAGGTACCATGTCTTGTTGAGCCTTGATGGCTGAGGGGGTGTCAAGGCGTCCGTCGAAGAAAGCAACGTAGCCGCCGTCGAGTTGTTCAATGTTAATGTTCATAATAAATGTATATTAGTTAATGAATGTTTTTTCTCAATGTAAGAATATTATGGTTGGCTTTTCTCTCATAGTGTACGATGTCCATGATTTGGCGGATAATATGGATACCCAAGCCGCCGATTGGTCTTTCTTCTAATGAAAGATTTGTGTCAGGATCATCCTTGGTTGTCGGGTTGAAAGGTTTGCCGCTGTCGCTGATGATGAAGTCCAGATACTGAGGGCCTTTGACAACTTCTATGGTAACATATCCTGTCGTCCCTTCAGGATAGGCGTAGCTCATGACGTTGACCACCGCCTCCTCCAAAGCTAAGTTCAGACTCATGGTTGTATCCATGTCTAAGCAGAACTTTTCACAGATATTCTCTATGAATTCGCTGAGCTGTGGTATTTGCTCGATGTCGTTGGACAATGTCAACTTCATATGCTTTATAGTTTTAAATTATGAAAGGAATCCAAGAAGAGCACCTGCAGCGACGGCTGATCCGATGACGCCAGCCACATTCGGACCCATAGCGTGCATGAGCAGGAAGTTGTGGCGATCGTATTCCAGACCGAGGTTGTTTGAGATGCGGGCAGCCATAGGAACGGCACTCACGCCGGCATTACCGATCAGCGGATTCAGCTTCTTGTCTTTCGGCAGGAATAGGTTCATGACCTTGACGAAGCAGACGCCTGAAGCCGTAGCAATGGCAAAGGCGAAGGCTCCGATGATGAAGATGAACACAGTGTTCATGGTCAGGAACTCTGAGGCCTGTGTAGAACAGCCTACGGTCAGTCCGAGCAGCATGACGACAATATCGTTCAGGGCGGCGCCGGCGGTCTTGGCCAGTCGGGTGGTCTTGCCACTCTCCTTCAGCAGGTTGCCGAAGAACAACATGCCGAGCAGGGGCAGACCCGAGGGCACGATGAACGTTGTCAGCAGCAGTCCGATGATGGGGAAGAGTATGCGCTCCGTCTGCGACACGTTGCGGGCAGGCTTCATCTTGATGGTGCGCTCCTTCTGGGTGGTCAGCAGGCGCATCAATGGCGGCTGGATTAGCGGTACGAGAGCCATATAGGAGTAAGCACAGACGGCGATGGCACCCATGAGGTTCGGGGCGAGCTTACTGCTGAGGAAGATGGCCGTCGGTCCGTCGGCACCACCGATAATGGCGATACCTGCGGCCTGCGAGGGCTCGAAGCCTAAAGCCAGAGCCACCATATAGGCTCCGAAGATGCCGAACTGTGCAGCAGCACCGATGAGCATCAGCTTCGGATTGGCCAACAGAGCCGTAAAGTCTGTCATAGCACCGATACCGAGGAAGATGAGCGGCGGATACCAGCCTTGTCGCACACCTTGGTAGAAGATGTTCAGCACGGAGTTGTCCTCATAGAGTCCTATCTCCAGTCCGGCGTCTGCACGGAAGGGGATGTTGCCGAGGATGATGCCCAGTCCGATGGGGACAAGCAGCAGCGGTTCGAAGTCCTTCTTGATGGCAAGCCAGATGAAGAAGGCGCCGACCGCAATCATAATGAGGTTGCCCACAGTAGCATTGGCAAATGCCGTGTAGGTCAGGAACTCATTGAAGTTCTGTATGATAAACTGTCCTAAATCCATAATTGTGAATTGTGCATTGTGAATTGTGCATTATCCGATGGTGAGCAATACGGCACCTTCCATAACAGTATCGCCAGGCTTGACGGTCACCGACGTGACGGTGCCGGCATATTCGGCCTCGATATTGTTCTGCATCTTCATGGCTTCGAGGATGAGCACAACGTCGCCGACGTTGACTTGCTGGCCAACCTGTACTTTCACATCGGTGATGGTGCCGGGCAGCGGAGCCTTCAGCGGGGCGCCGGCACCAACAGGGGCTGCGGGCTGTGCCGGAGCGGCGGCGGGAGCTGCCGGGCGTGGGGTGGGGGCAGCTGCCTTAGGAGCCTCTACCTTCGGACGGGTCATCGTCGGATGTTTGGCTGCGTTGATGGGCTTCTGCAGTTCTACTTCGAACGGAATGCCGTTGACATTTACTTTCGCGATGTTGCCTTCTACTTCTTCAATCTCTACTTCGTAGTCGACACCCTGTACTTTATACTGATACTTATTCATCTTTGTTATTTTCAATTTACTGATTATCGATTTACTGGTGGAATTGTGTCATTTGCAGGAATTCGTCATTCCAGCTGCTCGACTTCTGCTTGATGGTGATGACGCCCGACTCAACGTCGTGGACGTCGTCCTCGTACTGCTTGAGGGCCATGCCAATGACGGCCATGTAGACCTCTTTGTCGATACCCTTGGTCTTGAGACCCTCCTGCAGGATGATGCCCGTCTTATGGCCAATCTCTGCCGTTTTCTCCACCGTCTTCGTGATGGGCTTGATGGGCTGTGCGTTCGCCATCTTCTTGGCTGTCTCCATGTGGCGCATCACCATACCGAAGAGCGTGAAGAACAGGAACAGCACGGCCAAACAGGTGAACACGATACCCATAGCCAGCAGCGTGATACCGAACCCGTGGGGGTCTTCGCGCTTCAGCTTGGCGTCTTTCGTCTCGTCGGTCTTGATGAAGTTCTCTGTGCCTGGCGTTACGTTCTGCGGAGCCTTCACCGTCCATTTGCCATTCTGTCGTGCAAACGATTGGTCGGCTGCCAATGGCGGTATGGTCACGGAGTCGATGAGCTCAACGGCATTTCCGTTGTAGAGTGCAATCCATACCGGCTCCGACATCGGAAGTCTGACTGTCAGATGCAGTTTCCCCTGTGCGGGGTTGGAATTGCCGAAGAATACGATGTGCTGACGTCCCCCCAGGCTTGTACGTGCGTCGCCACTGGGGATGATGCTCATTCGCTTGATACGTTCTGGCACACTCATGTTTTGGTCAAGCACGCTGCGGTCTGTCGTCAGATACATACCTCGGATGTTGTAGGTGGTGAACGATGTGTTCTCCAGTTCTATCCAGGCCTCGTGCTTGCCAAATTCGTCTTGTATGCTGGCGGTGTTGTTGGTCATCACCTCGTTGATAACGATGTTCTTGGCTCCTTGGCCGAACATCGACGAGGCTCCTGACAGCAGCAATGCGCCGCAAAGTAGTCCGAATTTATTCATTGTAATTTTTTATTTTATGGGTCTTATAGGTCTTATTAGTTTAACCGCAGAAGAAGAGCACGATGATTTGTGCTGTGAAGATGCGCAAGAACATTGAGAGCGGGTAGACCGTTGAGTAGCCTACGGCTGGCGCTTCTTTAGAACAGATGCTGTTCGAGTAAGCCAGTGCGGGTGGGTCGGTATAGGTGCCAGCAATCATGCCTGCAAGCGTGAAGTAGTTGAACTTGAACTTCAGACGGGCAATCGGGCCTACGATTAGGATGGGGATGATGGTGATGAGGAAGCCCGTCAGCACGTAGAGCATGCCGTCGCCTTCTACCACCGTACTCAAGAACCCTGCTCCGGCCTTGATGCCTACCGACGCCAAGAAGAGCACCAGTCCTATCTCGCGCAACATCATGTTGGCCGATGTTGTGGTGTACGTCACTAAATGTATCTTGTAGCCGTAGCGGCCAATCAGAATAGCAATAATCAGCGGACCGCCTGCTAGACCGAGCTTCACGGGGACGGGCATACCGGGGATGGCCAACGGGAACGAACCGAAGATGAGGCCTATGAATATGCCCACGAAGATGGTGGCGATATTCGGGGCGTTCAGACGGCGTAGGGAGTTACCCATTTCGTTGGCAACACGGTCTACGGCGTCTTCGGGGCCTACGGCCATGATGCGGTCGCCCACCTGCAGGGGCAGGGAGGGTGATGCGAAGAGGTCCATGCCGTGACGGGTGATGCGGGTAACGTTCACACCGTGAACGCTTGAGAAATGGAGCGACCCCAGCGACTTGCCGTTGATCTTCGGGTTGGTTATCAGGATGCGCTTCGACACCAACGGCTGGTCTTGCTGCTCGAAGTCGATGTCGAGCTTAGGACCGATAAAGGCCATGATGGCCTCCTGGTCGGCCTCTGCACAGACGATGAGCATCTGGTCGCCGAGGTGGAAGATGGTGTCGCGGTTGGGAATGCACAGCTCGCCCTGATGAACTAGTCTTGAAACGACGAAGTCGCGGTTCAGGAAGTCGTGTACCTGTAACAGGGTCTTGCCCTCCAAGTACTTGTTCGTCACCTCAAGATGCATCTTGTAGGGCTTCTTGTTGGCGTTGTTTCCCTCCAGTTCCATCAGCTGTTCTTCTTCTTTCTCAAGCTTGATACGGCACACGTACCTTATTATAATAATAGCAAGGATAATGCCGACGACGCCGAGCGGGTAGGCACAGGCGTAGGCTGAGGCTATCTGGGGCGCATTGCTGCCGAATACTGTCGACAGAGCCTCGTTGGCAGCACCAAGTCCGGGGGTGTTCGTCACGGCGCCATAGAGCGTGCCAACCATCATGGGCAAGTTCATCTTGTCACTTGTGTCGAAGAAGATGTAGTAGCAGACGAACATCACGACAATGTTCAGCAGGATGGCTACTGCAGCCAGTCCGTTGAGCTTGATGCCCTGTGTCCCGAAACTCTCAAAGAAGCCCGGGCCTACCTGCAGACCAATCATGAAGACAAAGAGAATCAGTCCGAAGTCTTGTACGAAAGTCAGTATGGGGGTAGGGGCTGTGAAGCCGATATGTCCGGCCATGATACCTGCAAACAAGACGAAGGTGACACCTAACGAGACGCCTCCGATCTTGATTTTACCCAAATAGACGCCCACGGCAATGACGATAGCATAGAGCAGGGCTATATGGGCGACGGAGTCTGTCGTCGTGAACAAATCTCTCAACCAATGAAATGATTCCATATTGTACTATTATCTCAAATTTGGCGCAAAGATACTAAGAAAAGTGCGCAAAACGAATATGATTGTGCAAGTTTTTTCCGTGTTTTAACTTCTTTAACGTTCGAAGTGCTGATAATCCTGCTGTTTGGTCCACGCGCCGCCCCATTTGAAGCCGTGCTTGATGAACAGCCGATAGCAGAGATCATCGCGCTCAATCTTGTAGGGTATGGCCTTCCTGCGGTCGGCATAGCAGGTTGCGTTGGCGGGCTGAACTATCAGCGTGCCGTTCGCCTGTCGCTTCACGTAGGGATTGTAGAGCGGGTTGATGTCGATGGCCAGACCCTGTGAGTGTTTCGACAGCTTCGTCGAACCGGCAATCCGTCGGAAGTTGAAGCAGCTGGTATTGTTGGCCCTCATCGACTGTTCGTCGTCAGCGTCGTAGTCGTCAACTAACTGCATCCGCTGAATAGGGTAGTGGCGCTTGTAAAGTTCTTGAAAAATTTCTTTCAAGTCGCTGGCAATCATTTTATTACAAACAAGCTCGCCGATGTGTTCCTTGCCTTCGGTGTCGTAGTGCGACAGTCTCAGGTAGCGTAACTCCGAACGCTTGACGGTACAGTCGCGTTTGAACGACTTCCCCTCCATCCGCTGGAACACGGCGTCGCTGATGGTATCAATTGTAAATGTCTGTGCATTTACAATTATTGCCGATGCAGCCCCCAATAGAACCATTGCAATTTTTCTCATAACACATATATAAAAAAAGGGGTTACTCCAACGAAGTAGAGCACCCTCTTTTCTTGTTGATTATACGATGCCTCGACCGTGACATTGCTTGAACTTCTTGCCTGAGCCGCAAGGACAGGGATCGTTACGACCGGGCAGCTTGTCCTTGATGACCGGATTGCGGGGCTGCTGGGCACGGGTGTCTTGCTGGGCAGCGGCTTGCTGGTTGCGGTCTACCAGACGCTCTTCGTCAAGGTTCTGCTTCGACTCCGTGTACTGCTGACGCTGCGTGGGCACCTCGGGAGCGGCCTCCTGCACCTGTTCGACGACAGGAATCTGTGCACGCGTGAGGATGGAGGTGATGCGGTTGTACATCTCGTTGATCATCGAGTCCCAAACCTTGGCACTCTCCAACTTGAAGATGAGCAGCGGGTCTTTCTGCTCGTACGAGGCGTTCTGCACGGAGTGCTTCAGTTCGTCGAGCTGGCGCAGGTTCTCCTTCCACGAGTCGTCGATGATGTGCAGCAGGATGGCCTTCTCGAACTCCTTGACCACCGACTTCGACTCCGTCTCGTAAGCCTCACGGAGGTTGCAGGGAATGTTGTACATACGGCGACCGTCGGTCAGGGGCACCATGATACGCTCGTACATCGCACCCTGATTCTCGAACACCTGCTTGATGATGGGCTGTGCCACCTCGCGGATGTGCTCCGTCTTGCGCTCGAAGTTGCCGATGGCGGCCTGGAAGGCCTCTTCCTCCAACTGCTCGCGGTTCTTGTTGATGTGCTCCTCTTCGGTGAAGGGAACCTCCATAGCCAGGATGTGCAGGAACTCTTCCTTGCAACCGGCATAGTCGTTGTTCTCGATGATGTTGACCACGCGGTCCCAGATGATGTTCGAGATATCCATACCGATACGCTCACCCATCAGGGCGTGACGGCGCTTCTCGTAGATGACAGTACGCTGCTTGTTCATCACGTCGTCGTACTCAATCAAGCGCTTACGGATACCGAAGTTGTTCTCCTCGACCTTCTTCTGAGCGCGCTCGATGCTCTTCGAGATCATCGGACTCTCAATCATCTCGCCTTCCTTGAAGCCTAAGCGGTCCATGACAGAGGCGATACGCTCTGAGGCGAACAGACGCATGAGCTTGTCTTCGAGCGAGACGTAGAACACGGATGAACCCGGGTCACCCTGACGACCTGCACGACCACGCAGCTGGCGGTCTACGCGACGGCTCTCGTGACGCTCCGTACCGATGATTGCCAGACCACCTGCTGCTTTCACTTCCGGCGACAGCTTGATATCGGTACCACGACCGGCCATGTTGGTGGCGATAGTGACGGCACCACGGCCCTGTGAGTCCTGCTGACCAGCGAGTGCCACGATATCGGCCTCCTTCTGGTGGAGCTTGGCGTTCAGCACCTGATGAGGAATACCCTCGCGACGGCCAGTCTCGGGATTGACGTACATATCGAGCATACGGCTGAGCAATTCGGAGATTTCGACCGAGGTCGTACCAATCAGCGTCGGACGTCCGGCATTACGCATAGCCACAATCTCTTCGATGACAGCCTTGTACTTCTCGCGGGCGGTCTTGTAGACGCGGTCGTCCTGGTCGTTACGGATAACGGGGCGGTTGGTTGGAATCTCCACCACGTCGAGCTTGTAGATGTCCCAGAACTCACCAGCCTCCGTCGAAGCGGTACCCGTCATACCAGCCAACTTGTGATACATACGGAAGTAGTTCTGCAGGGTGATGGTGGCAAAGGTCTGCGTGGCAGCCTCCACCTTGACGTGCTCCTTAGCCTCGACAGCCTGGTGCAGACCGTCGCTCCAGCGACGACCTTCCATGATACGTCCCGTCTGCTCGTCGACGATTTTCACCTCGCCGTCGATGACCACGTACTCATCGTCCTTGTTGAACATACAGTAAGCCTTGAGCAACTGCTGCAAGGTGTGGACACGCTCCGACTGTACGGCGTAGTGAGCCATCAGCTCGTCTTTCTTGTCGACACGCTCCTGGTCGCTGAGCCCAGGTTCCACCTCCAAAGCCGACAGCTGTCCCGTGATGTCGGGCAGCACGAAGAGTTCAGAATCGTTCACCTGCTTGGCGAGCCAGGCAGTACCCTTGTCGGTGAGGTCGCAGGAGTTCAGCTTCTCGTCGACCACGAAATAGAGCGGCTCGACGCACTCCGGCATACGGCGGTTGTTGTTCTCCATATAGGTTTCCTCCGTCTTGAGCATACCGGCCTTGATGCCTTCCTCAGAGAGGTATTTGATGAGCGGCTTGTTCTTAGGCAGCGCCTTGTGCGAACGGTAGAGCGACAGGAAACCTTCTTCCAACAGCTTCTCAGACTCTTTCTTGTTGCCTTCCTCAGCCAGACGCTGACCCTCGCCAATCTTCTGCTTTGCCTCAGCCAGGAACTGGGTAGCCAACTGACGCTGTACACCCACGAGCTTCTCGACCAGCGGCTGATACTCCTCAAACATCTGGTCGTCGCCCTTGGGCACGGGACCACTAATAATAAGAGGTGTACGGGCATCGTCAATCAGCACGGAGTCGACCTCGTCGACGATAGCGTAGTTATGCGAACGCTGTACCAGGTCGGCAGGCGACGTGGCCATGTTGTCGCGCAGGTAGTCGAAGCCGAACTCGTTGTTCGTACCGAAGGTGATGTCGGCTTGATAGGCACGGCGGCGAGCCTCGGAGTTAGGCTGGTGCTTGTCGATACAGTCGACCGACAGACCGTGGAACATATAGAGCGGTCCCATCCATTCGGAGTCACGTTTCGACAGGTAGTCGTTCACCGTCACCACGTGTACGCCATTGCCCGTCAGGGCGTTCAGGAAGACGGGTAGGGTGGCGACGAGCGTCTTACCTTCACCCGTAGCCATCTCGGCAATCTTACCCTGATGGAGTACCGTACCGCCGAAGAGCTGCACGTCGTAGTGAATCATCTCCCACTTCAGGTCGTTGCCGCCTGCCGTCCAGTGGTTGTGGTAGATGGCCTTGTCGCCGTCGATGGTGATAAAGTCCTTGCGAGGGTCACCAGCTAGTTCGCGGTCGAAGTCTGTAGCCGTTACTACTGTCTCTTCGTTCTCGGCAAAGCGGCGTGCTGTCTCCTTAACGATGGCAAACACCTCGAACATCACTTCGTCGAGGGCCTTCTCGTAGACGTCGAGGGCTTCTTTTTCTAACTTGTCAATCTGGTTGAAGATAGCTTCGCGCTCGTCGATGGGCGTATCTTCGATGGTTGACTTCAACTGTTCAATCTTCTCTTTCTGTTCCTTAGCAGCCGACTGAACCTGCTGCTGAATAGCCTTTGTGCGGGCGCGTAGCTCGTCGTTGCTCATGGCCTCGACCTGAGGCGTGAACGACTTCGCCTTTTCAACGAGCGGCTGAATCAGTTTCATGTCGCGTGATGACTTGTCGCCGAATAAAGACTTTAATAATTTTGTAAAATTCATATTTTTTTTATTTCAATTTTCAATTTTCAATTATCAATTATCAATTGTCAATTCTCCTCAATACAGCGGTTCCGCCGAGCAGGCGTTGGGCGCCCTGATACGGATATTCTTGGCTATTGATGGCGCTATTCTGTCAACAGTAACCCGATCGTTAATTATCTCGGCTTTCGTACCAGCTCCGTAGAAAATGATAGGGAACTGGATGAATGATGCACGCGACAACTGCGTGTCTTTCGTACTTTCATTCAGTATGTTCCAACCAGAAGATACTTCTATAATAATATCACCACAACGGGTAGGATTGTAGCCGTTGCGTATCTTTTGGGTCTGCTCGTTATTGCTTACCAGCAGTTGAAGGCCGCTATATACATTGCGTACACCAGAAATCTGCGATAGGAACTCCTGGGCACGCTGGCTGGCATCGGTCAGCGAAATGCGTTTTGATTCCAGCAGTTTATGATTCAGGAACAATTGATTGCGGAAGCAAGTCTCGATATAGCGCCCTTGTCCCCATAGTGCACCGAAGTACATATTTAGCAGGTTGGACGTGCGGTTGACGTAGAACGTACCTGTTGGTATGCGGTATTTCTCGTAGTCAGCACTCTCAACATCGCTATATCCGGTGGACGTAATGACGAAAAGCACGTGCTCAGCGCCAATCTTGCGCTCGATGCTACTGATGAGCGTAGCCAGTTCACGGTCTAATCGTAGGTATGTGTCTTGTAACTCATACTGGCACTCCGACATGGCCGCGTGATTGAATGTGCCAGCATAATAGCCGACATTCAGATAATCGGTGATACGGTCGCTTCCAAGCATCTCCTGCGTGATGCATTGCAGGGCCATATTCGTGACAAAGGCATTGATGATACCGCTGGTCTTGAGCTGCGCATACTTGTTATGGCCAGAGAACTTGTGCTTAAACGGTTTCTGTGTGTTGGCGGTATGCTGGAAATAATTGAATGTACCCGACAACTCAATCATTGGCTCCCAACTATCAGTACCACCTTCTTTAGCAGGTGAGTTGGTAACATTGAAGACGGACAGCCATTGAGGCTTTTGGGCATTATAGTAGTCGGAAACAGTCCAACGGCCACTTTGCTCGTCAATCCAGAAAACACCATCAGCGGCATGCCCAGCAGACAAGATTGCTGCATCAATATAAGGAGCTACGCTGTAGATTTTGGCATTACCCTCTGTGGCAACCTTCAGTTCGTCTGTGATGGTTGATGCCAGCAGCAAGTCTGGCGTTTGTTTGTCCCCTGTGCAAACTACGGGGCGTAATGACTCACGATCAAGCCATTGTCCGCTGACAATACTGTGGTATGAGGGCGTGACGCCTGTTACCACCGTCGCTATTGCTGAAGCCCGGTCAATAGGACTGAATGGATAGCTTGCGTTGCTGAAAACCAGTCCTTGATTGAGTAGCCGCTTGAATCCTTCGTCGGAATATAGCGGTGAGAAAGCTTCGAGATAATCAGTACGAAGTTGGTCAATGGTTATACTTACCACTAAGCGCGGAGCATATTGTATTTTGCTCTGCGCCAGCATCTCGGGTGTAAATCCGAGTATTGCCAACAGGGTAATGTAGATATATTTATTTCTCATCTTTTATGTGTATCCCAATTCTTATTAGCAAACATAATGCCAGAATCAACCAGCCTTCAGCATAATGCTGTATGAGTCCTCCCAGAAGATACAGACAGACCATTGTCAGCAATAGCCACTTGTATTTCTTCGTGCGATGTCGCAGAATGGCGGGAATAAAAAACAGGTGGACAGGATTTAATAACAGTAATTGGAGGTTCAGCGACGTCGTAGGATGCTGTGAGAAAATCATTACAAAAAGTACACATCCGGTTAATCCCAAGCACAACATCCACAGGACATCCCATATAGGAAATGTCTTATGTCGTTTCAGTTCTATTGCTGCAATCAGTAATGATACAATCAGTAGGAATATGAAGCACTCCGTCGGTGAGCAGAAGAAATCGGGGGCGATTCTCTGAACACCGGGCTGGACGGGCATACGCCGTTCCTTGACCAACGGGCGATAATCGCCATTAGAACTATGAATCATAGCATGATCAAAGTCGTAGAGCAGGTTGTCTGGCAGGAATTCCTGTTCTTCGCGTGTAGTCTTGAAATCAGCTTTTAGTCCCAGGAGCAAGTCATTGCCGAACGTTGCCCAATCATGATGTCGCGTCTTCTCGTGAATCATCTCACGGAAACTCGGTTTGTAATCGTTGCGATTCTCATACACCACCTTGCCGACAACACATCTCTCTATCATGTCGCGCGGACGCGTCGAACAGTTGTCGTAGAAGTAGTTGTAACGATAGATGCGGTTTTCTGGCTGGTAGTTCTCTTCCAAAGCCAGGTTGAGGGCCCGCTTTTCCTCTGCCGTCAGATTCAGTACCTGCTCAGTGACGGAGCTCCCCCAGCGCTGATAGTATTTGCAAAAGAGTGAGAATGGTGCAATCTCCAGCTCATAGTCTGTCAGTCCGAAGACAAAACGTGCAACGAAATGAGGTGCATTGAAATTGAACACTCCCCAATTGAATACCAAGTCAGCCTCTTTGCCTTGATGAAAGTCCTGGTATCGCAGGGCAGTATGTCCGTAAAGACTATACACCTCCTCGTGAGGAGAGCAGGTGAGCAGCGAGAATTCAACGCTGTCCATATACGCCACTGAATCATACTTCTGGGCCTTTGCCGGCAACTGGAGTATGACGCAAAAAGTGAATATATAAATAGTACGTAATACTAACTTCAAACGTTTCACGGTGCAAAATTACGAAATAAATCCCGAATATGCGAACGTTTCCGAAAAATATTTGTATCTTTGCACCAATTAATTGTTTTAATAGGAAATGAACACTTATGAAGAAACTGTTCTTGCTTTTATTATCATCGGTGGCTACAACCATAGTGATGGCCGCTAACGAACCCGTGTGGAGAAATCCACAAGTGAACCAACAAAGCCGCGAGGCGCGCCGTGCCGCCTTCTTCGCTTTTGAAGATGCCGACAAGGCTCAGGCGAACGACAAGACCAAGTCTGGTCGATACCTGTCGATGGAGGGTAAGTGGAAGTTCAACTTTGTGAAGGACCACCAGCTGGCGCCGAAGGACTTCTTCGCCGTGAAGTTCGACGATTCCAAGTGGGTGGACTTTCCCGTGCCCGGACTTTTCGAGATTGAGGGCTACGGCGACAAGATTTACAAAAATGTGGGTTATGCGTGGGGAACGACGTTTAAGAGTAATCCCCCGTTCATTGGTGAAACTAACAACTACACAGGCTCTTACCGCCGTTCGTTCGAGCTTCCCGCAAACTGGAACGGACAGGAGGTGTACTTCCACGTAGGCTCGGCCACCAGCAACCTTGCGGTGTGGGTCAACGGCAAGTATGTGGGCTACTCGGAGGACTCGAAAGTGGCTGCCGAGTTCAACATCACGAAGTACTTGAAGAAGGGTAAGAACCTTATCGCCATGCAGGTGATGCGCTGGTGCGACGGTTCCTATTTGGAAGACCAGGACTTCTGGCGCTTTACGGGTATTGCCCGTGAGGTGTATCTGTATGCCCGTCCGAAGGCTCATATCGAAGACTTGACCATCACGCAAGACTGGTTGGTAGATTCCAAGCGGGCGTTGTTGAAGGTCGATGCCAAGACGACGGGTAACGCCAAGGTGGCTGTGAGGTTTATCTTCCCTGACGGAACCGTTAGCGATGAATTTGCTTTGAACCACGAGATTTATCTGAATGACGTGAAGCCTTGGACGGCTGAGACACCTCAGCTCTATACCGTCTTGGTGTCGGTAAAACAGGGCGACAAGGTGCTTGAGGTCGTGCCGCTGCGTGTGGGCTTCCGCCACATTGAGATTAAGGACGGCCAGCTGTTGGTGAATGGTCAGGCCATATTGATAAAAGGTGCCGACCGTCACGAGTTAGACCCCGACGGCGGTTATATTGTCTCTGTGGAGCGTATGATTCAGGACATCAAGATTATGAAGCAGCTGAATATCAACGCTGTGCGCACCTGTCACTATCCCGACGATCCCCGCTGGTATGACCTTTGCGACGAGTACGGTCTCTACGTGACGGCCGAAGCCAATCTGGAGAGTCACGGAATGGGCTACGGCGAGGGTACGCTGGCCAAGCGCGCAGACTTCGAGAAGATGCACTTTGAGCGTAACGAGGCCAACGTGAAGTCGTTCAAGAATCACCCCTCGATCATCGTCTGGTCGTTAGGCAACGAAGCCGGCTACGGCCCCAACTTCGAGAAATGCTATGCGTGGATTAAGGACTACGACAAGACGCGTCCCGTGCAGTACGAGCAGGCTGGCGACTGGGGCAAGACCGACATCTTCTGTCCGATGTACTACGGCTACGAAGGTTGTGAGGCCTATTCGAAGAAAGACAATCCGCGACCGCTTATCCAATGTGAGTATGCTCACGCTATGGGCAACTCGATGGGAGGTTTCAAGGAGTATTGGGACCTGGTGCGCAAATACCCGAAGTATCAGGGCGGCTACATCTGGGACTTCGTCGACCAAGGAATGCGCGACAAGAGTCCTGTTACGGGCAAGGAGATCTTTACTTATGGCGGCGACTACGGACGCTATCCGGCCTCTGACTACAACTTCAACTGCAACGGTATCATTGCCCCCGACCGCCGACTGAATCCGCACGCCTACGAGGTGCAGTACTACTACCAGAACATCTGGGTGACGGACAAAGGCCTGAAGAACGGCCAGTTAGAGGTCTACAACGAGAACTTCTTCAAGACGCTCGACGATGTGGAGTTAGTATGGCAGGTGAAGAAGCATAGCGGCACCATCAGCGTCAACGGCATTAAGCCCCACGAGCGCAAACTGTTGACCGACGAGAAACTGAAAGAGATGCTCGGCCACGTGCTGTCGCACCATCCCGACGACGAGGTGCTGCTGAACATCGAGTTCCGCAGCCGCGAGGCTCAGCCCCTCATCGACAAAGGACAGGTGTTAGCCCGCCAGCAGTTTGTCATCCAGCCTTACAAGTTCCCGAAGATTGAGCCAACTCAGGCAAAGGTGCAGAAGGAAGAGACGGTGAGCTACGTGAAGTTCGAAGCCGCCGGTACAACGCTCACCGTTGGCAAGTGGAGGGGTTGGATTGACTATATCGACGTCGACGGCAAGCCGATGCTCAAGGATCGTCAGTCGGTGACGCCCGAGTTCTGGCGTGCTCCTACCGACAACGACTATGGTGCCCGTCTGCAGCAGCGTTTCGCCGTCTGGAAGAATCCGCAGCTGAGGCTCAAGGACTGTCAGGTAGGCGACAATTCGGTTGTTGCCAAGTTTGACATGCCCGACGTCAAGGCTACGCTCACGATGACCTATACGCTGCAGCCCGACGGCCAGATCGTCGTCCGTCAGCAGCTCTCCACCGACAAAGAGGCAAAGGTCAGCAATATGTTCCGCTACGGCGTACAGCTGCAGATGCCCAAGCAGTACGATGCCGTTGAATACTACGGCCGAGGTCCTGCAGAGAACTACATCGACCGCAACTCATCGGAATTCATCGGCCTATATAATAATAAGGTGAAGAATGAGTACTTCCCCTATATCCGTCCGCAGGAGTCGGGCAACCACACTGACGTCCGCTGGTTCCGCGTCGTCGACGCGCAGGGTAGGGGACTGGAGTTCTATTCCGACGCCCCGATGGAGTGCTCGGCGTTGCCTTACCTGACGGAAGACCTCGACGACGGTATGCACAAGGATAAGTCGTGGGGACGTCATTCCGGCGACCTCGTGGAGCGTCCGTTGACGCAGGTTCACATCCAGCAGCGCCAGTTCGGACTGGGGTGCGTCAACTCGTGGGGAGCCTGGCCGCGTGGTGAGTACCAGTTGAAATATGGCGACCGTGACTTCGTCTTTGCCATCAAACCGATACGCAAATAAACTCATAGTCCCTGTTTCTGGATAAGAATAATACCGATTACATGGATGCAGCAGAGGAAAAATCCTTAAAAAACGTTCACATTCTTTGCTGTTTGCGTTTTTATTGCTATCTTTGTGCGATTTATTAAAAAAAAGTATTGTTTTGAGACATTATATATTATCATTATTGATACTGGGACTGCCGCTGACAATCAGCGCACAGAAGATAACCCTTGGCTCGACAACGACCAAGGACGGTGGTGACTATCAGGGAGAAATGCTGGCCGGAAAACCCCACGGCAAGGGTAAGGCCACGTATAAGAATGGTAACACGTACGAAGGCGAGTACGACAAAGGTAAGCGTCAGGGTTACGGCACTTATACGTTCTTCGACGGTGAGCGCTACGAAGGCCAGTGGTTCCAGGACCAGCAGCACGGCAAGGGCGTCTACTACTTTGCCAATAACAACCGCTACGACGGTCTGTGGTTCCGCGACTACCAGCAGGGTCACGGCGTGATGTACTACTACAACGGCGACAAGTACGACGGCGAGTGGAAGCTCGACAAGCGCGAGGGCAAGGGCACCTACACCTTTGCCAGCGGTGCCTATTACAGCGGTGACTGGAAGGACGACATGAAGCATGGTAACGGCTTCTATGACTGGGCCGACGGCTCGACGTACGACGGCCAGTGGGTGAACAACCTGCGTCAGGGCAAGGGCACGTACCGCTATGCCGGCGGCGACGTCTACACGGGCCAGTGGCGCAACGACCTGCAGCACGGCAAGGGCATCTACCGGTTCCAGAATGGCGATGTCTACGAGGGCGACTATGCCGACGGCAAGCGTAACGGCACGGGCATCATCACCTACGCCAACGGCGACAAGTACACAGGTCAGTTCCTGCAGGGCGACAAGTCGGGCACGGGCACGTTGGTGTGGAAGAACGGAAACACTTACGTTGGCCAGTGGAAGCTGGACAAGCCCAACGGACGCGGCAAGCTGACGATGCGCAACGGCGACGTCTACGAAGGACAGTTCAAGGACGGTAAGATAGAGGGCGCTGGTATTGCCCGCTTTGCCGACGGCATGAAGTTCAAAGGCACGTTCCGCAACGGCAAGCGCAACGGCAAGGCCATTGAGGAAGACAAGGACGGCAAGCGCTTTGAGGGCACGTATGTCGACGATCTGCGCGACGGTCCCTTCGTCGAGAAAGACCGCAACGGCAACGTCATCGCCGAAGGCACTTACATCCGCGGACGCCGTCAGCGATAAGAATGAAACTCAATGTTTAACTTAAAAACTAACAGAATATGATTATTGACACACTTGACAACTTAGGCAAGTATGTGGGACTGAACCCGCTGTTTGCCGATGTGGTGTCATTCCTGAAAGAGAATGACCTCAGCACGCTGGAGGACGGCAAGCACCCGATCAAGGGTGGTGACCTCTTCGTGAACATCACCACAGCCAAGGGTCGCACGAAGGAAGCCGCCGTGCTGGAGACCCACATCAACATGATTGACATCCAGATTCCCATCGACAACGATGAGACCTACGGTTACACGCCGCTCCAGGACCTGCCCGCCTTTGAGTACAATGCCGAGAAGGACATTACGAAATACGGCACGACGCTGGCTCAGACCTACGTCACCTGCCGCCCGGGCCAGATGGCCATCTTCTTCCCCCAGGACGGCCACGCCCCCTGCATCGGCGACAAAGACATCAGGAAAGCTATTTTTAAAGTAAAAGCATAACCAACTATGGCAACGACAAAGAAAACCACGACAACGAAGAAAAGTACTGCCGTCAAGAAGACTACGACGAAGAAAGTAACCAAGAAGGTGGTGGAACAGGCTCCACAACATATCGGTTTAGTACAGCACGACTCATGGCTGGAACCTTTTGAAGGTGCCATCCGCGGACGTCACGACCACGCTCTGTGGAAGATTGGCCAGCTGACGCAGAATGGCAAGAGGACGCTCTCCGACTTTGCCACCGGCCACCTGTACTACGGCCTGCACAAACTGGCGAAGGGCTGGGTGTTCCGCGAGTGGGCTCCCAATGCTACGGAAATCTACCTCATCGGCGACTTCAACAACTGGCAGGAGACCGACAAGTATAAGTGCAAGCGCATAGAGGGTACCGGCAACTGGGAGCTCAAGCTCTCGGAGAAGGCTCTGAAGCACGGCCAGCTCTACAAGATGAAGGTGAAGTGGAACGGCGGCGAGGGTGAGCGTATTCCCGCCTGGTGCCGTCGCGTCGTCCAGGACGACCAGACGAAGATTTTCTCAGCACAGGTGTGGAACCCCGAAACGCCCTACGTCTGGAAGAAAAAGAAGTTCAAGCCCGACACCGCGCCGCTGCTCATCTATGAGTGCCATGTGGGTATGGGACAAGATGCCGAGAAGGTCGGCTCATACAAGGAGTTCACCGAGAACGTCCTGCCGCGTGTAAAAAAGGACGGCTACAACGCCATTCAGGTGATGGCCATCCAGGAGCATCCCTACTACGGCTCCTTCGGCTATCACGTCTCGTCGTTCTTTGCCCCCTCCAGCCGTTTCGGCACCCCCGAGGACCTGAAGGAGATGATTGACACCGCCCACAAGCTTGGCATCGCCGTCATCATGGACATCGTACACTCCCACGCCGTGAAGAACGAGGTGGAGGGACTCGGCAACCTCTGTGGCGACCCCAACCAGTTCTTCTATGCCGGCGACCGTCACGAGCATCCGGCTTGGGACTCGCTCTGCTTCGACTACGGCAAGGACGAGGTGATGCACTTCCTGCTCTCTAACTGCAAGTACTGGCTCGAGGAGTTCCACTTCGACGGCTTCCGCTTCGACGGCGTCACCTCGATGCTCTACTACTCGCACGGACTGGGTGAGGCCTTCGGCGGCTATGGCGACTACTTCAACGGTCACGAGGACGACAACGCCATCTGCTACCTGACGCTGGCCAACAAGCTCATCCACGAGGTGAACCCCAACGCCATCACCATTGCCGAAGAGGTGTCGGGTATGCCCGGACTGGCCGCCAAGTTCGAGGACGGCGGCTACGGCTTCGACTACCGTATGGCGATGAACATCCCCGACTACTGGATCAAGACTATTAAAGAGGTACGCGATGAGGACATCAACGTATGCTCCATCTTCTGGGAGGTCAAGAACCGCCGTCCGGATGAAAAAACCATCTCCTACTGCGAGAGCCACGACCAGGCATTGGTGGGCGACAAGACCATCATCTTCCGACTCATCGATGCCGATATGTACTGGCACTTCGCCAAGAAGGACGTCAACGATATGGCACAGCGCGGCATAGCTCTCCACAAGATGATCCGACTGGTGACAGCTGGCGCCATCAACGGCGGCTACCTGAACTTCATGGGTAATGAGTTCGGACATCCCGAATGGATTGACTTCCCGCGTGAGGGTAACGGCTGGTCGTACAAGTATGCTCGCCGGCAGTGGAACCTCGTCGACAATCCCGACCTCTGCTACCACTGGCTCGGCGATTTCGACCGCAAGATGCTCGAGGTTATCAAGAGCGAGAAGAACTTCCAGGCCACGCCCGTCACCGAGATATGGCACGACGACGGCGACCAGGTGCTCTGCTTCATGCGCGGCGACCTCGTCTTTGTCTTCAACTTCTCGCCGACGCGCTCGTACACCGACTACGGCTTCCTCGTACCCACAGGTTCCTACGACGTGGTGCTGAACACCGACGCGAAGGAGTTCGGCGGCAACGGCTTTGCCGACGACACAATGACCCATATCACCAACTTCGACCCGCTCTACGTGCAGGATAAGAAGGAGTGGCTGAAACTCTACATCCCTGCCCGTTCTGCTGTTGTACTGAAGAAGAACTAATGAACTATAACCACCAAGTGAGGAACGATGGCACCACGACTATCAAGGCCGTGTGTGCTGTCGTTCTTGTTTGTTTCACCTTCCTCTGGCTCTATTGCTTCCAGGCCGACGTCATGTATGTGACCCAGCATGTGCTCAGCGGTGGGCTGACGCGTTACCACCGCTTGTTGGGAGCTGTTGTCCTGACAGCCCTGCTGTGGCTGTTACAACTTGTAGTCTACAGATTTGTAAAACTGCGTAAGCGCGGCCACGCCCTTACATGGTTCCCGTCGATGCTGGTGCTGGCCGTCCTTTCCTCAGTCGATGCCGACTTCTACCGTCACGCTACGACTGGTATCTGGGTGTGGCTGGCTCCGCTGCTGCTTGTGGTTTGGGGCCTGCTTGTCTGGCTGGCTAAGATTGTGCAGCCTTACGAGACAGACAGTCGCAGTTTCTCAGTTCTGCGACGGGTGTGGATTAATTTGCTGACAGCAGTCCTGATGATCATTGGCGTAGCCGCCTGTGGCAATACCAACGCCGTGTTCCATTTCCGCACCCATGCTGAGGTAGCCATGCTTCAGGGAGACTACGATGAGGCCCTTCGTGCTGGAGAGCGCTCGTTGGAAACCGACAGTAGCTTGGTGATGGTGCGCATGTATGCGCTTTCGCGTCAAGGACAACTGGCCGACCGTCTGTTTGAGTACCCCTTGGTGCCGACGAGCGACGCGATGCTGCCGACGCAGCAGCAGGCCACCCGTCTGATGGCGTATCCCGCTGACAGCCTCTATCGCCATTTGGGTGCCATTCCCCGTCGTGCTATGCAGCCTATGGACTATCTGCGGGCCATTCTCCGTTCCGGTCAGGCCAAGCCCGCCGCTGTCGACTATCTGCTCTGCGGCTACCTGATAGACTGCGACCTCGACGGTTTCGCCAGCGAACTGACACATTATTATACGGTGAGCGACAGTCTGCCCCGCTACTACCGCGAGGCATTGGTGCTTTACAACCATCTGCGCAGCCATCCGCTGGTCGTCTATAAAGACCCTGTGTTAGACACCGACTACAAGGATATGCGCAAGATGCTGGCCACCTGTCGTCAGGAAAGCGAGCGCAGAAGTATGCTTTTAGAGAATTACGCCGGCAGCTACTGGCATTATTTCTTGAACTTCAAGAACAACTCGTGATCGATACATGCAGGACGCTCCTCTTTGTAATGACTGACAAAGATGAGCGTTTTTTCAGGCCGTTGGCAGAAAGCCTCGATAACGTCCTTGACCAGTCGGCGGTTGACGTCGTCGAGACCGTGTAGCGGCTCGTCGAGAATCAGCAGTTCGGGGTCTTTGACGAAGGCACGTGCCAACAGCACCAGTCGCTGCTCGCCGCTCGACATACGCAGGAACGAGCGGTCGGCAAGATGGGCAATGCCGAAGACGTCCATCCAGCGGCGGCAGACCTGCAGCTCCTCTTCCGTAGCCCGCACATACAGCCCGACGGTGTCCTTGAGTCCGCTGGCCACGATGCGCACGGCCGGCAGGTCGCGCTGATAGGAGCGGTGCATCTCGGGCGATACATAGCCGATGTGGCGCTTCAGTTCCCAGATGCTTTCGCCCGAGCCGCGCTGGTGGCCGAAGAGTGTGATGTCGCAAGCGTAGCCCTGTGGGTTGTCGGCACAGACGAGCGACAGGAGTGTCGACTTGCCCGAACCGTTCTGGCCTGAGAGTACCCAATGCTCCCCTCGGTTCACCCGCCAGTCCAAGTCCTTCAGGATGGTGCGCTCGCCGTATCTGATGCTGACTTTCCTGCAGTCTATGACCGCCCCGTCCTGATGGTTGTCAGCGGGGTTGCTCATCGCGATGATGGCGTTGCGCTTCTCGTCGCTCAGTCCCGGTCCTTCGCCTTCATCCATGCTGCCTATCGTCACCACGTCGGTCGTGAATGGCGGTATGTCGCGTGGCGATGCTACCACCAGATAAAGCTCCATGTTCTGTTCGCGGGCCAGTATCTCCAACAGCTGGTTCAGCTGCGAGCGTGCCTCGCTGTCGAGCCCTATGAACGGAGCGTCCATGATGAGTGTCGAGGGACGTGTCAAGAGCGTCTTTGCCAACTGGAACTTGCGCAGCTCGCCGCTCGACAGCGTGATGACGTACTTGTCGAGCAGCGACTTCATGTCGAACAAGTCGTAAAGATGGTGCTGCCACGCGCGCCGCTCTGTCGTGTCGTCGCCCGTCATGCTGAAGGCCCGTTCCAACAGCTGGCCTGCCGTAGGCGTCTCAGCGTCAATGTCGTGCTGGTTCCAGCGCAGCTGCAGGTAGTAAGCCTGGTCGGTGGCCACGCCGTAGGAGTCGCGGAAGGCGATGTATCTCACTTTGTCGCTGGCCAGCCGGCGGCGCATCTGTTCCACGTACTGCGTCTTTCCGCTGGCGTTAAGCCCTACTATCGCTGTTACTTTCATTGCTTGCGTTTCGATACTTTATCCTGATTCTTGTTGACGAAGTCCTTCCAGCCGTGATACTTGACGTCGCTTTCCGGGCGGCCTATCTGCATATAGTGGCAATAGGCGGCGCCGAGGGCGTCGGTGGCGTCCATGAACTTCGACATATCGTCGTCCTTGAGTTTGAGCAGCCGCTGCAGCATGCCGGCCACCTGCTCCTTCGAAGCCGAGCCGTTGCCCGTCAGGGCCATCTTGATTTTCATCGGCGCATACTCATGAATAGGTACGCCGTGATGGATAGCGGCCGCGATGGCAACGCCCTGAGCCCGTCCTAACTTCAGCATCGACTGCACGTTCTTGCCGAAGAAGGGTGCCTCGATGGCCATCTCGTCGGGCAGCCACGCGTCGATGATGCCCGTCACGCGCTCGAAGATGTGCCCTAACTTCAGATAGCCGTCGCCAGCCTTGCGCAGGTCGATGACGCCCATCGTCAGCATCTGTGCCTTGCCGTCGACAACTTTCAGCAGCCCGTAGCCCATGATATTCGTGCCCGGGTCGATGCCCAGTATGATTTTTTCTTTCATTGCGGGTGCAAAGTTACGAAGAATTCCTTGAAAAAACATCATTATTTATAGGTATTCTTACATTTTTATGGGCACGTGCAACCGAGTTGCAAAAAAATAGTCGTATCTTTGCAGCATGAAACTATCAGAACTGAAGACTGGCGAGCGGGGTGTCATCGTCAAGGTGTCGGGACACGGCGGCTTCCGCAAGCGTATCATCGAGATGGGATTTGTCAAGGGACAGACCGTCGAGGTGTTGCTCAATGCGCCGCTGCAAGACCCTGTCAAGTATAAAATCATGGGCTACGAGGTGTCGCTCAGACATCAGGAGGCCGACATGATTGAGGTTGTAAAAGATACCCAGCAGACCCACTCCCAACAGACCCACCCCCATCCCCTCCCTGGGAGGGAGGGGCGTAATATGTCTGACGGCAGGGTAATCACTCCCCTCCCTCACAGGGAGGGGACGGGGGAGAGTCTTCACGAGGCCCTTCGTGCGCGCCGCCACCTGCACGTCGCTCTGGTGGGCAACCCCAACTGCGGCAAGACCTCGCTGTTCAACTATGCCTCGGGCGCCCATGCCCACGTCGGCAACTACAGCGGCGTGACGGTCGATGCCACCGAGGCCGAGGCTCAGTTCTTTGGTTACGACTTCTCGCTGACCGACCTGCCGGGCACCTATTCGCTGACCTGCTATTCGCCCGAGGAACTGTATGTGCGCAAGCACCTGACGGAGCAGACGCCCGATGTGGTCATCAACGTCATCGACGCCTCGAACCTCGAGCGCAACCTCTATCTGACCACCCAGCTGGTGGATATGAACGTCCGTATGGTGTGTGCCCTGAATATGTATGACGAGTTCGAACGCCGCGGCGATCATGTTGACCTGAAAACGCTGTCGACACTCTTCGGTATGCCGATGGTGCCCACGTCGTTCAAGACGGGAATGGGCGTCAAGGAACTGTTCAAGGCCGTTATTAAGGTGTATGAGAATACGCAGGGAACGTCGCGCCATATCCACATCAACTACGGCCACGAGATAGAGGGCGGCATCAGTGGCATACAGAAATACCTGAAGGCCGACGAGCATATCCGCCAGCGCTACTCGACGCGCTATCTGGCCATCAAGCTGTTGGAGGGCGACACGTCGGCAGCGGCATATATCAAGCAACATTTCGACGAGGAGCACCGTCCTGAAGACTACGCGGCGCTGCAGCAAGCCTGTCAGCGTGCCTCGAATCGTGTCAAGGAAGAGACGAACAGCGACGCCGAGACGGCCATCATGGATGCCAAGTACGGCTTCATCAACGGTGCGCTGACGGAGGCCGGCTACCAGACGGGCACGAAGGAGAACATCTACCGCACGACCCACCTGATAGACAACGTGCTGTCTAACAAGTACGTGGGTTTCCCCATCTTCTTCCTCATCCTGTTCGTGATGTTCCAGACCACCTTCGCCTTGGGCCAGTACCCGATGGACTGGATTGAGGCGGGCGTCGAGTGGTTGGGCGAGTGGATAGGCTCGACGATGTCCGACGGTCCGCTGCGCTCGATGCTGGTCGACGGCGTCATCGGCGGCGTGGGGTCCGTCATCGTGTTCCTGCCGCAGATTCTGATACTCTATTTCTTCATCTCGATGATGGAGGACTCCGGCTATATGGCCCGTGCCGCCTTTATCATGGACCGCCTCATGCACAAGATGGGACTGCACGGCAAGTCGTTCATCCCGTTGGTGATGGGCTTCGGCTGCAACGTGCCCGCCGTGATGGCTACGCGTACCGTCGAGAGCCGCCGCTCGCGACTCATTACGATGCTCGTGCTGCCGTTCATGTCGTGCTCGGCGCGCCTGCCCATATATATTATGGTGACGGGAATGTTCTTCGCCGAGAAGTATCAGTCGTTTGTCATGATTTCGCTCTACGCCGTCGGCATCCTCATGTCGGTCATCGTGAGCAACGTCCTGTCGCGCTTCGTACTGAAAGGCGAGGACACGCCCTTCGTGATGGAACTGCCGCCTTATCGCTGGCCTACCGCCAAGGCTATCGGCCGCCATACGTGGGAGAAAGGCAAGGAGTACTTGAAGAAGATGGGCGGCGTCATCCTCGTGGCCAGCATCATCGTCTGGGCGTTGGGATATTTCGGCACTATGGGCGTCGCACCGTCGCTGGCCGAGAGCTTCATCGGTAGGATGGGGCAGACCATAGAGCCGCTCTTTGCCCTGCAGGGCTTCAACTGGCAGTTAGACGTCTCGCTCCTTGCCGGTGTGGGTGCCAAGGAGATTGTCGCCTCTACCATCGGCGTCATCGGCGGTCTCGACACCATCACGCCGTTGGCAGCCTACGCCTACCTGCTCTTCGTGCTGCTCTACTTCCCCTGCATCGCCACCCTCGTGGCCATCAAGCACGAGACGGGCCGCTGGCGCTGGGCAGTCATAGCAGGCCTCTACACCACCTGCGTCGCCTGGATCGTCTCTGCGCTGGTCTATCAGGTAGGGTCTCTCTTCTGACCGCTGTCTGTCAACATCGCGATTATTACATATTACATATTACATTTTATGTAATTTCAAGTTAAAAAACAAGTCACTAAAATTTTTATATATTATATATAATATATATATTATATATAATATATAAAAATATATATTATTCAACTTTCGCAAGCTTCGCTTGCCTTGTAGATAGAGGGAGAAAGATGAAGATAGAAGGAGATATAAGACAATGGTTTTGCTGCAGAAAGCTTGCAGACAGCTTGCAGACAGAGTATTGTCCTCTATCTTCCTTTATCTTCCTTTATCTTCCTTTATCTTCTCAACATGCGAAACTTGTATAATAATGAAATCCAAAAAACGCAAAGAATGTAATATGTAATATGTAATAATCGCCGCTTCCGCAGTGTTTATCCCGGAAAGCGGCGATTTTAGCACCCGAAATAAGCCATTTCGTCACCCGATATAAGCCATTTCGCCAACCGATATAAGCCATTTCGTCGTCCGATATAAGTCATTCCTAATGTCCCCCATGTCACGATTTCTGCATTGTTCCGAAGATTTTTGGACATTTTCTTTGGTGGTATGATAAAAATAACTACCTTTGCACGCTCATTTTAAGCACCTGTAGTTATTAACTATGGTGACGAAGCAAGAGATCAACTGTAAACGTAACATAAAAACAAAGACATTATGCAAAGAAAATTACTTTCATTGCTCGTGCTGCTCATGACGGCAGCGACGGGCGCGTGGGCACAAGACCCTTCTTGGATAAGTGGCGACTGCACAGTGACACTTTCTGGCGGCACGCTGACCATCTCGAAAGCAAGTGGCAGCGGAGCTATGGCGGATTATTTGTATTCCCCTGATCTACCATGGTACGCTTACCAAAGCGACATCACAAGCGTCGTGGTCAATACTGGCGTGACTCACATCGGCAGTCAGTCGTTTAACTGTTTCACGAACACAACATCGGTAACGCTCCCCGAAGGACTGCTGACTATCGGTGATAATGCCTTTCGTGAATGCAGCGGTCTGGGTTCGATTACCATTCCCGCCAGCGTGACGAGCATCGCCCATCATGCTTTCATAAATTGCACAAATCTGACTACTGTCACCTTTCCCGCAGATTCCCATTTGACGACCATCGGCAATTCGGCCTTCTACGAATGCCGCAGTCTGGGTTCGATCGCCATCCCCAACGGCGTGACAAGCATCGGCGATTTTACTTTCTGGAATTGCTTAGAACTGTCGTCGGTATCCATCCCCGCCAGCGTGACGAGTATCGGCCTTAAGGCCTTCTATGATTGCTCAAAACTGTCGTCGGTATCCATTCCCGCCAGCGTGACGACCATCGGCAATTCGGCCTTCGATGGTTGCACAAAACTGGCTACTGTCACTTTTTCCGAAGATTCCCATTTGACGACCATCGGCAATTGGGCCTTCGGACATACAGCCCTGAGTTCGATCACCATTCCCGCCAGCGTGACAAGCATCGGCGAATCGGCCTTCTATTATTGCCAAAATGCAGGTTTTACAGAGATCACTATTCCCGCCAATGTGACAACCATCGGCAGATATGCCTTCTATGCTTGCGATAAACTGACTACTGTCACTTTTTCCGCAGGTTCCCATTTGACGAGCATCGGCGAAAATACTTTCTATAGGTGCTCAGAACTGGCTACTGTCACCTTTAACAGCAATCCGTCTATTGGTACTTCTGCATTCGATGATATTAAGGACGGCGCGACAGTGACGATGAACCTGACGGCGAACGCGGCAGGCGGTGCCAAATGGACAACGTTCTACAATCAGAACTACAGCTTCGCGGCCGATGAGAACACGGAGGTGTTCAAGGTGGCTCTCAGCGGCACAGAACTGACGCTGAATAAGGTTGCTAACGGAATTGTGGACGCTAACACACCCGTTGTCCTGAAAACGACAGGCGACAATCCCGTCATGACGAAGACGACGACCGCAAGCAGCGATGAGCAAGTCAATAACCTGACGGGCGTGTCAGATGCTGCAGGAGTGGAGAACAATGGTACATTCTATGTGCTGAACAGCGGCTCGCAGGGCGTGGGCTTCTACAAGCTGAAAAGTGGCAAGACGGTCGGCGTGGGCAAGGCTTACCTGACATATACCGCTGGTGCCCGCGAGTTCTTCGGCTTCGACGAGACAACAGGCCTGAAGGCAATTGACAATGGACTGCTCGGCACGCAGGGACGCTTGCCTGAGCAAGAATTGACAACTGACAATGTTGTGTACGACCTGCAAGGCCGCCGCGTCAGTCAGCCCACGAAGGGACTTTACATCGTAAATGGTAAGAAGGTATTCATCAATAAATAAGAAAGGAGGACACGACTATGACAAAGAAAACATATATGAAGCCTTCTGTGGAGGTTGTAAAGTTGCAGGACGAGTGCCAGATTCTGGCTGGAAGCAATCAATATGGCGTGAACAATCAGTTGCAGACACCCGTCAACGAGGAAGATCAGGTTGAGGTAGGCTGGTAAACGACAGCCGAAACATCAGAGATATCCGATTTTTAACGCAAGAAAGTGGGGCTGACCTTTGGGAAAGTCCCACTTCTTTTGTATCTAAGATGACAGGGGATGTTCCCTGACATACACAGACATCTATCCCCTGACATCTATACATTGATTTCATAATTCAACTTTCGAAAGTTTTATAACGACCACAGATTAAACAGATTAAACAGATTAAAGCGGCTATAGCCACGATTATTTTGGATTTCTTGCGTCCCGCTGGTAGCAAGCGACCAAAGGTCGAGCGCACAGATTGGA
>ONYA01000021.1 GCA_900321965.1 uncultured Prevotellaceae bacterium
ACTTGTTCGCTTGCCCCAGCAAGAACCCGTAGCCTTTCGCCGCTGAAAAGCGGCATATCTTCCTTTATCTTCCTATATCTTCTCAACATGCGAAACTTGAATAAAGAATATTATTTCAGATTGTTGAGATGAATTTTTTCTTATTGTTGCTGATTTCTTTCTAAAATACAAAAAAAATCGTTTTTTGTTTTGTTCTTTGCTCACTTATTCGTATCTTTGACTCCGTCTCGCTCGACGCTTGCGGCGCTTATTCGAGCCTTGCGAGTCTTAAGAAGATACTGTCGCTCGAAAGAAAAAACAAAAAAAGTTGAGTTTTTGTTTTGTCCTTTGCTCACTTATTCGTATCTTTGCATCGCGCTAAAGGTAAAACGCTAAAAGTAAAACGCTAAAGGTGAAATGACATTAAACATCAAAAGGAGAAGGAGACTATGATAAAGAAAAGCAAAAAACTTCAAAACCCCTTTGTTTACGAGGGGTACGAGGGGCCAGACTATTTCTGCGACCGCACCGTTGAGACAGAAAAGCTGATCGCGAACCTGACAAACGGCAGAAATACGACGCTGATTTCCCCCAGAAAAATCGGCAAAACCGGGTTGATTCACCATACTCTAAATCAGATAAAGCAGCAAAACAAGGATGCCGTATGCATCTACGCCGACATTTTCCATACGCATAACCTGCATGACTTCATACAGGCTTTAGGACGAGCCATCGTCGAAGAAAAATTATTAGACAGCCGGGGGGCACTTGACAAGGTGCTCAGATTCTTCAGCCTGTGGCGACCGACGGTATCGCTCGACCCCGTCACGGGCGCGCCCACCATCTCCGTTACCTTTGAGCGTTCAGACACAGAATACACACTGAAAAGCATATTTGAATACCTGAAGAACAGCGGCAGGGAAGTGTTTATAGCCATTGACGAGTTTCAGACCATCGCCGACTACCCCGAGCAAGGCACCGAAGCTCTGTTGCGTTCATACATACAGTTTATTCACAATGCGCACTTCGTGTTTTCAGGCAGCAAGCTTCACCTGATGGCAGAGATGTTTTCCTCGCCGAAACGTCCTTTCTATCAAAGCACAGACACCATCAGTCTCGAACCGCTTCATGAAGAAATCTATTATGATTTCGCCTCACGTTTCTTCAAGGCGAAGAAGGGGTCGATAGCTACAGACGTATTCCATCAGCTTTACGAACAGTTCGACGGCTATACCTGGTATATGCAGTCTGTACTTAACAGACTTTACGAGAGCGAAATGCATGTGACGGACTACCAGCAGGTGAGGGATACCATATTAGGAATTATAACCGACAAGTCCAGCCAATATGAAACGCTGATGAATTTTCTTACCAGCAACCAGTTACAGCTTCTTAAAGCCATCGCCCTTGAAGGCCGGGTAGCACAACCGCAAGCACACGAGTTCTTACAGAAGTATGAATTGCCGAGCGCAAGCAGTATCAGGAAATCGCTCGATGTGCTGAAGGAGAAAGAGCTGGTCTACAAGTCACAGGACGGCCTTATGGTCTACGACCGTTTCCTCGACCTGTGGCTGAAGCGAACTTTTTACAGGTAATGATTACGGCAATTCGTTTCTTTTAGAAAACAGACAGAAGCATATCGTTTTGTTTCGGAAAAGAATTCATGGGTCGCTGCGCTCAAAATTCTTGCTCTGGCAAGCGTCTCCTTCGTCGCCGAGCGATAAGAAAATTCGTTTCGAAAATTATACAGAAGACTATTTTTTATTTTAACACGAATTCTTGCTTAGGCAAGCGTCCCTTTGGGCCGAGCGACCACTTAATTGTCCATTAATTTTTGCTGCGCGTAGCAAATTCGTGTAATTAGTGAAATTCGTAGTTCATTATTCAATTAGAGTGAAATTAGTGGTTCATTATAGTGTAATCTTTGTCGTCTGTCGGCTCAAAATCTTTTAAATCTTAAAATCTTTGTTCATTATAAAACGAATTGCTGTATTTTATTTTGGAAAACAATTGGAAAAAATTAGAATAATCTGTCTCAAACATTCTATAACGCGAGTCTTTTTAAAACGAATTTCCACAAATGAACACAAATTTTTATGTGACAGTTGCGCCACATGGCATTATATGGTTCATTATATGGTCTAAGATACTGTCGCTCGAAAGAAAAAACAAAAAAATTTGGGTTTTTGTTTTGTCCTTTGCTCACTTATTCGTATCTTTGCAGAAAATAACGAATACAAAATGTATATGACGACTACCATTTCACTTCCCATCAACGAGTATCATCGTGCAGAAGCCTATGCCAAAGAACGAAACCTGAGTATGGACGACCTGTTCATATCACTCATCAATCAGCTGACTCTTAACGAGGAATACGAGAAATGGAGTATGCCTGAGACAAACAGTTCCCCTTTATCATTAGAGGAGCTTAATGCCCGAATAGAACAGGGAGAACAACAATTCGAAAACGGTGAATATAAGACACACGAACAACTTATGACCGAACTTCAGCACGAATTCTCATGGCTAAAGTAATATGGAACAAACAGGCCGAGACAGAGTGGAGAAAAAGATTACTCTACGGATTAAACGAGTTCGGCAAGACGACAGCCATCCATTATGTGCAAAGAACAAACCACATCATCGGTATCATTAGAAAACACCCTATGATGGGACCTATCGAACCGTTAATCAAGGGAAAGAAGCATCAGTATCGTCATTTCCGTCTTATCGGTCCGCTGAAGCTCATCTATTATTACATTGAGAGTTCGGACACCATCAGAATCGTAGATGTCTGGGATTCTCGTCGCGAGCCGAAAAAGCTCTCAAAAAGGATATCATAGTAAGTCACTCGACGCTTGCGGCACTTATTCGAGCCATTGTCTTATGTCTAAGGAATCGAGGCGCTCGGCGACGCAAGGAGACGCATTCTTCGCAAGCGAAGCGGCAAAGCCGAGCGGTCAAGAAAAAGGCAAGAATAAAGGAAGGCTAGGGCCGAGAAGAATTCCTATGTTCCGAAATTCCTTAGAACATAAAAACTGTCGTTCTTGCGTCCCGATGGTAGCAAGCGCTACGCGATTACGAAAGAAAAAACAAAAAAAGTTGGTTTTTTGTTTTGTCCTTTGCTCACTTATTCGTATCTTTGCAAAAAATAATGTGAGGACATGTTAGTACTTCAAGATTGCATACAGAAGCTACAGATGTTCAAGAGTGAATTCGGCAAGGAATTCGGAATCTTGAAATTAGGAATCTTCGGTTCAGTTGCACGACAGCAGAATCGTGAAGATAGTGATATTGACATTGTGGTGGAAGTAGAAAAGCCCACGCTAAGTTTGATGTACAAACTAAGGGAAATGCTAAAACGCCTGTTTAATGCAGAAGTTGATCTTGTCAGGTTCCGCGATTCTTTGCGTCCTTTGTTTAAGTCCAACATTCAAAGAGATGCCATCTATGTCTGAAGACCAAACTACATTATACGACAGGCTTGAAGACATTCTTGAGTCAATTAATCTTATACAAGAATGGACTATAGGCAGAACCACAGTGGATGATTTCATGACCTCTTCAACAGGTGTAATGGCGTTCAATGCATGTGTTATGCGATTTCAAGTCATAGGTGAGCATGTCGGAAAACTTTTGAAATCAGAAAAGCCATTGTTGGATAACTACCCACAGATTCCGTGGCATGCCATTTATGGGTTGAGAAATATCATATCTCATGAATACGCAAATATTGACGAAGACATTATTGTCTCTGTTATAAACGATGATCTTCAGCCGTTGAAAGATGCCATAGAAGATATGATGAATGAAGCAAAGATACAAAGTTATTGCGAATAATATATCAAATCGGGTATATCTTTTTTGCTTACCAGCCGATATTATACCCGAACTGATATATATACAGCGTCTCAATAATCCGTAATATCCATAATAAGTTCTGGTCCTTTTTCGGAAAAAAAATGAGAAAGAATGAGAAAGAATTATTTACAACAATTATAAAGAATACAAATTTCGCAAGCTCCGCTTGCCTTGAAGATAAAAGGAGATAGAAGGAGATAAAAGACATTACTTCACGCTCGAGCTTGCCAAGAATTGTTGAGATGAATTTTTTCTTATTGTTGCTAATTTCTTTCTAAAAACAAAAAAAGTTGGGTTTTTGTTTTGTTCTTTGCTCATTTATTTGTACCTTTGACTCCGTCTCGCTCGACGCTTGCGGCGCTTATTCGAGCCTTGCGAGTCTTAAGAAGATACTCGCGTTCTTGCGTCCCGATGGTAGCAAGCGCTACGCGATTACGAAAGAAAAAACAAAAAAAATCGAGTTTTTGTTTTGTTCTTTGCTCACTTATTCGTATCTTTGCACCAGATTTGCGGAAATAGTCCGCACTCGGTTCAATCGGGAACTAAATACAATACTTATTAATATACTAAATCAAAAGCAAAACGTATGAAACAAAAACTACTTACTCTTTTTGCGCTACTGCTGGGCGTATGCAGTGGGGCGTGGGCGGATGCTATCGGCGACTTGAAAACCATCGCCACTGACTATGTCTTTATAGCTGACAATATTACGGCAAATGGCACACAGAAACTGACAGCGAACAACTTGTACGATGGAAATGTCATCTTTGCACCTACGGGAAATACTGTTGCAACAGGCAAAGGTTCGGTTACGTTTGACGGTAATAGCCACCTAAATTCGCTCAGACTTAAAAACACCCAGGATCAATTATGCTTTAAGGTTGGTGGTCCATGTACTGTAACTTTTTATACACAAAGTCAATCCGAGAGAGGTATCCAAGTCGGTTCATCTGCAGGCGGCACCCAATACGGTTCTCAGACTGCCAGTACAAGTGAATGGTCATGCAATATTACTGCTGCAGGTGTAGTTTACCTGTCTTCATACAATGGTGATTTCTATTTTGCCGGCTTCAAAGTGACCTACCCAAAGACTGGCCAACCTACTATTGAAACTAATCCTGTAAGTGCAGAATATTCTCAAGGTGCAGTAGCAACAGCACTCTCCGTAACAGCCACAGCTGCCAACAGTGGTGCACTGAGTTATCAATGGTATAAGAATGAGACGAACCAGAGTGTTTTGGATAGCGAAAGTGCCACTGCAATTGACGGAGCCACCAATTCCACATATGTTCCATCAACGACTTCAGCTGGAACAACTTACTATTTCTGTAAAGTGACGGAAGAAGGCAATGCTAATGTGGCAACAACAAGAATGGCAAAGATTCTGGTTAACCCTGCCGGATTTGACGTCGCTTTTTCTTTAGGCGAAGTGACAGGCACGGTCGGAACATTGCCAGCGGGCGCAAGTCACGTCAATTCATTTACTATTCCCGAAAACAAAACATTATATAAGGAAGGTTATACCCTTACTGCATGGAATGATGGAGAAGCCGACCATGCTATTGGGGCAACAATACCTATAACGGCCAATACGAATCTGACACCCGTATTCTCTGACAACACAAAAGAATTGGGCGACGCTGCTTCTGAAATTACATGGGACTTTCAAACAAACAATAATGCGCCAGCAATTGCACTTGAAGGTGAAGGGGCTACAGGACTTTTAGTAGCGCAGACAACAATTGGTGGAGTCAAGAGAGATACTAAATTGGACATTGACGCAACCTCTGGAAAATTGAACAACACATCATATGGAGATTGGGCCCAAGCCAACGAAGGTACTAAATTGACAATACCAGTAACAGAGGGAGCTGTTGTACAGGCATTTGTTATGAATGAGGGAAGCAACCCCATTACTTTTGGGGGGATAGCAGGTTCTTACAATGCAAATCTATACTCCTATACGGCAACGGCAGACGGTAACCTTGATATTGTTATGGGGGATCAAAACTGGCTGCGTTATGTAACAGTAACTTACCCAAGTAAGAGCGCTGTATATAATCTAACTACAGCAGAGGCCGAAATTCCTTTAACAAAAGCAAATATTGATGCTTACGATTACCTTGAAACAGCAAACATGTCATGGGCTACAAATAAAACCTATGACGGCTTAACAGGCGATTTCCCAAATCTTGGTGGTGATACCAGAACAATTACTGTAAAAGTTAAGGGGGTAGCTTCATTTGAAGTTCGCAATCAGAATTCTACTGCCAATCGCCTTTATTATATTACTGTGGGAAATGGCAGTAAGCAAACAATTACTCATGGAGGTACTGGCGTAGAGTCTTCTGGTATCTTTGAAACTGGAACAACAGATGAAATCACCATTACCATCTCAGGTAGTAGTAAATCTACTTATCCTACAAAGATTATTCTTTATCAAAACGTCGTCGAGAAGATTTCCACTAAGGCCGATCGCAACTACGCCTCATACGTGACGACCAACAAGCTCGACTTCGCTTCTGCTGAGGGTATTACAGCCTATATCGCAACGGGACTGAATGACGGTGGCACAGCTGTAGAGCTTACTCCTGTTGACGTCGTTCCGGCCAGCACTCCCATCATTGTGAAGACGGAGACGCAGGGTGCTACCGTGAACGTGCCTGTAACGACAGCTGAACCTAGTGACGTATCGGCCAACAAGCTGGTGGCCGGCGACGGTACAACAGACGCAACAGGCAGCACTTACTATTATCTTGCCAGCGATCAGTTCCACCTGGCAACAAGCGGTATTCTACAGAGCGGCAAAGCTTATCTGAATATTCCCGCTGCTGTCCGCGACCTGACATTCGTCTTTGGCGACGCCACAAGCATTGGCGCTACGCTAAAGAATAAAGAAATAGAGAATAAAGAAGTTTACAACCTGAAGGGGCAGCGCGTAGCTCAGCCTAAGAAGGGTCTGTACATTCAAAGTGGTAAGAAGGTAATCATTAAGTAAACGAAAGGAGGACACAAATTATGAAAAAAGTATATATCAATCCTGAAACAACGACTGTCATCATTGAGCAGACACTGCAACTGATGGCAGGTTCAGAAATCCCCGTAGGCGACTCAGGCAGCGCAAACGACGCCGAAGGCCGCGACAACGCCAACGACCTCTGGGAAGAATAACTCAAAATCATCAATAGATACTATTTCAATGCCACTGCCTCGCGATGAAGCGGTGGCATTATTCTTACCAATTATTCATTTTGCATTATTTAATTTGCATAATTCAAAATAAATAATTACCTTTGCACCGTCAATTCAACAAGCGGTGTTATGGAAAATCCCTTTATCGTAGTCGGCAAGATCAAGCCCGAATATTTCTGCGACCGTCAGGAAGAGAGTCTGCGGTTAGTGCGCCAGACAACAAACGGTGCCAATACCGTCATCGTGTCACCACGGCGTCTTGGTAAGACAGGACTCATCGAATACTGTTTCGATAAACCTGCGCTGAAACAGCACTACATTACGATGTCTGTCGACATTCTGCGCACGTCCAGCCTTAACGAACTGATCTATATGTTAGGTAAGACGGTGTTTGAGACCATTGGCACACGCAGCCAGCGGCTGATGAAGCTGATGGTGACGACGCTCAAGACGCTGAATGGACATTTCGGCTACGACCCCGTCAGCAACACCCCCACGTTCGACATCAGACTGGGCGACATTACCAATCCCGTCTATACCTTAGAGGAGATTTTTGCCTGTATTGAACAGGCTGACAAGCGGTGTATCATTGCCATTGACGAGTTTCAGCAGATTGTCAACTATGCAGAGAAGAACATCGAGGCTCTGCTGCGCACGCACATCCAGCACTGCAGCAATGCCAACTTCATCTTCTCGGGCAGCGAACGACATATCATGAACGAGATGTTCCTCGACACGGCGCGCCCCTTCTACAACAGTGCAGACATGATGATGCTGAAGCCCATAGCCGAGGATAAGTACCTGGCTTTTGTGCAGCACCACTTCAACGCTGGTGGCAAGGCCATCGACGACGACGCCGTACACACAGCCTATCAGGTCTTTGAAGGAAACACCTACTACCTTCAGAAAACATTTCGGACGCTCTTCTCTGAAACAGAAGCAGGACAAGGCGTAGGAAAGCAGCAGGTGGAGGACGTCATCACGCAGATGATAGCCGACAACAACCACCGCTACGGAGAAGTACTGTCACGTCTGACTCTCGCGCAAAAGGAGCTGCTCAATGCTGTTGCTGCCGAAGGCCGCGCCCGTCAGATTACGTCGGGGGCCTTTATCCGTCGGCATCATCTTCAGTCGGCAAGTAGCGTACAGGCAGCCTCCAAGAAGCTGCTGTCCTACGGACTGTTGTCGTCAGAGGATGGAGAGTACTACATTGACGACCAGCTGATGCGTCAGTGGCTACTGCGTTAGTCGGCTACCGCCTCAACCACCGTCACGACACCATCGGCGACGCGGAAGCGGACATCGCGACCAGCAAAGGGCATCCCGTAGAGGCGCTGCGGGTCGTCGTGGTAGCGGGGACGAGGGTCTTGGGCCAGCACCTCGCGCAGGGCTGTCAGCTCATCGGCCGTGAAGAGGCGGGCGACGTCGGCAGGGATGACGACGTCGAGGGGTTGCCAGACATGGGTGTCGACGAATCCGCTGCGGGCATCGGGATGGGCATCGGCATAGGCCACATAGGGTTTGACGTCGTAGATGGGCGTGCCGTCCATCAGGTCGGCACCGAGAACGTGGATGACGGGACCGAGGTCGGGCGTCAGCTCCACCTTATTTATATATACGCACGAGAGTCCTAAGCGGTTGGGACGGAAAGGCGAGCGCGAGGCAAACACCCCGACCCGCTCGTTGCCACCCAAACGGGGCGGACGGACGGTGAGTCCACGGCCCTCATCGTTGGCCGAGAACTCCCAGATGAGCCAGAGATAGTCGAACGCCTCCAGCCCCCGGACAGCCTCCTCCTGACGGTAGGCGGGGGTGAAAACAACACGCCCGGGAAGCGACCCGGCCAAGCCGCTCTGACGGGGCAGACCGAACTTCGACGTCAGCGGCGAGTGAAAAAATGCTACAGGTTCGATATTCATCGTTGCAAAAGTAATAAAAAAATTTGGAGAAAACAAAAATAGTTTGTACTTTTGCATCATCGGACTAATACTATTAACCCAATCGGCATGAAACGGCTCATTCTTATCCTAACGCTATTAGCAGGATATATCACCATAAACGCAGCTGACGACTACAAGCAGTCGGCGGAATACCTGGCCTTGCGCGACTCGATGCGCAACGCCTTCAACAGCGGCGACAGTGCCCGCTTCTTCCCGGCACTGAAGAATCTGGAGGACTACCTGTTAGAGCAGGGCGACCTGCACGCCTATTACACACAACGGTGCAACGAGATAGTGTTCCAGATGAACCGCCGGCGCATCTTCGAGGCCTACAAGCGGGCACGGGAGCTATCGAAGGAGCTGACCGAGAAGAAGCTGGACAAGGAGAGGTATATGGCCTACAACATGCTCGGCCACCTGAACCGCTACTGCGGCAACAGGGAGACGGCGAAGGAGAATTTCCGTCAGGTCATCCGCCTGATGGAGGAGGCCGGCTACTACGAGAGTATGCCGCCGATATACATGAACCTTGTGAACGTCTCGCTGAGCGACGACCCCGACGAGGCTCAGCGGATGCTGGGAAAGGCCAAGGAGATAGCTGAGAAATATTCGCCCGAACGCGTGTTCGACATCGAAACGCGCCAGACGCTGAGCTACTTCAACCGCGGCGATATACCACGATTCTTAGAGGGCTACAAGAAATACCGCGAGGGTGTGGCCGAAGGAAAGACCAGCGTCCACGGTCGCTTGATGGACATCTACTACGAAGCCACTCAGGGCAACATCGACAAGGCGGTGGCTATGGCTCAGGAGAGTCTCGGCGAAGAGGCGCATGAGGTCATCACGCTCATCTACGAACGGGCCGGCCGCTGGCATGAAGCCTACGAGTCGATGAAGAAACAGACGACGGCCAGCGACTCTGTCAACAACGTCATCCTGAGTAACTCGATGCAGGAGTTCCGCGACGAGCTGCTGGTCTACGACATCGAGCGCGAGGCTGCCCACCAGCGCACCGTCACGATGGCCGTCATCATCGTGCTGCTGTTGCTGCTTATCTTAGCATTGGTCTACATCACCTACACGCGCTATCGCTATATGAAGGAGCTCAAGAAAGCCTACGAGCACGCCTTAGAATCGGACAAGCTGAAGGATGCCTTCATCCGCAACATGAGCCACGAGGTGCGCACGCCGCTGAACATCATTGCCGGCTTCGCACAGGTGTTGGCCGACCCCGACCTGAGTCCCGATGCCGAGAAGCGTAAGGAGATGGCTCAGGTCATACAAAAGAACAACTACCTGATAACGAGTCAGATTGACGAGATGATAGAGCTGGCCCTGAACGAGTCGGCAGCCGACACAAAGATAGGAGACAGCGTCGGTATCAACGACTTGCTGCACAAACTGTTAAAAGAGAAGGGCAAGTACGTCTCAAAGGGTGTCACCATGAACGTCAGCACGACGCTGGCCGACGACTATGCCATCACCACCAACGGTGAGATGCTGCGGCGCGCTATCGTCACACTGATTGACAACGCCATCAAGTACACAACAAAAGGAACGATAACCCTGGGCGCTGCCGTCAGCGACGGTCAGCTGGCGCTGAGCGTCGAGGACACGGGCTGCGGCATACCGTCTGAAGAGGCAGAGCGCATCTTCGAGCGCTTCGTGAAGCTCGACAACTTCAAGGAGGGTATCGGCTTAGGACTGCCGCTCTGCCGGAAAATCATTACCCGTCTGGGGGGCACCATCAGCTTAGACACGAGCTACAAAGAGGGAGCACGATTCGTGATAAAATTGAAAATTGAGAATTGAATCAAGTTACGCAAGCAGTTTTTAACCACAGATTGCACAGATTACACAGATTTTTGGCTGCGCGTAGGCTATTTATTTTCCAGATTTATGATGGATTATTGCAACTAAAGTCGCTGATTGACAAGCGAAACCAATCTGTTAAATCCAAAATAATCGTGGCTTTAGACACTTTAATCTGTGAAATCTGCGAAATCTGTGGTCGTTATAAAACTTGAGAAAGATAATTAGTGGACGGTCAGTCGGCGTGCGCCTTTGTAGTTGACCGTCTTCTGCTTCTCTAAATAGCGGATGATGACGTCGTGGGTCAGGTCGTCGTAGGTGTGCGAGATGACACCCTTAGGCATATTGGTCGAGGCAACATAGCTGTTGGTCACCACACGATACTTCTTTTTCATGTTCAGCGGCTTGCCGTCAGCGGTTTTCAACTTCACACTGCCGACGAGGGTCTTGTCAGCCTTGTCCGGCGTTAGTTCGCAGAGCATACCGCCCACATAGGGGAAGCTGCGCAGACGGCGCTGACAGCAACTCAGCATCAGGTCAAGCAGCTGCTTGCCCGTCAGTTCCAAGACGACGGTCTTGTTGTCGAAGGGATCCAGCCTCAGCACGTCGAGCACGGTGATGTCGCCTGCCGGCAGCTGTCCGATACGCACACCACCGGGATTGGTCAAGGCCACGTCGGCACCGTAGGCATCTTTCAGAGCGTCACAAATCATGCTGCCCAGCTCCTCTTTCACACCAAACGGCGTCTCGGCACGGGCGATGACGCGGCTGAACTTCGGACTGTTGCCGAAGGACTCTACCAGCGAGGCTATCACCTTATTCTTCTTAGGGTACTTCTTCACGTCGATATACTCCACCCGCTTGTCGGTGACGCGACCGCTGTCGACGGTCAGCGTCACATAGGCGGCACGCTGCAGATAGCCGCCACTCTGGGTGACGAGCACGCCGTTATGCAACGGCTCGTCGGCAGGCAGCTGCTTGTGGGTATGACCGCCGAGGATGACGTCGAACCAGGGAAACTTGTCGGCCGTCTCGACATCGGTGAAATAGCCTAAGTGTGACAGCAGGACGACGACGTCGCACTGGCGACGCATCCACTCATACTTGCCAAGCACCTCGCTGGCCTGTACGAAGTGTATGCCGTGCAGGTTGTCGGGGTGACTGCTGGGAATACCCTTTGCGCCAACCTGTATAGCACCGACAACACCTACTTTCACGCCGCCGACGTCGAACACCTGATGAGGTATCGTTGCGATACCGACGGTGTTGTCAATCTGGATATTGGCACAGAGATAGCGGAACGCACTCAGCCCCACCAGACGCGGCAGCGTACCGCTGTCGAACTCATGGTTGCCGATAGCCGAGGCGTTGAAGCCCACCAGGTTCATCAGCGCCACTATCGGGTACGACGGAATCTCGTACTGGTCGTTCAGCGGGTTGCCCGTACGGTTGTCGCCAGCCGAGAACACCAACAGTCCGGGGTCTATGCCGCGCAGACTATCGACAATAGCCGCCAACTGCGGGAAGTTCTCAATGGAGGCGTGCATATCGTTGGTGACCAGCATGTGGATGTCACGTTTTTCGCCAAAGGTAGCGACGGCCAGCAGCAAGGCGACCGTCAAGATCCATAGTTTCCTGTGCATATCTATCTTTTTTTACAAGTGTTTCTTAAAGAACTGCAAGACACGTTCCTGCGCTTTCAGCGGACAGCTGTGGGGGATGTCCCACAGCTCGGTCTCGAGTTTGTCATCAGCTCCCTGCGAGCGCCAGACGTCGTGCATGATAGCAAAAGCCTTCTCGACGCCCGCCACGGGGAACAGCTTGTCTTGCGACCCGTTGATGAAGAGCATCGGCTTGGGACAGGCCATGCTGGCCACATGCGGGTAGTCAAGCCAGCGGCGCAGACCGGGGAAACAGTTGGCAAAGCCACCATTCTCCGTGCGTTTGTACTTGAACGACATCTGTTCGTCGGTGGTTGTGAGCCAGCAGATGGCAGCGCCGACCTTGATGCGGTCGCTCAAGGCCGAGAGCATCCACGCGCGGTAAGCGCCCATCGAACAGCCCGTACAGCCTATGCGCTGCGGGTCTACCTCGGGCATCTGGGCCAGGAATTCCGTACCACTGATGTCGTCGTAGGTCATATAGGCACTGAGGTCGATGCCGTACATCATCATGTTGCCGGCAATCATGTCGTAGCGGTCGCGCCGAGGACCTTCCTCCTGACCGCGCTCACCCCACATCGGGGCATCGGCCGAGAATACCACGTAGCCGTGACGGGCCAGATAGTCGCCGAAGAACTGGCCTTCATAGAGCTGGGCGGCCCACTCGTCGGCATCCTTGATGACCGTGGAGTCCTCGCAGGCTAACGGCCGTATCATCTTCTCCTTGCCTATAAAGAGGTGGGCACCGTGGTCGTGCAGCACGTTAACAGCGGGGAACGGCCCCTTGCCGTCGGGAATGAGCACGTAGGCCGGCACGGTGTAGTAGCGCGACAGGCGGATCTCAATCTTCCGTGCCGTATAGCCGTCGCGCTGCTCCTCAAATAAAAGTGAAGAGTGAAGAGTTGAGTGTTGAGAGTTGAGTGTTGAGTGTTGAGTGTTGGGGGCAGGGGGAGGTATGAGCATGCAGTCGAAGACCTTCTGACGGGCTGCTTGACGCCATGCGTCGAAGTCCTTGATGGGACTGTTGCCCCACGCCATCGGGAATGTCAAGTCCTTGATGAGCGAGTCGGCATAGACAGGCAGGTTGCGCTTGAACTCATATTTCGCCCGCTTCTGTGCCGTAGCACAGAAGCTGAAGGCCAGAAGCCAAACGCCAAGAGCCAGGAGCCTTCTCATTGCACGTAGTCTAACTGTCGCTTCAGTGCCATTAGCTCGTCGCGCACGCCGATGAGGCGTGTCAGCACGTCGGCCGTCTTGTCGGCACCGTCGCGGTTGCTGTTAATAATCTTCTTAGCCGCAGCCAACTTAAAGCCGCGAACCTTCACCAGGTTATGGATGAGCTTGATCTGCTCAATATCCTTCTCCTGATACTGGCGCACCTTAGCCGGCCCTGAAGTCTTCGGCTTCAGGAAGGGGAACTCCGTCTCCCAGTAGCGCAACGTACTCTCGTTCAGGCCGAACATCTCGGCCACCTCCTTGATGCTGTAGTACAGCTTCTGTGGTTTGTATGCATTCAACGCCATATCTTCAATTTTTCAATTCTTCAATTTTTCAAGATTTCTTGTACATGATAGAGCGGACGACACTTCACCTCAGTGAAGATCTTACCGACGTAAGTGCCTATGATACCCATTGAGATGAGGATGAATCCGCCGACCAGCCAGATAGACAGGATGAGCGACGCCCAGCCCGGGACAGCCGTGCCGACAACCAATGAGTAGACCACGTAGACACCGATGCAGAAGGCAATGACCAGGAACAACAGGCCAATATTAAATATAAGGTATAACGGACGCACCGAGAAGGCGGTGATGCCGTTGAGTGCCAGTCCGAGCATTTTTCCTAATGTGTATTTCGACTTGCCGGCGAAACGCTCGCTGATAACGTCGTCGACGGTGGTATGGGGCAGACCTATCATGGGTATCAAGCCACGCAGGTAGAGGTTGTGCTCGCCATACTCCGACAACATGTCAAGTGCGCGACGACTCATCAAGCGGAAGTCAGCGTGGTTGTAGACACTCTCCACACCCATCGAGTTCTGTAGCTTATAAAAAGCCTGAGCCGTCATTTTCTTCATAAAGGGGTCGGCCTCGCGCGACACCTTCACGCCGTAGACAATGTCGTTGCCGGCCTCCATCTTCTGCACCATCTGGGGGATGCACTCGATGTCGTCTTGCAGGTCGGCGTCGAGGGTGATGATAGCGTCAGCCCACGTGCGGACGGTCATCATACCAGCCATGATAGCGTTCTGATGACCCACGTTGTGGGCCAGATTGATGCCACAGACGAACTTGTTCTCGCGATGCAGTTCGCTGATAATCTCCCACGTACGGTCGCGGCTGCCGTCGTTGACGAACACCATCATCGAGTCGCTGCTGATGAGACCATCCTTTATCATACGCTCGAACAAGGCCGTCAGCCGCTCCACACTGTGGCGCAGCACCTCTTCCTCGTTATAACAGGGCGATACGGTTGCTAACTTAATCATTGGGATCATTCATTATTTCGTGATGACGATTTATCATTCCGACTGCAAAATTATATAAAAATTTCAAGAATCAGCAGATTTTGAGAATTATTTAGTACCTTTGCACCCAAATTTTTAAATAGCAAATAGTAAATCGTCAAATAGTAAATAGTAAATCGTCAAATAGTAAATAGTAAATCGTCAAATAGTAAATAGTAAATAGTAAATCGTCAAATAGTAAATCAATATGATGACAGCAAAAGAGATCCGCGACTCGTTCAAACAGTTCTTCGAGTCGAAACAGCACGCCATTGTGCCGTCAGCACCGATGGTCATTAAGGATGACCCCACGCTGATGTTCACCAATGCCGGTATGAACCAGTGGAAGGATATTATATTAGGTACGCGTGACCCGGAGCCGCGCCGCCGTGCCGACACGCAGAAGTGCCTGCGCGTCAGCGGTAAGCACAACGACTTGGAAGAGGTGGGACACGACACGTACCACCACACAATGTTCGAGATGCTGGGCAACTGGTCGTTTGGTGACTACTTCAAGGAGGGTGCCATCGACATGGCCTGGGAGTACCTGGTCGACGTGCTGAAACTGAATCCCGAGGATCTCTACGTCACCGTCTTCGAGGGCGACGCCTCGGAGGGTCTGGAGCGCGACGACGAGGCTGCCGGCTACTGGCTGAAGCACGTTCCCGCCGACCACATCATCAACGGCAACAAGCACGACAACTTCTGGGAGATGGGCGACACGGGACCCTGCGGTCCCTGTTCGGAGATCCACGTCGACTCGCGTCCCGCTGAAGAGAAGAAAAACGGCAAGCCCGGCCGTGAGCTGGTGAACCAGGACGACCCGCAGGTCATCGAAATCTGGAACCTCGTCTTCATGCAGTACAACCGCAAGGCCGACGGTTCGCTGGAAAAGCTGTCGATGAACGTCATCGACACGGGTATGGGCTTCGAGCGTCTGGTGCGTATGCTGCAGGGTAAGCACTCTAACTACGACACCGACATCTTCCAGCCCATCATCAGGATGGAAGAGCAGATCAGCGGTCTGAAATACGAAGCCCCCCTGTCGTCCCCCGAGGGGGACACAAGTGTCCTGCCGCAAGGTAATGAAGCCCCCTCGGGGGCCGTAGGGGGGGCTGACGACATGGTGTCCATTGCCATGCGCGTCTGCGCCGACCACCTGCGTGCCGTTGCCTTCTCGATTGCCGACGGTCAGCTGCCGTCGAACGCCAAGGCCGGCTACGTCATCCGCCGCATCCTGCGCCGTGCCGTCCGCTACGCCTACACGTTCCTCGGACAGAAGGAGGCTTTCCTCTACAAACTGCTGCCCACACTCGTCGAGGAGATGGGCGACGCCTTCCCCGAACTGAAGGCCCAGCAGACGCTCATCGCCAAGGTGATGAAGGAGGAGGAGGACTCGTTCCTGCGTACCCTCGACAAGGGTATCTCACTGCTCGACAAGGCTATGGAGCAACTGAAGGCTGAGAACAAGACAGAGCTGAGCGGCGAACAGGCTTTCCGCCTCTTCGATACCTACGGATTCCCCCTCGACCTGACAGAGCTTATCTGCCGCGAGAACGGCTTCACGGTCAACGAGGAGCAGTTCAACGTGGAGATGCAGAAGCAGAAGGAACGCGCCCGCAATGCCGCCGCCGTCGAGAATAGCGACTGGGTCACTGTGGCCGACGGTCTGCCTGTCGGCACCGAACAGCAGTTCGTAGGTTACGACTACACCGAATACACCTGCCACATCCTGCGCTACCGCAAGGTGACCCAGAAGAAGAACGAGTTCTATGAGCTCGTCCTCGACTATACACCGTTCTACGGCGAGATGGGCGGTCAGGTGGGCGACCAGGGCGTACTCGTCTCTGAGAATGAGACCATCCAGGTCATCGACTCTAAGCGCGAGAACGGACAGACCGTCCATATCGTGAAGCAGCTGCCGAAAGACCCGACAGCTGAGTTCATGGCCTGCGTCGACACCGACAAGCGCGATGCCTCGGCTGCCAACCACACGGCAACCCACCTGCTGGACTACGCCCTGAAACAGGTGCTCGGCGACCACGTCGAGCAGAAGGGCTCGTTTGTCTCGCCTGACACGCTGCGCTTCGACTTCTCACACTTCGAGAAGGTCAGCGACGAGCAGCTGCGCCAGGTGGAGCGCATAGTGAACGACATGATCCGTCAGGACCTGCCCCGCGACGAGCATCGCGACATGCCGATGGAGGAGGCCAAGAAGTTAGGTGCCATAGCACTCTTCGGCGAGAAGTACGGCGACAAGGTGCGCGTCATGCGCTTCGGTCCGTCGTGCGAACTCTGTGGTGGTATCCACGCCACGTCGACCGGCCGTATCGGTTTCTTCAAGATTGTCTCCGAAAGTTCTGTGGCTGCCGGCATCCGCCGTATCGAGGCCAAGACAGGCCGCGAGTGCGAGGAGCTGCTCTACCACATCGAGGACACGCTGAAGGCCATCAAGTCGTTCTTCGTGGGTGCCAAGGACCTGGAAGCCGTCATCCGCAAGTACATCGAGGAGCACGACACGATGAAGAAGGAGATAGAGTCGTTCCAGGCTCAGGCCGTGGAGCGCTACGCCAAGCAGCTGGTGGAGAAGGCCCGCGACATCAATGGCGTGAAGGTTGTCACGGCCGTGATGCCCTTGGAGCCTGCCGCCGCCAAGGACTTAGCCTTCAAGATCCGTGCCGCCGTCGAGGGTACGTTGCTCTGCGTCCTCGGCACGAAGCATCAGGACAAACCCCAGCTCACCATCATGATGAGTGACGACATGGTCAGCGACCACGGTCTGAACGCCGGACAGATGGTGCGCGAGGCCGCCAAGCTCATTCAGGGCGGCGGCGGCGGACAGCCCCACTTCGCCCAGGCTGGCGGTAAGAATGCCGACGGCCTCAGCGCTGCCGTCGACAAGGTCATAGAACTGGCAAAACTGTAAATACAGGATAAGCAGAAAGACAACCTAAACAACAAAGGCAACAGTCTGCAGACACAAGTTGTCTTAGTTGTATAGGTTGTCTTTCTTAATCATATATGGTATATATCGACGAACATATTGACGACTTCGACCTGCAGGCGGCACTTGCCGAACTGTCGGAACAGCGGCGCCAGCAGGCGTTGCGCTTCAGGTTTGAGCACGGCCAGCGGACGTGTGCCTTAGCCTATCTCCTGCTGAGGAGGGCACTGCGCGAAGAGTTCGGCATCGACGAACAGCCGTTGTTCGATTACGGTGAACACGGCAAACCGGTGCTGGTGGGCCATCCCGACATCCACTTCAACCTGAGCCACTGCCGCGAGGCGGTGGCCTGTGTGGTGAGCCGCCGTCCCGTAGGCATCGACGTGGAGTCGGTAAGCCACTATAAGGAGTCGGTAGCGCGTTATACGATGAACGACGAGGAACTCGCGATGATCGAGGCGGCCGAGCGGCCCGAGGCGGCATTCATCCGACTGTGGACCATGAAGGAGGCACGGCTGAAACTGACGGGCGAGGGCATCACCGACGACCTGAAGACGGCGCTGGCCGACAGTTCACGCTACCGCTTCACAACGACGGAAAGACTGACACACAACTACATCTACACGGTATGCGAGGAGAAAGAATCATACGATTTGTAAAAGACTGGACCTTACCAGTGGCCATGGGAGCGGGAGCACTGCTCTACCTGCTGTTTGCCTTCACCCCGCAGTTAGACGACATGGCGACGGCAATGGGACCGTTCTTCGCCACGATTCTCCCGCTGTTTATGTTCCTCATCCTGTTTGTGACGTTCTGCAAGGTGGATTTCCGCCAGCTGCGTCCCGTGGCGTGGCACGGGTGGGTGGCACTGTTTCAGGTGCTGTTCATCGGTGTGCTGATGGCTCTGATGCTCATGCCGTCGGGCGAACCGTCGGCACAGGCGAAGGTCTTGATGGAGGCACTGCTGATGTGCTGCATATCGCCCTGCGCGACGGCAGCAGCGGTGGTGACACAGAAACTTGGCGGCTCATTGGAGCAGATGACGACGTACACCTTCCTGTCGAACTTCCTGACGGTGCTGCTGGCGCCGGTCTGTTTCCCGCTGATAGAGAAGGGAGCCGACATCACGTTCTTAGCGGCGTTTACTAAGATTCTGCACGAGGTATTCCTGGTGCTGGTCGTGCCGATGCTGCTGGCCTACGTTGTGAAGCACCATATAAAAGGACTGCACCGCCGTATCGTGGCCGTGCGCGACCTGTCATACTACCTCTGGGCCTGTTCGCTGATGATTGTGACAGGCACGACGGTAAAGAATATCGTGCATGCCGAGGTCTCCGTCTGGCTGCTGTCGGCCATCGCCCTGCTGGGGCTGCTCATCTGCGTCGTACAGTTTGCCGTAGGCCGTTTCATCGGTCATTATTTCAACCATACACAAGAGGCCGGCCAGGCCTTGGGCCAGAAGAACACCGCCTTTGCCATCTGGCTCTCCTCAGCCTATCTGAACCCGCTCAGTTCAGTAGGTCCCGGCTGCTACATCCTCTGGCAGAATATCGTGAACTCTGTGGAGATTTGGCAGTACAGGAAGAAGGCAACTCCTTAGTTATTCTCAACAATGACTGTAAAGTTTCGCACTTTCAGATGATTTTCCAAGAAAAAAGTTGGATGATTGGAAAATAATCCTTATCTTTGCAGTCAAACAATGAAGAAATCCTGAGTTATTAACTAAAAACCAATTAAGCATTATGGATTACAAGATTATCGACATCGAGGGCGTAGGCGAGGTGTACGCTGAGAAACTCATCGCAGCAGGTATCAACAAGGTCAGCGAACTGTTGGAGAAGTGCGCCGCCCCCAAGGGACGTAAGGAACTGGCTGAGGCTACGGGCATCTCTGAGAAGCTCATCCTGAAGTGGACGAACCATGCCGACCTGTTCCGCATCAACGGCGTTGGCCCGCAGTTTGCTGAGCTGCTTGAGGCTGCTGGCGTCGACACCGTCAAGGAGTTCCGCCACCGCGTAGCCGAGAACCTGCATCCGAAGCTGGCTGAGGTGAACGAGCAGAAGAACATCTGCAACCGCGTGCCCGTCGTGAGCGAGATTCAGAAGATGATTGACCAGGCCAAGGAGCTTGAGCCGAAAGTCACTTACTAATCCTCTTCCACCTGTGTTCCTGGCCAATTGACCAGGAACAATTTTTCTGTAGCGCGCGTAAAAGCGGTATAGAGCCAGTGCAGATAGTCGCTGTTCAGCATGTCGTCGGTCATATAGCCCTGGTCGATATAGACGTGCTGCCACTGTCCGCCCTGTGCCTTATGGCAGGTGACGGCGTAGGCAAACTTCACCTGCAGGGCGTTATAGTAACGGTCTTCCTTGATTTTCTTCATGCGGTCGGCCTTCAGGGGAATGTCGGCATAATCTTCTTGCACCCGTTCATAAAGCTGCTGTTGCTGCTCACGCGTCAGGGCGGGTGCTTCTGCCGTCAGCGTGTCGAGCAGGGTCGTGGCCGTCAGTTCGTAGTCGTCGTAGTCGGGGAAGGTCATCGTCACCTCGGCAAAGCGGAACCCATACTGCTCATGAATGTTACGCACCCGCTGCACAACAGCCACGTCGCCATTGGCAATGAACTCAATCCCGCTGCTATTCTCCTTATTCTTTACTCCTTCCTCCTTACTCCAATAATAATTATTCTTCACAATCATCAGGCGGTCGCCGCGACACAACTCGTCCTCGCGGTCGAGAACGGTATTGCGGATGCCCTGATTATAGATATTGGCCCGCTTGTTGCTGCGGGTGATGACGATGGTGTCGTCAGCACCCGCACGACTGTAGCTGGTGGCCAACGACTCTATCAACTCGTCGCCGGGAACAATCCGTATGTCGTCAAAGTTGCGGAGACGAATCTGCGGCATCAGTATTCTCTCTCCTCTCTCCTCTCTCCTCTCTCCTCTAAATTCTCTCCTCTCTCCTCTAAATTCTCTCCCCTCTCCTCTAATTCTCGTCGCATTAAACAGGATGCCCGACTCCTGCGACTGTCGCAGCACCTCGTTCAGGTCGGCCTCAAAAACGGTCATGCCATAGCAACGCAGCACGGAGGCCTGCAGCGCCGGACTCTCCTGCTCGCCAACAGGCGGCAGCTGGGCACGGTCGCCAATAAGCAACAGACGGCAGTTGCGGTCGTTATAGACGAAACGCATCAGGTCGTCGAGCAACGGGGTATCGCCATTGGCTATCATCGATGCCTCGTCAACGATGAACAGCGTATCGTGGGCACCATTGAAGTTCAAGTCGAAACCACCCTCCAAGGACTTCTGACGGTAGATACGGCGATGGATGGTGTAGGCCGGACAGCCAGCATAGAGCGAGAACACTTTGGCAGCACGACCTGTAGGCGCCATCAGCACCAGTTTCTGCTTCAGCGCCATCATACCACGGACGATAGCAGCGGCCAACGTCGTCTTGCCCGTGCCTGCCGACCCGCGCAATACCATGATAGCCTGACTGTCGCGACAGGTCATAAAGTCGGCAAACACACGCACCGCCTCAGCCTGTTCCGCCGTCGGCGTCAGACGAAATGACTGTAAAATGCGATATTTTAGCTCATCGCCTATCATTATTCAGAATAATTTATTATCTTTGCAGCGGCAAAGATACGAAAAATAAATGATAAACCAAAGAAAAGGGCGGATTATCATCCGCATCGGACAGCGCCACCTGTCGTTCTCGGCCTTAGATCCCATGCAGGCCGATGACCCCGTCACCTACGAGCCGTATGTGATGAAGAGCGGCATCTCGCTGTCTGCCAACCTACGTGAAGCACTCGGCGAAGCCGACCTCATGCAACTGGGGTACAAGAAGGCACTGGCACTGATTGACACACCGACACTGCTCATCCCCGTCGAGCAGTTTGAGGAAGACAACGTCGAGACGATGTATCTCCACGCTTTCCCCCGCAAGGAGACGGGCATGGTGCTCTTCAACGTGCTGTCTGACTTGAACGCCGTCGCCGCCTTCGCCATCAGCAAGGACCTGAACACCGTCTTGCGCGACAACTTCATCGACGTCCAGATGATGCCCGTCATGTCACCGGTCTGGCGACATCTGCACCACCGGTCGTTCACGGGCAACCGCAACAAGGTGTACGGCTATTTCCACGACCGCAAGCTCGACATCTTCTCGTTCCATCAGAACAGGTTTAAGTTCTGTAACCAGTTTGAGGCTTCACGTCCACAGGATGCCCTTTATTTCCTGCTTTACGTCTGGAAGCAGCTGATGCTCGACAGCGAGACCGACGAGATGCACCTGGCAGGTACATTCAGCGAGATGCCGGAACTGGCCAGCGAACTGCGGAAATACGTTCAGAAAGTGTATGTCATCAATCCCTCGGCAGAGTTCAACCGTGCACCGGCAACGAAAATCAAGGATATGCCATTCGACCTGATGACACTGATTACGAAAGGCAGGTGATAAGTAAAAGGTATGAGGATTATTACCGGAATATACAAGGGACGGCATTTCGATATTCCCCGCTCGTTCAAGGCCCGCCCGACGACGGACTTTGCCAAGGAGAATATCTTCAACGTGCTGACGGGCTACATCGACTTCGACGGAGCCACGGCGCTCGACCTCTTCTCGGGCACGGGCAGCATCACGCTCGAGTTGTTGTCACGCGGCTGTAGCCATGTGGTCAGCATCGAGCAAGACCGCGACCACCACCGCTTCATCTGCGACTGTGTGAAGAAGCTGGGTACTGATGCCTGCATACCGTTGAGGGGCGATGTCTTCCGCTTTGTCAAAAGCTGCAAGCAGCAGTTCGACTTCATCTTTGCCGACCCGCCATACGCCCTGAAAGAACTACCCCAGATTCCCGACCTTGTGCTGGAGAAAGGCCTGCTGGCACCCGACGGTGTCTTTGTCTTCGAACATGGCAAAGACCACGACTTCTCTCAGCATCCCTGCTTCCGCGAGCACCGTGCTTACGGTAGCGTCAACTTCAGCATCTTCACATCAGCGGCGCTAACAGCCGAAGCAGACTCTCCGTCAGCCGAGCAATAAATGTCGGACGGCTATACCGACGCAGCTCCTTCAATGGTACCGACTGTTCTTCGTCGGCGATGAAAAGCTGTTTGATGGCCATGGCCGTCTCATGACCATAGAAGAAGACATTTGCCTCGAAATTGTTCTCGAACGAACGGAAATCGACGTTTGTCGAGCCACAGGTACTAATGGTGTCGTCGCACACCATCAGCTTGGAGTGCAGGAAGCCCGCCGTATAGAATTTCACACGGATGCCAGTCTTCTGCACCTCACGCAGGTAGCTGCGACCAGCCCACTCCACAAACCACGAATCGTTCTCCTTAGGTACTAAAATGCGAACGTCGACACCTGCCGACGCAGCCGTCTTCAACGCGAAAAGCACCGATTCCGTAGGCAGGAAATAAGGTGTTTCGATATACACATACTGCTTGGCACCTATAATGGTGCGCACATAGTCCTGCATAATCTCCGGCTGCGGCGAGTCGGGACCGCTGGTGACCATCTGCATAGAGCTAAGAGATGAGGAAGAAGCGGTGAGAGTCGAAGGATAATACTTACGGTCGTTAATCAGGGTGCGGTCAACGAAATACCAGTCAATAAGGAAGGCACGCTGTAGGGCATGAACCTCCGTGCCCGTCACCTTAACCATCGTATCGCGCCAGGGTTGTGTCTTTGTTCCCTTGACATAGCGCAGGGCGATATTCATACCACCGACAAAGCCAACCCTGCCGTCGATGACCACCAACTTACGGTGGTTGCGGTAGTTCACCTTACTGGTGAACGACGGAAAGCGCACGGGCAGAAACGGCACCACCTCGATACCTTCCTCACGCATCCGCTCGAAGAAGCGGTGAGGCACGCGCCAACAACCTACGTCATCGTAGATGACACGCACCTTGACCCCCTGCCGTGCCTTGTCTATCAGAGCGTCAGCCACGAGATTACCCAAAGGGTCGTTCTCGAAGATATACATATTGATATGAATATGGTCTGTAGCTGAAGCTATGGAATGCAACAAAACGGGAAAGAACTGATAGCCGTCGGTATAGGTCTCGATATGCGATGCCTCGTATGGCACGGCATCAAGCATCGAACGTTTCGACAGCTCGTTTAACGAACGTCGGCTGACAAGCCGCTTCTTACGGGTGTTGACGCCAAAGAACAGGTAGAGGATGAAGCCAACGACAGGAACGAACCAGATGACCAGCGCCCATGCCATCGTCTTCGCCGGCTGGCGGTTGTCCATCACCACATGGATGATGGTCAGCGCAGCGACGACGTAATAGACGGCGGCCAGTATGAGGTTCAGTTCGTGCATACTATTTGAAACCTACAAGTTTGTGTGTCTGCAATGAGAGCCGCCAGTGGGGATGCTCCTTGATATACTCCACACACCTATTTATTATACGCGCGTTACGCTCGGCATCGCCCGTGTCGCAGGGTTGGAGATAGAGATGTCGAGGTGCGAGGTGCGAGATACAAGGTACGAGATATGCTTCAGGATCAGTATTCTCGTCAAACACCACTTTCAGTTCATCAGGTACTCTCTCTCCTCTCTCCTCTCTCCTCTCTCCTCTAAGTTTCGGCGACACCGTCAGCCAGTCGAGGTTCTGAGGTGCTGGACGGGTGCCGTTGCTCTCCATAGCCACCTCAAAGCCGTGCTGGTGAAGCAGGTCAACGAACGCCTCGTCCACCTGCAGCGTCGGTTCGCCACCGGTCAGCACGACTAATAGGTTTCGAGGTACGAGGTGCGAGGTGCGAGGTGCGAGGTGCGAGGTACGAGGTGCGAGATTACTACCTATCGAAGAATCAGCCTCCATGGTATTCTCGTACCTCGTACCTCGAACCTCGTACCTCGAAATCTCGGTCAAGATCTCGTCGTCCGTCATTTCGCGGTACGTGTCGAACTCCGTATCGCAGAACGGACAACGGAGGTTACAACCGGCAAAGCGGACGAACACTGCTGCCCGTCCTGTGTTATAGCCCTCACCCTGCAGCGAATAGAAGATGTCGTTAATCCTTCTCATACGTTGCAATATTTCCCTCGCTCTCCTGAACGGTAGCCTTATAGCAGTGGGGCACGCGCTCCACGCACCAGCGGGCCAAGTTCTCGGCCGTCGGATTGAAGGGCAGCACCTCGTTCAGAATGCGGTGGTCCAGCGGTTCCTTGACAAGCCGCTTGATCTCGCTGAAGTCAATCACCATACCGTTACGGTCAAGCTTCTCCGAACGGCAGTAAATCATAATCATCCAGTTATGACCGTGTACGCGGGTACACTTGCTCTCATAGTCCAACTCCAGACTATGACAAGCCGAGATTTCTATTTTCTTTTGTACGTAATACATATCCCTATTATTTCATCACATCACTTCCCAACTTCTTAGCTAACGCATCGCGCAGTTCCTGCGTCTCCTTATATTCTTGCATCAGTTTCATGACGTGGTCCATGTCGTTCGACGCCTGACGCATGGCTAACTGTATCTGTTTCAGTCGCTGGCTGACCAAATCCATCCGCAAGTCCATCACCAAATGGACGACCCGCTGACGAAGAGCTCCCTCACGCGGCTCCACGGCAAAGCGTCCTCCTAACTGATGACGATCGACAGCCAACTGCATAGCCACCTTACTCACCTCAATATCAGGGTGGTTCATAAAGTAAGACTCAGCCTTGAAGCCCTCATCCCCACTATGCGCCACAGCCTCGGCCAGTATCTGGTTATAGAGCGGGTTCGAGAACTGGATATTATCCTGCCCTAAATCGTAGTCGACATACTGCGCCACGTTGAAATCGATGAACTGACCATCGTCAGTCTCCACGTTTTCGTAGATAATCTCTTCACCGTGACGGACGACCTCGCGGATAAGTAGGGCCTCGACCGTGTTTTCTCGAGATGCGAGGTGCGAGATACGAGGTGCGAGATTACTCTCTGTCGTAGAATCAGCCTCCAAGCTATTTTCGGGCCTCGGTCCTCGGACCTCAGAGCTCGAATGCTCCTCCTCGTTACTCGTTCCTCCTTTCTCCTTACTCTTATCTTCAATATCCTTCTTGATGAAGTTATTCATCGACGTCAGCAACGTCTGTTCCTTCAGTCCGAGACGCGAAGACAGGTCGCTGAGATAGGTTGAGCGCAGGATAGCATCGGGGATGACGGAGATGCTCTTGACAATGCCACTAATAGCTTCAGAGCGCTTCACAGGGTCGCTGACGCCCTCCACAGTCAGATGCGTCTTGAATGAGATGAAGTCCTCCTGATGTTCCTCAATATACCGTTTTAGTTCCTCAGTAGAGTGCTTACGGGCAAAGGAGTCCGGGTCGTCACCATCGGGCAGCAGCAAGACCTTCACGTTCATGCCTTCGGCCAGCAGCATATCCGTACCACGCATAGCAGCGTGAATACCAGCCTCGTCGCCGTCGTAGAGTAGCGTGATGTTCTGAGTGAAGCGGCGCAGCATCTTGATTTGGTAGATGCTGAGTGCCGTACCAGAGTTGGCCACCACGTTCTCAACACCTGCCTGATGCATAGCGATGACGTCGGTATAGCCTTCGACCATAAACACGCGATCTTCTTTGACGATGGCTTTCTTGGCCTGGTAGATGCCATAGAGCTCACGTTCCTTATGGTAGATATCGGAATCGGGCGAGTTGACGTATTTCTGCGCCACACCCTTCGTCCGCGAATCGAGCACACGTCCGCCGAAAGCCACCACCTTACCACTGACGTTCAGCCAGGGGAAGATGGCGCGGCCGGAGTAGCGGTCTACCAATCGAGGTGCGAGGTGCGAGGTGCGAGGTGCGAGATTACCTTCTTCCGTAGAATCAGCCTCCTTTCTATTCTCGTACCTCGTATCTCGTACCTCGTACCTCGAATTATCTTTCTCGTTTCTCTCGAAGCACAGTCCCGTCTTCACCAAGAACTCGGCCTTATAGCCAGCCTTCTTGGCTGCCAAAGCCAGCGCATCACGTTTCTGCGGCGAGTAGCCCAACTGGAACTTCTCGATGATGTCGTCGCGGATGCCGCGGCTGCGGAAGTACTGCTTACCGATGGCGATGCCGTCAGGATCGTTCTTCAGCGTCTGATGGAACCAGTCCTTCGCCCACTCGTTAACAATGAACATCGACTCGCGCTCGTTCTGCTCCTGACGCTCCTCGTCAGTCAGTTCTTTCTCGACAATCTCGATATTGTACTTCTTAGCCAACCACCGCAGTGCCTCGGGATAGGTAATCTGCTCGTGCTCCATCAGGAAGCCGGCAGGCGTACCGCCCTTGCCGCAGACGAAACAGTGGCAGATGTTCTTGGCAGGCGACACCATGAACGACGGATTACGGTCGTCGTGGAAAGGACAAAGGCCCTTGTAGTTCACGCCACTCTTACGGAGTGTCACGAACTCACCGACCACGTCGACAATCTGCGCAGCGTCGATAATCTTGTCTACTGTCGCCCTGTCAATCATATCAATTCGTCAGGTTGAATAGCGGGTTATCACTCCACAGCAGGTTATCGGACGAGAACAGGTCTTCGTCGTCACGGCTACCCACCGTCGGGTCACTCTGGTCACCGGCGTTAGGTCCTGATCCAGCCAGTATCACCACTTTATCTATCATTACCCACTCTGTAGCGGGCTTCATATATTGCTTCTTCATAATGCGTTCCTCCTACTCTACTTGATGATGACTTTCTTTCCGTCCTTGATGTACAGTCCCTTCTTCGGCTGAGCCACGCGACGGCCCTGCAGGTCAAGGACCTCACCGTTCACTATTCCCTCTTCATTATTCATTAGCGAAGCGCCAATGCCCGTCGCGCCGTCGTCTTCGGAACCGATAATCAACGCTCCTAAGCTGCTAAGACCTACGGCTTCGAAATAAGCGCGGAAGGGATCTACTGTGGTAGAGCTATTTACAAACTGAGTACCTGCAGCGTTTAGTACATAACGGTTGGTAACAGATGTACCAGGCAGAGAGCCTACAAATCTGAATTTGCTACGCATAGTGGCTGTTCCTGTGGAGGGCAAAACCTGAACGCTGCTGCCTTCGAAGGTAATATCCTTATTCGTCAGATCCCAGGTTGCTCCATAACTGTTGCCTGGCACGGCAATGATGTATGGGGTATTGGCGGCCATCTGAGTAGCGTAACCGAAGTTAACGGTATTACCACTCTCGCTGCTAAATTCTTTCAGCCAGAAGTTCTTACCCGTATCACTGCCGGAGTGGAACCAGTCGATCACCTTGCTACCCTGCTTCACCGTCGATACGTTGAAGGGCACGACGATGGTGCTCCAACCGCCGGTGCCGTTGGCAGCTGTCGTGAACTGACGGGTATAGGTAGCCTTGGTGGCCGTGAACTGTTTCGGAGCATAGAAACCTTGACCGTCGGTCAGCGTCAGCGTAGCTGCCGTACCGTTCTGTACCACATTCTTTCCTGTCAGCCCTGAAGGTACGCTGCTGCCGACGAAGTAAAGCGTATTCGGGTTGCTGTTCGGTGTTACTGAGGTCACGACACTAACCTGCGAAACGTCGAGTGCAAGTGCATTTTCAGGTGTTGTGACATCAGAAGTGTTATACACAACCGTTTCTGTTCCGTCAGCTGCATAGGTTTTGATTGCTCCGATATTTTCAAACGACATTATCTGTCCATTAGAACTAACTGTGACCTTCACATAAGTTTCATCGGAACCAATGCACTTCCGCCACGTATCTGTGCCGTTTTTGCGACAGACGAGAACTAACTTATATTCTCCATCTGACAGTTTCTCACCAAATCCAAAACTAAAATCGCCATAACGTCTTATCCCATTAGGATAATCAATGGTGGATGGTGTATCAAGCAGCTTCACAAAAGAATCATTTTTATAAAGGGCTAATCCCCAGTCAAAGTCAAGACTCCATCCAGTGTTGTTATTAAGAGAGTAATTCAAGCACTGAGAATATATAGTCCCACTTCCAAACGGATAATAAAAATAATCGTCATAGCCATAAGCAATCCATTCACATGAAGGATAATAACACGAACATTGAGTTACCGTTAGACAGGCTTCGTCCGACAAACTAACACCATCATCCACAGGGCTGACGTTAATCATAGCCATCTGATTGTAATTATAGCCGTCGCCAGGATTGCCGCCACCGATACCCTGATCGTCGGGGTTCATTGCTGAAAGACGGAAACTGCCGTCACTCGTGCTTCCCCAACCCCAGTTGACGTAGAAATAATCATCATGGTCATAACCGTCTACCACGAAAGCATGTCCACCACTACCCGACTGTCCGCTATAAAGCACAGGGCCATTGGTAGACAGTTCGGTATAGATAGCATCTACCCATTCATCATAACTATACTTATTGCGGTAGATAGACTTCGCATCGGGATCATAGCCGAAGTAGTTTATCAGTGCTGAGGTTGCAGCCTCTTGAGAAGCTGAAGAGCCACCAGATGATGCCGAGCCATACTGCATTTTTGCACCAGCACCGATATATTCCATCAGACGAGCCACCTCATCACGAGCATCATCAGTAGTTAGCGTTGGGTCAATTTTCGTCCAATTTATTGTTCGAGCCGGCTTCTCTGGCATCGCAGTATATGGTACACCACTGAAATACCAATAGTATTGTGTTGTATTTTGATAACTTGGAATATTCGTCGTGGGTGTCGATGCAATACTATGCTTAGTGGCCTGATAATACATCACCTGAGCCGTGGCCGTAGCTACGCAGCCTGTGACAGCATCAATGGAACCACTAAGGTTCATCTTCGGACAATAAGTATTATAAGGTGTACCCTGATCCCACTTCGTCTTCAGCATCGCAGGAATAGCTGTCTTCGACTTCTTCATACCGCCGCGACTGGCAGCCACAGACTTACTCCTGACGCCATGCTCCTGCATCCACTGTATCTGGTCGGCATAACCCTGGAGCCACGACTTGAGGTTCACGGGCATATTCTCGGCTGAGATCTCACCTTTGTCAGCATAACCTAACACAAGGTCACCAGTACAGTCGTCGCCGCTGACAATGACGAAGCCTTCATGCTGGCCAACGTTAAACACATACAGCTGGTCGGTGACGACGCCTTCCTTCAGCTGGAGCTTTACCTGTTGCATACCACGGGCAGCAGCCACATTGCCACTTCGCCCGCTGAGGAACTGCAGCGCCTTCTGACGTGCGACATCCTGGGTTATGGGAGCAGCCATCAGTGCAATGCCGAAAAACAGCCCCACAAAGGTCATCAATTGTCTTTTCATAATCATTTATGTTTTTATTAGTGTTTATTTTTTCAGATACTTAGCTAACTCACTCTTATTCTGGCGCAGTCCCTTGGCAAACGACTGGGCGTTCATCTGGGCACCAGCCTTCGACGTGTGGGTATGGTCTTTCTTGAAGTACTTCGCGCCAGCCTTCGCCTTGATACGCTCTTCGGCAGCCTTGCGCTGTTCCTTATCGCTCATCTCCTTACTACTCAACGGCTTGCTAAACTTCTTGTCAAGGAAGTCGGCGCTGATGTTGTGAAGGTCAATGAACTCCACGCCCGTCTGCTCAACCACCTCGCGATACCATTTACCATACGAGCCGTCACGACGTTCAATCTTGCCGCCAGGCCACTCGTTGCGCGGTGTCAGACTGACGAGGATGGGCGTGGCCCCCTTCTCGCGCACGTCGTCGATGAACTTACGGAGATACCAGCCGAAGCTGTAGACCACCTCGTAGGTGCCGTTGTCCATCTTATAGACATGCAATGTATCCTTCGTGCCGGGGATGACACCACGGGCCTTCGCATCGGTGATGGGACAGATGTCGTTATGGCCGAACTGGATGGTCACGAAGTCGCCGGGCTGCAACGAGTTGTAGACCTTGTCCCACAGTCCCTCACGCAGGAACGAGCGGGTCGAGCGACCGGCACGGGCAGCGTTGACCAGCGTCACCTTCGACTCGTCGAAGACCGTAGCGGCCTGCGAGGCCCAGCCCCACATGCCATCCTCCTCTTTGTCGGCGTTCTTCACTGTTGAGTCGCCGGTGAAGAAGACAGTTGGTTTCTTTCGAGGTGCGAGGTACGAGGTGCGAGGTGCGAGATTACCTTGCGCACCACTCATTTCCGCCTCCGAACTATTCTCGTACCTCGAATCTCGTACCTCGTACCTCGACAAGTCCACATTCACCATCATCGTCTGCAGCGGCTTCAGCAGCGGATTGAGACTCTCCCAGAGTCCTTCGGCGGCACTGCGGGCATTCATCTCAGCGCCAAACTTCGACGTATGAATCTTGTCGCCAAGGAAGTGGTAGTCCACCTTCCATGTGCTGTACGAGTCGAGCTTCTGACCGCTGCGCTCATTCAGGTCGACGAAAGGCACGCCCTCTGTGGCAGCGATGTAGGCCGCCCATTCCGTCTGCGGTTTACGCACAATGCGTCCCTTGTCGTCGTAGGCATTACGCGGCGTCAGCGACATCAGGATAGGATTCGCACCCTTGGCACGGGTCTCACTGATATAGCGGCGCAGGTAGTTGCCGTAGGAGTAAACAGTATCCTGCCGCTGTGTACGCTGGTTGAAACCTACATAGCACGTGTCGGGGTCGACACCGGGGATGACGGCACGGGCCCGCTTCGCATCGAAGAACTCGCCGTTGTCGTTATGACCGATGGAGACGATGACCCAGTCACCGGGCTTCAGGGCGTCACGCACTGCCGGCCACAAGTCGGTGTAGAACGTACGGGTGGACATGCCGCCAAGAGCCTGATTCTCCACCGTTATCTTCTTTGCATCGAAATACTGGTTAGCATAGTATCCCCAACCCCACTGTCCGTTGGAGCCGTCGCCACGGGTGCCGTTGCGCATCGTCGAGTTGCCCACGAGGAACAAAACGGGGTTCGTGCCTACACGTGTTGTGCCGGGCTTAGGCCGCGACATCAGTGCCTTAGCTATCGAGTCAGGGGTGTTGTCCACCACCTTGTTCACATCTTCTATAGGGTCTGGAAGATTATCAAATCCTTGTGCCCCTACAGCTGTCGTCATCGCAGCCACAATTGCTATTGTCAGTAGTCGTTTCATCATTTTGAAGGTTTCTTTGGTGCAAAGTTACGCATTTTATTTTATTTTGCAAACATTTTCTGCGATAAATTGCCATTGGAAATTTGGCTGTTTCAAATTATTGTCATACCTTTGCAAGCGTATTCAACCAACAAACTATATGCTGAAACTACTGTTAAGACTCTGGGCAGACCAGCAGCGGCGCAACTTCAAATGGGGAAAGTTCTTCGGCGGACTTTACTTCTTTGCCCTGTTCCTGATTGTCAGCATCGTGATAACGGTAGCAGTCTATGAGGAAACCGGCACAACAACAGGAATGGAGGCTGTGGCCACAATACTGGCAGCCTGCATCATCACACCGGACTTCATTAACAAACTGCTGTCGAAGCACGACGAGACGGTCATGGACCACTATCTGAAGAGCAAACCCATACCAGAACGCGACTGGAGCCGTTTTCTGCTCTTCACCAATCTGGTGAATTTCTGGAACTGGGCCATCCCGTTGCTGCTGTTCCCGTTCTGCGTGCTGTTTTTGCCTATCACAACGATGTTGCCTGCCATGTTGCTCATCACGGCAGTATCGATGGTGGGCGGCGTAGGCATCACAGCCTTCCGGCGGGCCAAAGGCTGGACCAACAAATGGCCCGTGCTGGCAGCTATGGGCTTGTGGCAGTTCTTTGCCTTCCTCTACGCCCTGCTTGCCGCCATCATGCCGTGGGGCTTACATACTGTGGGATTCCTGCTGATCTGCGCTGGTGTCATTGCCGTGTTCTATAACTACCTGCGCGACCTTCGCCGCTACGATGAGTCGAAGGCCAAGACCGGCAGGGTGTTGTTAGGCGCTTCGTCGCTCTTCTCGATGGAGTATATCAGCGTGCTGCGCTCCAAGCGTCTCAGGGTCGGTGTACTGGTGTCACTGGTATTCGTGTTCAATTCATACACGCAGTCAATCAATGGCCTGAACGTCATGTTCTACATGATGATGATGTTTACCGCCTACTTCCCCTCTATGATGTTAGGCCAGTGGGTGTTTGGTGTCGAGGCGAACTACTTCGACGGCTTATGGACAAAGCCTGTCGACCTCAGGCAGATACTGATCAACAAGCTTTGGTTCTTTGCACTGCTCAACGCACTGGCGGTGCTGTTTCTGCTGCCACTTATCTGGATGGTAGACCTGTCTCCCTGGCTGCTGTTAGCCACATGGCTGTTCGTTGTTGGCGTGGGCAATCCAATCCTGATGCCGACATGTCTCATCTCATCGCGCATAGAACTATTCCAGTCGGCATTCTTCAACTATCAGGGAGCATCGATGGCCGTCAACCTATACGGCATCGTCGCGCTCATCCCCGTCGCCGTCTACTGCGTCTGCACATGGCTGCTCACGCCCCTCGTGGCCGCGCTGTCGCTATCAGCGGCAGGACTGATTGGGCTCCTGTTGGAGCCACTGCTGATCCGCCGGCTGTCACAGCTCTACGAACAGCGCAGATATAAATGTTTTGAAAGATATAGGAGTTAAGATATATGCAAATCAAGATTGAAAACCTCATAAAGCAGTACGGCAAGAACACCGTACTCAACATTCCAGAACTGTCGGTCTATCCGGGTGAACTGATAGGACTGGTGGGTAACAACGGTGCCGGCAAGACGACACTGATGCGCCTAATGCTCGACCTCATCGAGGCCACGGAAGGCTCTGTAAAACTGGGCGACTACCGCGTCGACGAGGACGCGACGTGGAAACAGACGACAGGCTCTTTCATCGACGGCCGTTTCCTCATCGACTTCTACACGCCTGAAGAGTACTTCTCCTTCATTGCCCAGGCATACGGGCTGGACAAAGACACTCTCAATAGCCGGTTGGCGGAATACCATTCGCTGATGCACGACGAGATTCTGGGTACAAAGAAGTATCTGCGGCAGTTCTCGGAGGGCAACCGCCAGAAGATTGGCATCATCGGCGCCATGCTCATCAATCCGAAGGTGCTCATCCTCGACGAGCCGTTCAACTACCTTGACCCGTCGTCGCAGATTACCGTCGCCCGCCTCATCCGCGAGATGAACGAGCGGTTAGGCACAACGGTCATCATCTCAAGCCACAACCTGAACTTCGTTTCAGAGATTTCTTCCCGCATCCTGCTCTTGGAGAAAGGCGTGGTTATCAAAGACCTGGACAACATCGACGGCAGCGCCACACAAGAGTTAGAAGACTATTTCAAGACGGCAGAATAAGAATCTGCCTTTCCTTTATTGCACAAAACGACCGAAATGTGCACGTTTCGGTCGTTTTTGTGCATTTTATTTGGCTGTGTGCGCAAAAAACAGTACCTTTGCACCCGCTTTTGAACAGGAGTACAAAGGTTCAGACATGAGAACAAGAGAACTTTGTTTTCAGACATGAGAACAGGAGTACGATGTTTTAGACAGTAACACATATTTTATATATTATTTTTTTATGGCTTTAAAGATTGTTGTGCTGGCCAAGCAAGTGCCAGACACCCGTAATGTGGGTAAGGATGCCATGACGGCAGAAGGTACGGTGAACCGTGCTGCCCTACCCGCCATCTTCAATCCAGAAGATTTGAACGCCTTGGAGCAGGCCCTTCGTCTGAAGGAGCAGAATCCGGGCTCAACAGTAGGAATTCTCACGATGGGTCCTCCACGTGCAGGTGAGATTATCCGTCAGGGACTTTATCGTGGCGCTGATACCGGTTGGTTGCTGACAGACCGCCTCTTCGCCGGTGCCGATACCCTCGCAACATCTTACGCCCTGGCTACTGCCATCAAGAAGATTGGCGATGTGGACATCGTCATCGGTGGTCGTCAGGCTATCGATGGTGATACCGCTCAGGTAGGTCCTCAGGTGGCTCAGAAGTTAGGTCTTAACCAGGTGACATACGCTGAGGAAGTTCTCAGCGTAAAGGATGGTAAGGCTACCATCAAGCGTGTGATCGACGGTGGTGTTGAGACCGTAGAGGCTCCTCTGCCTGTTGTTATCACCGTTAACGGAAGCGCTGCTCCCTGTCGTCCCCAGAATGCTAAACTGGTGATGAAGTACAAGCGTGCAACTTGTCCGATGGAGCGTCCAGCCGAGGGTACACCCTACGACTATCTGTACGACGAGCGCCCTGAACTGAATCTGAATCAGTGGAGCGTGGCTGATGTGAACGGCGACGTGAACCAGTGTGGTCTGGCAGGCTCGCCTACCAAGGTAAAGGCCATCAAGAACATCGTGTTCCAGGCTAAGGAGTCGAAGACTTTGACGGCTTCTGATGCTGATATCGAGGGAATGATCAAAGAATTGTTGGAAGAGAAAATCATTGGCTAATGAAAGGAGATAAAAGAAGATAAAGGAAGATAGAAGAAGATAGAGGACAATAGTTCTGCACATCTCAATTGCAAAAGTAACGTCTTCTATCTTCGTGGCGAAAGCCACATATCTCCTTCTAACTTCTTCTATCTACATTAAATTAAGAACAATATGAACAACGTATTTGTATATTGCGAGATTGAAGGTACGACCGTACAAGAAGTATCTCAGGAGTTGCTGACCAAAGGTCGCAAACTCGCCAATGAACTGGGAGTAGAACTCCACGCCATTGTGGCCGGTACAGGCATCAAAGGCAAGGTGGAGGACCAGATTCTGCCTTACGGTGTCGACAAGCTGTTTGTCTTCGACGCTCCCGAGCTGTTCCCCTACACCTCGGCTCCCCACACGGATATTCTCGTGAACCTCTTCAAAGAGGAGCTGCCTCAGATTTGCTTGATGGGTGCTACCGTCATCGGCCGCGACCTCGGTCCCCGTGTGTCGTCATCGCTGACAAGCGGCCTTACCGCTGATTGCACCGAACTGGAGATTGGCCCGTATGAGGACAAGAAGGAGGGCAAGGTCTACGAGAACCTGCTCTACCAGATTCGTCCTGCCTTCGGTGGTAACATCGTGGCTACCATCGTGAACCCCGACCACCGTCCCCAGATGGCTACCGTCCGCTCTGGTGTGATGCAGAAGGCTATCTACGAGGGTGAGTGCCGTAAGGAGGTTGTTTACCCCGAGGTTTCTAAGTATGTTAGCCCCGAGGCTTTCGTCGTCAAGGTGCTCGACCACCATGTGGAGGCTGCCAAGCACAACCTGAAGGGTGCACCTATCGTCGTAGCTGGTGGTTATGGCATGGGCTCGAAGGAGAACTTCGACATGCTGTTCCAGTTGGCAAAAGTGCTGCATGGTGAAGTAGGTGGCTCTCGTGCCGCCGTCGATGCAGGCTGGCTCGACCACGACCGTCAGATTGGTCAGACGGGTGTGACCGTTCATCCGAAGGTTTACATCGCCTGTGGTATCTCTGGACAGATTCAGCACATCGCCGGTATGCAGGACTCTGGTATCATCATCTCTGTCAACAGCGATCCCGATGCTCCTATCAACCGCATCGCTGACTACGTCATCAACGGCACGGTCGAAGAGGTAGTTCCCAAATTAATTAAGTATTACAAACAGAATTCGAAGTAAAATATTTTGGAAACGAATGTGAATAATAAGAATAATTTATCCCACAAATAAGAACGAATTAATATTATTCAAATTCGTGAACAGAATTATCCACATTATTCAGATTCGTTTCCAATAAAAAGAAAGAATATTATGGCAAATTACTTTTCCGACCACCCGGAGATTGGTTTCTATCTCAATCATCCGCTGATGAAAAGAATCGTAGACCTCAAAGAGAAGGGCTACGCCGATAAAGATAAATTTGATTACGCGCCCGTTGATTTCTTTGACGCGCTCGAGAACTACAAGCAGATTCTCGACATCACTGGCGACGTGGCTGCCAATATCATCGAGCCAAACTCGGAGAGCGTTGACCTCGAAGGTCCGCACCTCGAGAACGGCCGCATGATTTACGCCTCTAAGACTTACGAGAACCTCGACGCCACCCGCAAGGCTGGTCTGTGGGGTGTCTCAATGCCTCGTCGTTACGGCGGTCTGAACCTGCCTAACGCCGTGTTCTCTATGCTGAGCGAGATGATTTCGGCTGCCGATGCCGGTTTCCAGAACATCTGGAGCCTGCAGAGCTGTATCGATACGCTTTACGAGTTCGGTTCTGAGGAGCAGCGCCAGAAGTACATCCCCCGCGTTTGCGCTGGTGAGGGTATGTCGATGGACCTGACCGAGCCCGATGCCGGTTCCGACCTGCAGCGCGTCATGCTGAAGGCCACCTATGACGCCCAGGAGAACTGCTGGCGCCTGAACGGTGTGAAGCGTTTCATCACCAACGGCGATAGCGACATCCACCTCGTGCTGGCCCGCTCTGAGGAGGGCACGAAGGACGGTCGTGGTCTGTCGATGTTCATCTACGACAAGCGCCAGGGCGGTGTCAACGTGCGTCACATCGAGCACAAGCTGGGTATCCACGGTTCACCCACCTGTGAGCTGACCTATAAGAACGCCAAGGCAGAACTTTGCGGCTCAACCAAGATGGGTCTTATCAAGTATGTGATGGCCCTGATGAACGGCGCCCGCTTAGGCATCGCCGCCCAGTCGGTAGGTGTTGAACAGGAGGCTTACAACGAAGGCTTAGCTTACGCCAAGGAGCGTCAGCAGTTTGGTGACAAGATCATCAACTTCCCCGCCGTCTACGACATGCTCAGCCGTATGAAGGCCAAGCTTGATGCCGGCCGTGCACTGCTCTACGAGACAGCCTGCTACGTCGACGTTTACAAGTGCCTCGAGGACATCGAGCGCGACCGCAAGCTGACGCCCGAGGAGAAGCAGGAGTGCAAGACCTACAAGCGTCTGGCCGATGCCTTCACTCCGCTCGCCAAGGGTATGAACTCCGAGTACGCTAACCAGAATGCCTACGATGCCATCTCTATCCACGGTGGTTCGGGCTTCATCATGGAGTACAAGTCGCAGCGTCTGTTCCGCGACGCTCGTATTTTCTCTATCTACGAGGGTACCACGCAGCTGCAGGTGGTCGCCGCCATCCGCTACATCACCAACGGCACCATGCTCCAGAACATCAAGGAGATGCTAGAAAGTGAAGAGTTAAGAGTGAAGAGTGAAGAATTTGCTGCCGCCTTGCTGGAGCGTGTCAAGAAATTGATTCCTGTGTATGAAGACGCTCTCGCATACGTGAAGAGTCTCGACAACCAGGACGCTCAGGACTTCCTCGCCCGTCGTCTCTACGATATGACCGCAGAACTCGTCATGAGCCTGCTCATCATCCGCGACGCTTCGAAGGCTCCCGAACTCTTCGAGAAGTCTGCCAACGTCTATGTTCGCATGACCGAAGAGGACGTACTTGGCAAGAGCGCCTATATCAAAGCCTTCCAGGTAGAGGATTTGGCTTATTTCAAGGCTGCTGAGGAAGAGGCTGCTGAATAAGCATTCCAACACCACAGAATAAAAAAAATCCGGTGAATCGTTTGATTCATCGGATTTTTTTCGTAAATTCGCACCCAAAAACCAAAACTATTACTACTATGGAACAAAGCATCGTTTTCGACATTTGCGGCTACATAGCCACGTTCGGTATGATTATGGGCTACCTGCCACAGGCTATCGCCACTATTCGCACGCGTAACACCGACGGCATCGCCCTGCCTACCTTCCTGATGATGGGCATCGGCAGCATCGCTTTCATGATACAGGGACTGATACACAAGCCCGAGATTATCTGGTCGCTGTTCCTCGCCAACTTGGTGACAGCTACCTGCAGTCTCATCATCTTCAGCATCAAGATGTATAACGACTACTTTAAGAAGTGAAGAGTGAAGGGTGAATAATTAAAAGCTCTATGGAAAGTATCAAAGGACATATCGTCGACGTGGTGCGCCACGAGATATTCGACGGCGAACTGGTCATCAGTAATGAGAGAATAGTAGAGGTGAAGCGGTGTGCGCTGCCCAATGGCAAGAACCCCTGGCCGTACATCATGCCAGGCTTTATCGACAGTCACGTACACATCGAGAGCAGTATGATGGTGCCGTATATGTTTGCACGCATCGCCGTCAGTCACGGCACCATCGGCGTCATTGCCGACCCGCACGAGATTGGCAACGTGTTAGGCGTCGAGGGTGTCGACTATATGATACACTCCGGCAGCAAGGCACGTTTCAACTTCCTCTTCGGAGCCCCAAGCTGCGTGCCGGCTGTGGGCGGCGACGTGGAGACCAGCGGAGCCATCATCGACGCCAAGGCCATTGCAGCTCTGATGGCCCGCGACGACATCGGCTTCTTAGGCGAGATGATGAACTACCCCGGCGTGCTGGAAGGCAACCGTGAGGTGACAGACAAGATTCAGGCGGCCCTAAGCAACGGCAAGCCGGTAGACGGTCATGCCCCCGGACTGACGGGCCACCAGCGTGCCCAATATGCGGCGGCTGGCATTACCACCGACCACGAGTGCTCGACGCTCGACGAGGGCCGTTCGTGCATCCAAGCAGGCATGAAGGTCATCATCCGCGAAGGTAGTGCCGCCAAGGACTACACGCTGCTCAGTCCACTGATTGCCGAGAGTCCTAACATGGTGTTACTCTGCACGGACGACTGCCACCCCGACGACTTCGTACGCGGACACATCAACCTCATTGTGAAGCGCGCCTTAGCCGACGGCTACGACCTCTGGGATGTGCTGCAGGCAGCCTGCGTGAATGCACAGAAACATTATAGCCAGAAATGGGGACTGTTGCAGGCGGGCGACCCTGCCACCTTCATCACGGTAGACAGTCTCACGCCGCACTTCCGCGTGGAGAGCACGGTCATCCGCGGACAAGAGGTGTTCAACTATAACGCGACAAGACGTCCGACGCTTCTACCTGTCGACGGACAGGAGACGGGCATCTTCCCCAACAACTTCGTGGCCGCCCCCATTACGGCCGACGACATTGCCATCGACCTCAAGACGGGCGACAACGTACATATCATTCACGCCACGGACGGCAGTCTGCTGACCCAGCACGACGAGGTGGTGCTGACGGGCAACCCCTTGTTCGACTCACGCTATCCGTGGACGGAGGTGCAGAAGATTGTGGTGTACAACCGCTATCAGCCAGGGGCGAAACCCGTCGTCGGACTGGTGCGCGGCTTCGACATCAAGGATGGTGCCATTGCAGGCTCGGTGGCTCACGACTGTCATAACATCGTGGCCATCGGTTCCAGCGACGAGTATATCGTGAAGGCCATCAACCGCATTGTCGAGATGCAAGGCGGACAAGTGGTGGTCAGCGCCGACGAGATGCAGGACATCCCGCTGCCCATTGCCGGCCTGATGGCGCCGATGAGCGGTCACGAGATAGCCTTCCGCACATTGTGCATCCACGACATGGTGAAGCAGATAGGCTGCCGGATGAAGTCGCCCTTCATCACAATGGCCTTCATGTGCCTGCCGGTGATTCCTGACATCAAGATCACCGACCGTCACCTCATGGACACCAAAAACTTCAAGATTATTTAACTGTCGGCTCCTTCACCTCTTGACCGCGACAGAAGCGGTGGGTGATCTGGCGGTCGTCGCCCACGTAGATGAAGCGCTCTAAGCGGTGAACCAGCGAGTATTCGTCAGGATACAGCACGCTGTCATCGATGACCAGCGCGTCGAAGTCGTAGCCGGGCTCGAAACTGCCCACCTTGCCGAAGAAACTGCCGGCCGACTTCGTGGCTATCCAGAACGTCTCTGACAGCGTGAGGAACGGCTTGCTATGGTCGTGCTGGTAGTGCATCTTGCTGACCTGGATGGCATATACGAGCATACGGAACATGTTCAGGTCGTGACCGCCGCTGATGTCGCTGCCCAAGCCCACGCGCAGTCCCTCGTCGAGGAACGTGCGGAGGGGAGCCATACCCGACGACAGATTGAAATTCGACGTGGGACAGTGGGCCACCATAACGCCATTGCGCTTCATCATATCCAGCTCCTCGCCCGACGTCCACACACAGTGGGCCATGATAGTGGGTGTCTGCCCAAAGAGTCCGTAGCGGTTGTAGGCATCGCCATAGCACGTGCTCTCCTTCTCAAGATCCTGTACCCAAGCTATCTCCGACATATTCTCCGACAGATGCGACTGCACCGGCAACTGGTACGTATTAGCCAGCCGGCCACAGGCCTTCAGTAGCTCCGGCGTACACGACGGTACGAAGCGTGGCGTGATGATGGGGCGCACCAGCGCGTCGGGCTGGTTAAACTCAGCTATCAACTGCTCGTTGCCCTCGACGGCGGCCTCCACGTCTTCGCAGAGGTTGTCGGGACAGTTGCGATTCATGGCCACCTTACCCACCAGCGCTCCCATGCCAGCTTCCTGATAGAGCTGCATCAGCAGACGCGTGCTCTCCGTATGGACGGTGCCGAAGACGCACGAGCGCATCGTGCCGAAGAGCCACTGGGTATGCAGGAAGCGGCGGTACATTCGCTCGGCGTAACGCACGTCGGCATATTTCGCCTCCTCGGGGAAGGTGTACTGCTGCAGCCACGGCAGCAGTTCCAAGTCCATGGCCACACCCTGATTATGTACCTGCGGGGCGTGAACGTGCATATCGTTCATCGCCGGAATGAGCAGGCAGTTGCCGAAATCAGTCACCTCTGCACCCTCGCAATCCAGTTCCGACAGGTCGGTAGAGACACCTATCACACGACCATCTTCCACAGCGATATAGCCGTTCTCGAACACCTCAAACCTGTCTTTCTCTTTCGTAAAGAGAATATGTGCTTTATATACCTTTCTCATAGAATGCAAAATTACAAAAAAAAGGCGAAAGTGCAAGCATTTCAGCATATTTTTTGAACTGTAAAGTCGAAAGTGATACACTCACGCGCGCGTAATATGGGTAGGAAAGCGGAAAACATCCCGCCCACGTCGCCCATCCCACCCGTAGCATAGGAGCGACATGGGCGACATGGGTGGGATGTTTTCGAGTTAAGACTACCATATATATAGACAAGACAAAATGAGAATGTCGAGATACGAGGTTTCTATATTCGAGATACGAGGTGCGAGGTACGAGGTATGTAAACGTAACGGCCGCTCGTAAAAAAATATAAGCGTCTCGTAAAAAAATATAAGCCGCTCGTGAAAAAATATAAGCCGCTCATGAAAACGTCACGGCCGCTCGTACTGAAGGAAAAAGGCCAACCTCAATGGTTGGCCTTTTCCGTTTTATTGCCTGTTAGAAATTCCAATCGCCAAAAAGCATACGGCCTAAGGCTTCATCTGCGTCACCGCCATTATCATCGTATCCAAGGCCAAGATCGCCACCGCTGCCGTTATCCGACGAGATACTAGTAATGAGCAGCGGAGAGTTTTCTTGTATTTCCACTATCTCTACCATGGGACTGATATAAACTTTTCTTTTCATAGTATGCTCCTCCTTTACTTGATTACTTTCTTACCATTGACGATGTACAGGCCCTTCTGGGGAGCAGTCACCCGTTGACCCTTCAGGTTGTAGACTTCGCCAACCTCTCCTTCACTATTCACAAGTACGCCATTCAGACCCGTTGCTTCGTCACCAAAATCGATGCTGAACGAGCGAGCCTCTGATACAGCGGCACTGCCTTTCAGCTGGAAATAACCGCGGAAACCTTTTATCGTACTGTCTTTGACAGGGTATGTCAGCAAATCGTTTGGAATGATAAAGAGCTTGGTTTTATCGCCAGCCGGCAGGTTCACAGGATTGATTACGGGAATGAAATCAGCATACGTTGACCACGGATATTCAGAAGTGTAAGCATCGCTTATGATCACGTCATGGAAGGTGGGGTTGACCAGGTCGTACTCAAGTTTCACTAAATAAGCTTGGCCGGCCACAATCTGCCAGACAGAGCCACAATTAAAGACTAAATTTCCATCATTATAATCTGTACTTCTTAACATCATGACGAAGGCAGCTCCAATAAACAACTGACTCATCTGATCATGACTGATGTTGAATGGCACAGAGAAAGTGTTCCATACATTACCTTTCAGCGTGCGCGTTAGTGTAATGTCGAATGTCTTTCCTACATGCGAAGCTATAAACGCCGAATTGTCGACCGCCTCAGACAGCGTAGCAACGCCTTTGGTCACAGTCACGGTGCAGGTGCCCTTCTTATCAGAATTGCTATTACTGGTGGCAGTAATGGTAACGTTACCCATGTCTACGCCCTTGGCATAGACGGTAAGTGCCTCTGTGGCGGCACTACCAACGGCACTGGTACATTCTGCGTCAAAATACAGTTTCACACGACTGTTACCAGTCGTCCACTTCACGGTCTTATCGGAAGCCTGACTGGGATAGATGGTGGCCTTCAGTGAAATGACCTCGTCAATACCAATCGTTGCCGATGTCGGGCTGAGCGAAAAGCTTGTCACATCGACGTTGCCCACGGTCGCTGTACAAGAAGCCGTTTTTGAGTTGTCGGCACAACTGGTCACGGTAATGTCGGAAGAACCAACGGCAATACCCTTGACATAGACCGTGTGGACTTCTGTCTCACCGCTCACTTCATTGGTGCATGCGTAGTCGGAATACAGCTTCACGTTGCTGTTGCTGGTAGTCCACACCACCTTGGGGTTGGTAGGGTCAGAAGGGAACATAATGGCAGTCAACGTCCCCACTCCGTTCAATATGAGAGATATGCTCGAACGGTCGAGCTGCACATCTTTCACCGCACCAGCTGGGAGCTCGTTGAAGGTAAGACAGGCACGGATGGGTCGGGGATGTGATCCACTCTCATGTGAAAAATAGCCATCAGGGGTATGATATATGCCGTTTTCAAAAAGGAATAACGTGGCAACCCATTGTTGATTATTGGCTTCGTATATTGATCTGGTAAAATAGAATGATGATGGATAATACTGCATCGTTGTACAACCGGCAGCTTCCATCTTCTCTATCAGTTTTTCGAAATAATTAGCCGTTTTATCGCCGCCACCATACCCCACACCAGAATAATAATTGAAGTAACCAGCACAACCTCTCATCATATATTCGAAGTCTTCGACTGAGGGCAAACGCCACGTACCGCCTGCGACCAAAGGTTCATGTGCTGCGGCTGCATCCTTTGCAGCAGGCCATGTATACGTATTTGCTTCGTCTGCCAATGCTATAGCCAGACCCTCACCTGTCTTTTCGTTGACATAGGCAATCATAGCTGCAGGCGTCTTACCAGCATTGGTTGCAGCAGATACTGTGGGCTTAATACTGCCGTCAGTACAAAGCACCTTACCCACATCCGCTGTGGTGGCGGTGATGCCGTCAGCTTTTGCACCCGTCACAGCGATGATGAGTAGCGCGAGTAATGATAGTAATTTTCTTTTCATGTCGGTTTCTATTTTAGGTTATTAATACTTTCGATTGCAAAGATAATACTTTTCCCGAAATAATTGTCTGTTTTTGGGAAAAAGTTATTAAGAAATGTGTGTTACAAGCAAAATAATAGAAATATTATTTGGAAATTACGAAAAGTATTATTATCTTTGCAGCATCTTAGACAAACAAGATGTATCTAATAGACGAATTGCTTTGCAAGATTAACGAGATAGACAGAGAACTGAAAAAGAAATAGTAACCCGTCCTCTCCCAGAAAGGACATAATAGTTATTGTTATGAAAGACGTACAGGAACTGATGGCAAACGAGCAACTGAGAGCCGACTTTGACAGATGGATAAATGCCACTGACGAAGAACGCATCGTATTGGCTGCCGAGAACGACGCACGCTACAAGGCAATGGACGCCGAACAGAAAGAGAAATTCCGTCAGGCTGTGATGGAAACGATAAACAACGTCTATGACGACGTGGCAGAGATGAAGGCCGAGGAAGAGACGGAACTTCTTAGGCAGCGGGTGGAAGGCTTGTCGGAGGCATTGTCTCTCAAGTATATCGCTAAGAATTATTTCGACAAGTCCAGCGCATGGCTCTACCAACGGCTGAATGGCAATGTGGTAAACGGAAAGAAGATGTTCTTCAACATGAAGGAGATTGCCCAATTCAAGGCTGCACTGAATGATCTAAGTGCACAATTATCGGCTGCAGCAGCCTGATGAAGCGATGATGACAAACGAAGAATTGGAAGAGCGGGTAGCCCGCGCTGTCGACAATTTTATGCAGGGCTACGGCTGCTGTCAGAGTGTGGTGGCGGCGTTTGCCGACCTTTACGGTCTCGACGACACAATGGCGAAGAAAATCGCCGCCGGGTTTGGCGGCGGCGTAGGTAGGATGCGGATGATGTGCGGTGCCGTCTCGGGCATCGTCATGCTCGTGGGCCTGGACTGCGGCCAGACGGAAGGGTCAGACCGCGAGGGGAAGTCGGCCTGCTACAAGGTAGTGCAAGACTTATTAGCGAAGTCGAAGGAGGAGAACGGCAGCCTCATCTGTGCCGAGATTCTCGGCATCAAAGGCTACGAGAAGGCGCAGTCAAGCTACGTCGCCTCTGCCCGCACCGCCGAGTACTACAAGACCCGCCCCTGTGCGGCCAAGGTGGAGAGTGCCGCCCGCATCTTCGCCGAATACCTGAAACAGAAAGGTTAGAACGTCTCGTTAAGCACCTGCTCGACGACCTGCGGGAAATATTTCATCTCCAGCTCGTGCTCCTTCTCAGCAATGTCGTCGACGGTATCGTCGGGCGACAGTGCCACCTTGTACTGGGCAATAATACCGCCACCGTCGCAGACGGGCGTCACCCAATGGACGGTCATACCCGTCTCTGTCTCACCGGCAGCCTTGACAGCCTCATGCACATGATGGCCCCACATACCCTTGCCGCCGTACTTCGGCAGCAAGGCCGGATGGAGGTTCACCATACGGCGGGGGAAGGCATCGATAAGGAAGTTGGGGATGAGCGGCAGGAAGCCTGCCAGCACGATAAACTGGATATCGTACTCACGTAGCAGGGGCATCATCACCTCAGCATCGTTCAGTTCGGCCTTCGTGACGACGGCCGTCGGAACCCCCAGGTTTCTGGCACGCACCAGCGCATAGGCGTCAGGTTTGTTACTCACCACAAGGGCACAGTTCACTGAGTTGCTGTCAGCAAAGTACTTAATTAAATTCTCGCAGTTCGAGCCACTGCCTGACACAAAAATGGCTAAGTTTACTTTCTCCATAATCGCCTGCAAAGGTAACTCTTTTTCATAAAACCTCCAAACAATTAAATCTTTTTTCTTATCTTTGCGTCATATTAGCAGAGGAGTCACCAAATTGGCTTCTGAGGGACTATTCGAAAACAACAAGGAATCATGGGGTCGGTTCTTTGCGTGGCAAAGCGAGCAAGCTCGAGCGCTACTGATCACTTTTGAAGTTTTTGTATTACACATAGTTCCTGCCCCCTGTGCACTTCCATCGGTTCAATTGTTTTCAAATGCGAAGGCAAAGATACGAACTTATTCTCGAACATCCAAATTCGCAAAGAACCGACCCCGTGATCCAAATAACAAGTAAACCCCTGAACATTTGTTCAGACTTTCACCCTCGGCATCCGATAATCGGATATGCCGAGGGCGTATTTGTAGGAAAATAAAAAGAAAAACCTGTTTTCCTTTTGCATTTTGCTCCCTTATTCGTAACTTTGCAGCCAAGATAGGTTATGTATAATAACTTTTAAGACTAAATGGCAAGAATAAAAATAGCATATAACAAGCACGCGACGAACTATGATGAGCAGATCCGCCTTTTACGTGGTCGTGGGCTTGTCATTACAGATGAGAATAAAGCACGGGAATGTCTTTCTGACATAGGTTATTACCGTTTGGGCTTCTACATATTCCCATTTGAAGTGACATACCCAGCGTTAGATAATAGGCGACGCCATACTATTCAGCAAGGAACAACAATGGAGAATGTCGTATCGCTTTATTATTATGACTTGGATCTGAGAAACATTCTCAACAGGTACTTGTCACGAATAGAGGTAGCACTCCGAACGACATTTGTCTATGAACTCTCCAATAAGTACGTAGCCGATCCGTATTGGTTTGTCAATCCTGCTGTCGTATCAGTCCAGTTTATTGCTGATTTTCCAGGGGCAGCATACTGTTCCATCAAGAAAAAGCCAACCATCAAGCGACATCATCTGAAGTATCTGGGGCAATACGCTCCGGCTTGGAAGACTATGGAGTATATGACTCTTGGCAATTTGGAGGTTCTTTATGACAGTCTGTTACTTGATGTGGACAAGCGTATTATAAGTACACACTTCGGAGAGCCTGCAATTGCGACATTCAAGAGTTATATGACCACTATCCGGGAAGTAAGGAATGCTTGTGCTCATGGTAATGTGACGTTCGGCATGACACTTACCTCTGGTATCAGAGTAGGTGTGGCTTGCCCTTCTTTCCCAGCGCACACTCAACAGACATTCCACGGTGCTCTCAGGGTGATAGACTATATGCTCCGTCAAGTATCTGTCAATAGGGCCAATGATATGTGGGACGAAATCTATAAGGCAACGGCAATGCTATACATGAAATCTCCAGGTCTGCAGACATTAATTGAGACACAAACAGGTATAGTTTTGCCACAAAATATGGTCAAGAAGCCATCACTTTTACAAAAAATACTTAATAGAACAGTAAAAAAGTGGTTGTAAACTTGCATGTTTTGAGAATTATTCCTATCTTTGCATCGCAAAAGTGTATCTGGGAAGCCCCGTTGCACCCATCTGCACTATAAAAAAGATTAAATCGAGTCCCATCTGCTTGCAGTTGGGGCTCGTGCTTTTTCTACCGTCGGCCAGATTTTGGGGGCTGGAAGTCTGCCCGCAGGCAAAGGTCACAAAGGCAGTTCCGAAGACCATATCTGGGGCCCTGATGACCTGGACGACGATGACGAGCTGAGATAAACCTTCGCAGCACGAAACAAACGAGCGCTCAACTACCAGCGCACCGCAGCCGACCCACGAGCCTGTAAACACCGCAACCACCAGCTCTAATAAATAAAATCGCCCCAAACCCTGAACATTTGTTCAGACTTTCACCTCGGCAGACACTTTTTCGGTTTTGTCGGGGGCTTTTTCGTGACGTTTTCTGTAACTTCGCACGGAAAAAGCGAGAAAGATGAAAAAAAGTTGGTCTCGCGATTATATATTTCTGCAAAAAGTGGTAATATATAAGTAGAGAACATCAAGCGAATGGAAACAATAACAGGCAAAACATCACAGGCCATACAGGACGAGACGCTGCTCATCCGAGGTGCTGCGAATGGTGGCCAGCCTGATTCCTTCGCAAGAAGAAGCCGAGGAGGTAACACAGGACGCTTTGTTGGAAGCCTTTCAGAGCCTTGCACGTTTCGATGCACGACAGGCCAGTTTCCAAACATGGCTCATGCGCACTGCCTACCATACGGCTCTGAAACATTACAGACAGCATCACAAAACCATCACGGTAGTGGAAGTGGAACAATGCAGGCTCAACACCATCCCAGATGATGAGACCGACATCTTGTTAGATGACATCAGCACTGACCGCGTGATACTCATGGAAAGAGCCATTGACACACTGAAACCCGACGACCAGATGCTACTCAACCTTTACTACTTTGACAACCGCCCGATTCGGGAAATCTCATGCATCACGGAGCATGATGAAAGTTATCTCCGCTCGCGGTTGCAATGGATACGGAAAAGAATCGCTATCACTATCAAAA
>ONYA01000040.1 GCA_900321965.1 uncultured Prevotellaceae bacterium
TCGCGATCCTTGTAACCATCAACTTTCATTGAAACTGGTGTCTTTGCCATAACTTTTTTCCTTTCTTTATTTTTTAATTGTTAAACTTAAATTTGTTCTATTCTCGTTATGTCTTTGGACTGTCGTTCTGTCCTTTTGACGATGCAAAGATACGGCGACTTTCGTTACCTTCCAACTTTTTCCATAAAAAAACGCCGAGGTTGTTGCGACACCCTCGGCGTTTTGCGACAGACTGGCGACAACCCTTGTCGGCGTGTCGCAACGATAGCCTTTTTAACATTTAGGACGGCCAAATGACCGTCCCAAATGTTCTATGATGTTTACGAATAATATTTATTTCACAACCACTTTCGTACCGTTCACAATATAGACGCCTTTGGGCATACCATTCAGTGTCGTAGTATCGCGTTTGACGAGCAGTCCCGTTGTCGTATAGATATTGAACTTAAGGTCTGACGATACATCGTTGATGCCGTCAGGTACCGTCACAGTCAATTTGCCATTGACATATGTAAATGCGTAGTTCTGCGCCTCACCACCGCTTACCGTGATATCATATTCGCCGACTGGCGAGTCGTTCGTGGCAGTCGTCGTTGCTGTGGGCATTGTAATCAGCACACTTTCCGTTTCACCGTTTTTCCAGCCGCTATAGTTGATGGTGAACGCAGGATTATCCTCGCCCTCCTGTTTCGTCGCATTAACAGCCGTCACCGTCAACGGAGCCTTCGTGATAGTCAGTGTACCACCGACGTAGGTTACATTACCGTTGGTTACAGTCCCTTCTGTGACCGTAATGGGATAAGTTCCGGTATTAGATGTAGAGGTGGCGCTGCAAGCCAAAGATGGAACACCCGTTAAACTTCCGCCAGTTGCTGTGTAGGTCAATGTCGGTACTTGGTCGCCATACTCCATAGTAAGGTCATTGGCCGTTACTGTTATAGACTGTAGAGGCGTTACTGTCAGTTTACCATTGACATACGTGAATGAATAGTTCTGTGCCTCGCCACCACTCACTGTAATGTTGTACTCACCCGCAGGTGATGTCTTAGTGGCAGTCGTTGTTGCCGATGGCTTCGTTGTTAACACATTTTCCGTTTCACCGTTTTTCCAGCCGCTATAGTTGATGGTGAACGCAGGATTATCCTCGCCCTCCTGTTTCGTTGCATTAGCTGCTGTCACTGTCAGCGGAGCCTTCGTGATAGTTAGCGTGCCAGATATAAACGATACATTACCTTCAGAAACTGAGCCTCGTTCAATTGTAATGTCATATACACCGACAGGACTTTGAGATGTTGCGTTGCAACTGATAATAGGTGTGCCACTGATGCCACCATTCGTGACATCATATCCAAACTGAGGATTTGGTTCACCGTATACTCGGGTGTAACTATTAGCTATTACATTTGCACCTCCTGTGTAAGATTCAAATCGCCCATATATTAAAACATCGTGACTTGGCATCGTTTCAGGTACAGCATCCCAACCGCTAAACACATAGCCATCTTTTACGGGTGCAGGCTCTGGTGTAATTGTGATTCCTGGCTGAATATCAATGCTTTTGTACACCTCGCCGTCAATCACATAAGTCAGTTCGTATGCCTCATCTTTCTCTTCTTTACTGGAGAAAAGTTTCCATGCTGATACGTTGTTGTAAATAGTTGTCCTACCACGAGGAACGTACAAGGTGGCGACATAGTAAATTGTACGCTTGTCGTAACCCGTTTCAGTGCAGGCAAATACAGACTCTTCAATTGTTTTTGGTATTGTTATTAAAGAATTGACAGATGTAAGACTGAGGCAATTCGAGAAAGCTTGAGAGCCTATGCTTGTAACACTATTCGGAATGGTAAGCGTTGTCATTCCCTTGCAGTCGCTAAACGCATTATTACCAATAGTCTGTACGCCATTGGGTATTCGTACTTTCTCCAAACTTTCACAACCTTGGAATGCGTAGGCGCCAATACGTCGCATATTATAACTCATTGCAATTGTTTTCAACTTAGTCAAATCTTTAAACCTATTATCAGGTATTTCCGTTATACCTTTTCCTAAAATAACCGATTTTAGTTCTTTAGACATTGAAAAATCAACATTTGTAATATTCTCTATCCCATCGCCAATTAAAATGGTGTGAAGATTGTTTAAGTTATTCATGCTAAGTTCACCAGATACACTATTCGGTATGACAATTGTACCTGCAACTCGAAATGCATTTCTCATAGTTTCACTTATGTGAAGACGTCTTGTACCATCTTTTATAACTAAAGTACCACCACTGTCCAATGTCCCTTTATACCCTAAGCACCAACCGTCAATATAGAGAAAACCTTCTTCTTGGGAATCTAAAATGCCAGTATTAGAAAATGCATTATCAGCAAGTTCCATCAAGGTCATTGGCAATGAAACCGACATAAGATTTGTACACTTATCAAATGCCCATGATTTAATTCTCTTTACTGATTCGGGAATAGTTATTGATTGCAAATTGGTGCATAGGTAGAATGTCTTTTCATCAATTGTAGCTAAATTCTGAGGAATATTGGCGCTCGTTAAATTGCTACAACCTTGGAAGGCAGATATTCCTAAACTAGTAACCGATTCAGGAATATTTATCGCAATAAGACTTGAACAATTCTGGAATGCAGAAATACCAATCTTTTTAAGATTATGTGGCAACTCAAATCTTTCGATTGTATTCCAGCCATAAAAAGTATTATCACCGATGGTTGAAATTTCATTTGGGACAATGATACCAGTTGAAAGTATGTTACTATTTTCCAAAAAGACAAAACATTTATAATTCCTGTAGGATTCATAAAAAGGAGGACATTCAATGCTACATTTGCACCAAGAAGAAATATCAGACAAATGTAATATTTGAAGGCCTTTACATCCCACAAATGCTTTTGATTTAATGCTTGTCAAGGATTGTGGTATGGTAATTGACCGTATGGATGAATTCATAAAAGCACGTGCACCAATTGTTTTTACAGAATTTGAAATGACTACAGAATTCACCGAAAGGGAAGTGAAAAGGTTATCTTTTATTTCAGTTATTCCTTCTGGGATGACTAAATCGGTTATTTCTTCACCATTTAGAAATAGATGATATAGTGGAAATTGAGTAAAATTATTCCCTACTTGGTAACCACCAAAAGCCGGACCGCCACTACTGGGGATTGTTATATTACACCAGTCCCAAAGACTATCAATATATATATCAAAACGATATTCTCCACAATTAGTAAAAGCAAAACGGCCAATGCTTTTAATTGATGATGGAATAACAACAGAATGGCAATCTTTGCAATTGTAAAAAGAATTTTCGGCAATTGAAGACACCGTATATTCTTCACCTTCATATATTACTTTTGAAGCGATAACCACATCGCCAGTATATGGGACATCTCCTTGTGTCACAATTGCCTGTTGCGTTTCTTTGTCAAATTTGTAATAGACGCCATCAACCGTTTCAAAAAGTTCTCTTACATCCTTCCATAGCTTATAATTATAAAGGTTACTATTTTTGTAAATACCCATTGATTTTTCGGGAACATAAAGTACTATGTTACTTCTTGACATTCCTAAAAAAGAGTCGTTAGACAAGGTTGGAGGAACTGCCGAACCAATAAACAACTTTGTAAGATTGATACAGCCATCAAACGCGTAATTACCAATGTAAGTAATAGTACTCGGCAGTTTGACAGAAAGTAATTCAGTACAATTTCTAAAGGCATTATCACCAACAGCAGAAACACTATATACCCCATCTTCATGGCTAATACAATAAGGTATCACAACGTTCCCAACATACATTTCATCGGCATTATCAGAATGTGTTACAGTAGCCCTCATATTGGCTGTGTCAAGATTGTAATACACACCATTAATTAATGTGTCATAGGCTTTCGCGCATAAAACATTGTGCGCGAGTAATACGGCTATTAATAACCGACTCATTTTGAAATTTTGTTTTCTCATATTCTTTATACTAAAAATAGATTATCAAACCTTCTAAAATAGAAAAGACGTAGACATATTGCACCATTATCAACTTGAGGTCGTGGAAATTACCTATCACTACATAACAATACAATAGTCCACGCCTCAAGGTATAATAATCTTCTAAGAAAGAAGAGTATGATACACCTATACACGTGAACGCTATTGCATAGTCGCCCGTAATGATTGAAATTTTCCACGTTTCAAGTTGGGACAATCATGCGCTAAACGCTCATCCGCGAAAGTCAGGAGACCGTTAAAACGCGCCGCCGCTCTCGGCGACACTTGGTAACCCGCTGCAAAAATAAACAAAAAAAGCCGAAAATACAAAACTTTCGGCTATTATTTTCAATTACTATGATCAACAGAATAGAATAGAGTAAGTGCAGGATTCTTCTATTTGACAAGCCTCGACTTCATAAACTCGTCAAGGGTAACAAGATTCAACAAGGGGAATGGCGTGGTTCGGAGCACATTAAAATGACTATCTTCTGACACTAAATAGTCAGCACCAGCAGCAAAGGCGCAATCAACGAACTTGTTATCGTCAGGATCGGCCGTGATTAAACTCATACGAAAATGTGGGTCAACGAGTTGTACGTTCTTCTGATTAAGAATAAGCAGCACAATGTTCTCTGCAACAGTCGGTGTAATTTGTTGACCAAGTATTTCCTGATATTCGTCGAGTATCTCGTTCGACACACAAAGATCGTATTTCCCCGTAAGGAACGCATCCCATATAGGACGATACGGACTCTTGCGAGAAACAATCTGCAAGAGACAGTTCGTATCTATGACTACGGGGTTCATTGGCAGTTATTTGTTGTAGGGTGTGCGGAAATGGGAGCCTCGGAGTTCCTTCATGCGTTTCTCGCCAAACTGGCCGTTCTCCCAAAGGGCATCTAACTCATCGTCCACCTGTTTTGCATAGAAAGCGGCAAGTTGCTCTCTTAACTGCTCCAAGCCGATAGACGACTTGATGTGAGACACCAAGTTGAATACATGTACCTGCGCCGGGCTAAAAGTGATTGCTTCCATCCTCTTCTTATGATTAGACGGGGCAAAGATAGAAAGAAAAAATGGAAGTTCCAAATAATTGTGCAAAAAAATCTCCGCAGCGGTTCATGCCCACGAATGGGTTTTCAAGCGATGGTGCAAAGATAGAGGACAAATAAACTATAGCCTGAGAAGATCTTTCACGGAATATATTTTACTCAGTGCTTCAAAAGAAAAGTACTGATCATCCATAATCATATAGTCTTCGCGTTGTTTCTTAGTCAACTGCTTGATGTCAGGAAACATGGAAACAGGAACAATAATCTCTCGTCCATCTGTCAGATAGGCAGCCATAGCTCCACGCTTTACGTTGAAATCAAGTTTTTTGATTCCGAGATTTGTATCCTTGTATTTACACATAATCTATATCCTCCTATTTAATTCGTTTAATCTGTATTTTCTTGCCAGCAAACACATCGTCAATGAGTTTGTTTAATTCTTCCCAATGTTTGTCAATTGCTTTTAGAATCTCCGACTCTTCGTCCGCATTTAGTTCCGACCACGCAATCTCAATTTTCTTCTCACCATTTTGTTCAATCCATATCTTTGCAACAGTATCACCACTATGAGACTTCTTACTGCCTCGGCGAACTACATGAATGTGTCGTCGATTCTCCGTAGCATTCCGCAGGAAAGACGGAAAGGATGAAATATAGGAAGAGCATCAATTTACCCATTGCAATCATATTTGATTTTTTAAAGGATGGTGCAAAGATACGAATAAGTGAGCAAAGAACAAAATAAAAAGACCATTTTTATTTTTTCTTTCGTAATCGCGTAGCAGAAAACCTTAATAAAAAAATTTGTTTCTGATTTTTTTCAGAAAAATCCACCACTTCCACCACTTTTTATGTTATCTATCTGTAAATAAGATAGTTAAGTAGTGGCGAAAATGATGGTTTTATTACCACTTTTCCACCACTTCCACCACTTTTGCAACTTCCAACGCAGCGCCTGTTGATTCCGATAAAAACGTTCCAACGGCCTTGGAACGATGTTCCAGCGCCCACGGAACAATATTTTACGGTCTGAAAATCATTGTATTCTACTTCATTAATCATTTTAGCGGTAAAAAGTGCTGTTTTTTGCTGTTTTTCTGCCACTTTTTCGTCGCTTTTTCGTCGCTTTTTCACTACTTTTTGACCATTTTGCCTTCATTTCCACCACTTCCACCACCATTTCCACCACTACTAAACAGACTGAATATCAGTAGTTTAAACACAAAAGTGGTGGAAGTGGTAATAAAATCTCAAAAAAAATTGTGATAATATTCTTTGTTCTTTCCTCGACTTTTCGTAACTTTGGCTTCGCCGAAGTCACGGGCACTCGGAAAAACTCAAATAAATTTGGCTTTTCTCTCATTTTTTCGTAACTTTGCAGCATGGATGGAAAGACGGTGATAGGATTTGATGCCAAAAGGGTGGTGCGCAACGGCACGGGACTGGGCAACTACGGACGGACGCTGGTGAACGACCTGGCAAGGGTTGCGCCCGATGACTGGCAGTTGCGCCTCTATACGCCCGATGCCGGACGCGACAGTCTACGGCAGCAGGTGACGGAGACGGAACGGCTGAGTTTTGTGTATCCGCAGCATCGTCCACTGAAGTTACAACGGTCGTTGTGGCGTATCGGCAGTATTGTGGACGACCTGCGGCGCGACGGTGTCAGCCTGTATCACGGACTGACGGGTGAGCTGCCGCAAGGCTTGCGGCAGGCTGGCATCCGCTCGGTGGTGACCATCCATGACCTTATCTTTATGCGGCACCCGGAGTACTACCACTGGATAGACAGGAAGATCTACGAGTGGAAGTTCCGCGTGGCCTGTCGTGAGGCCGACCGCGTGATTGCCATCAGCCAGCGGACAAAGGAGGACGTGATGGAGCTGGGCGGTGTCAGTGCCGACCGCATCGACGTCATCTATCAGAGCTGTTCGCCACGCTTTGCCGAAACCGTCTCTCAGGAGCAGATGGAGACCGTGCGCAGCCGCTACGGACTCTCGGAGCGGTTCATCCTCAGCGTAGGCTCTATCGAGGAGCGTAAGAACATTCTGTTAGCGGTAGAGGCCCTGCATCACCTGCCGCAGAACGTTCACTTGGTGGCTGTGGGGCGACAGACGGGCTACTCGCAAAAGGTGTTGAAGATTGCTGAAGAGAGAGGATTGGCCGGTAGAGTCCATTTCCTGCACGGTGTGCCCGACGTCGACCTGCAGGCGCTCTATCAGATGGCTGAGGTGTTTGCCTATCCTTCGCGTTACGAAGGGTTTGGTATTCCTATTATTGAGGCGATACACAGCGGACTGCCGGTGGTGGCTGCTACAGGCTCGTGTTTGGAAGAGGCAGGCGGCCCCGACTGCCTGTATGTCGACCCCGACGATGCTGAAGCTCTGGCGGTAGCCGTCAGCCAGTTGCTGAGGGGCGCTGAGGGGCGTGAACAGCGTATCCTGCGCAGCCGTGAGTATGTGCACCGCTTCGAGGGCTGCGACGTGGCCGGTCAGGTGATGGATGTCTATCGCCGGGTCTTAGAATTTCCAACGAGCTTGTAGGTCAAGGTCGGTCTGTGAAGAGCCGTCTATCTGCTGTAGGCCGCTGCCGATGGTGCTGCGGTCATCATAATGTGTATAACCGATTTTGGCTGTCAGCGACAGGTTGCGGCTGACGCTGACCTGTGCTAACAGATGCAGGCGAAGACCCTCGCCGTAGTAGGCGGGAAACGAGAAGCTGTAGAGCGGGCCGCGCTCGTAGACGTAGAGGCGGCTGTCGTAGCCCGTCGTATGGAAGTAGCCGCCACCGACATTCAGTAAGAGGGACGGCCAGCGGGCGTTGACCGTCTGCGTCAGCATATAGCCCCACTCGCTGCCGGTGACGATGGCATCGGTCTGAGTCGTAGTGCTAAGACGTCCCAGCTCTAATCTGCTGAAAGCAAGTCGGAAACGGTGTTCCGTCTGGTTGTTGAGGGCAGTCTTCGTCTCGTTGTCTTTCTGTCGGAAGTGCAGGCGATAACGGCCCGTCAGACTCCAAGAGTCGCGGCTGTAGGAGGCCGTCACGAGGTTGTCCCAGGCGTGCGACGGTTTCGACACCTGATAGCGGGCCCAGGCGAAATAGGCGTAGTCGGTATAGGCCTGCAGATGGAGGCGTGGCGAGGGGCGCCACGTCAGTCCCAAATAGACGCCGTTCTCGTTCTGTATCCTGCCGCCCTCGCTCAGCGAACGGGCATAGAGTGCCGTATAGCGATAGCTGTAGAAACGTTGCAGCAGCATCACACTGAGCTGGTCACTGACGTTTGCGTTCAGGCTGTTGATAGTGGCCAGCGCACCGTCGCGGTTCATGGCCGTCTCACCGTTCAGTCTGACACGGTGGTGGAGGTAGCCGTAGTCGGCACTGACATTCAGGAAATCGTTGCCCTGTGCGTAGTGGCGACGGTAGAGGGTGGCGGTGTTAGGCTGCAATTCGCGGTCGAAATGGGTATAGACGGCCGTAGCACCAGCATGGAAGGCTCCTTTGCGGTAAAAGACACGGGCGCCGGCATCGGTGGCATGGGTATTGTCCTTCTTGTCCATCTCCGTTTGTGTCCGGTGGTAGCCGTCGGTGAGCAGGGTGGTTGCCGTTCCGTCGTCGTTGAGGGTAGCATCCTGCGGACGGTAGGAGGCAAAGGCCGTCAGCTGACAGCGTGGCGACAAGCTAATGGTGGCCGCCGCACCGCGGAAATAGCCTGTCTGTGAGCGCGAAGCATGAGGGCGCACGGTGTTGGTGCTACGGCCCAATTGCTGAAGCGCGACCAGCTTTCCCATACCGAAGCTGTTGTTGAGTACGAGGCCCATGCCGGCAGACAGCTTGTACTTGCCGACGACAAGATTCTCGATACGGTGCAGATGCTTCAGCTGCAGATAATAGGAGTAGAAGTCGTAGCCCGTCTTATTGCAACCGGCAAAGAAGGGCTCACCGGCGTCCTGAGAGAAGACAGCCCCCAACTTTACATAGTCGCGATAGGTCAGCTGGTAACGGCCCCAATGACGGTAAGGATAGCCCAGATAGCCGCTCTTATCGCCTTCGCGTTCATAGAACGGCAGACGGACATTGCCCATCAGCTCGTGACGGCCGTAGCGAAGGATGTCGTTCAGACGGGGGTAGGACGGCTCCTGACGCTCATCGCCGACATAGGTGAAGCAGCGGAGCAGGTTCACCTGAATCTGGTCGAGGGCCTTGATCATACGCAGTTCGCCGAGCGATTTCATGGGGCCATAGTAATAAAGATAGGTCATGACGGCTTCCACCTGCTGGGCAGAGAGAAAGGGCAACTGCTCAAGCTCCTCGCGACTGACGGTGTTCAGGTCTAACGGCTGCTCCTCCAGTTCGCACAACAGGGTGTAGGTGTCCTCCCAGGTCTCAGCCTCCAGGTCATCGGAGGTCAGTATCTGGGTTAGCAGCGGTTCCCACGCCCGGTGTTCCTGAGCTGCTGAGCTCAGGACTGTCAGTAGTAACACAACCGTCAAGAGTGCTTTCATAATGCAAAAGTACGAAAAAAATCTTATTTGTCATCACACCTTTCTTATTTATTTTGTACCTTTGCAGCCGCAATGAGAAAATGGTTGACGATAGCGATGCTGATGTGTGCTGCCACGGTGGCTATAGCACAGGAGAAGACGCCGGACACCGGCGCCCCCACCTTCGTGCCTACGGTGAAGGTGAGCAAGGTGCTACGCGATGGCGACAGCATTCAGTATATGGAGATGTCGAACGTCTATGTCTACCCGCAGATGACGTTTGGCAGCAAGCGTCAGCAGAACTCCTATATGCGGTTGGTGAAGAACGTGAAGAAGACGCTGCCGCTGGCCAAGGAGGTGCGTCAGATACTGATTGAGACGGCGGAATACTTGGAGACGCTGCCGAATAAGAAGGCGAAGGACGAGCACATGAAGCGCGTGGAGCAGAGCGTCTTCCGTGAATACAAGCCGAAGATGAAACAGCTGACGTACTCGCAGGGTAAACTGCTCATCAAACTCATCAACCGCGAGTGTAACTCCACGAGTTACGAGGCTATCCAGGCTTTTATGGGCCCGCTGCGAGCCGGTTTCTGGCAGGCATTTGCCTGGGCTTTCGGTGCGAGCCTGAAGAAAGAGTACGACCCCGACGGCACCGACCGTCTGACCGAGCGCGTTGTGCTCATGGTAGAAGCCGGACAGCTTTAATTTTCCGAGAACAATACTTGAATCATCGTTTGACCGACGGCCTGCAGGGTGTTGCGGTCTATGTGTTGCATATCGTCGCTGACGGTGTGCCACGTAGGACCGAACGAACTGGCTGTGCAGTCAGGATAGTAGGGTATGATGTCGATGCAAGGAATCTTGGCATCTTGGTTGACGGGCAGGTGGTCGTCGGTGATGCCACCGCCATCTTCCTTGGGGAAGTAACTGCCGTAGCCGACGGTCTCGGCGGCAGCCCACACCTTGCGGACAATCTCGGGGGCGTAGTACTTCGACATCTGTTCCTGGTAGAACTTGGCGCCTTGGCCGCCCACCATGTCGAGCAGAATGCCGTATTTGGGTGAGTGTTGAGTGTTGAGTGTTGAGTGTTGGGTAGCCCAATACTGTGCGCCGAGTGCCCAGGTATTGCTGTCGTCGCCGTCGCTCTCTGCCCATTGCGGTGTCCCCCAATCCTCAGCGTCGAAGCAAACGAAGTCGACGCCGATGCCGAGGGGCGTGGGTTGCGAGGCGAGCAGGCGCGCCACCTCTAACATGACGGCTACGCCAGAGGCACCGTCGTTGGCGGCCATCACGGGCTTATGATGGTTAGCTTCGTCGGGGTCGTTGTCGGCCCACGGACGGCTGTCCCAGTGGGCACAGAGCAGGACGCGCTCCTGTAGCTCGGGCTGATAGGCTGCGATGATGTTCGTGCTCTTCAGCACCGTACCGTCATAGCCCCGCAGGTCGGCTTTCTGCAGCGCCACCTCCATGCCATACGCCCTGAACTTGTCGGCAATCCACTCGCCGCAGCGGTCGTGGGCCTCGCTGTTCATTGTGCGCGGACCAAACTGGCACTGCTGTTCGCAGAACAGATAGGCCGAGTCGGCCATGAACGTCGGGCCGACAGGCTCAGCCGTCGTCGTCTCGTTCTGACTATTCTTCGTGTTGCCGCACGCTGCCATCAGTAGTGCAGCTATGACTATCAATAATGGTTTCATATACATTGTCTTGAGGAAAATCAGCTCTGTTCTTACTGTTGCACCTGTGCCATGACGCGGAGGAAGTTGCCTCCCCAGATTTTCTGAATGTCCTGTTCGCTGTAGCGGCGGGCAAGCAGCTGACGGGTGAACTGCAGCAGCTCTGACGAGTCACGCAGACCGCGGATGCCACCGTCGCCGTCGAAGTCGGTACCGAGACCGACGTGGTCGATGCCCATAATGGTGATGGCGTGCTCTAAATGGCGCATGGCGTCGAGGATGGTGGCTTCACCGTCCTTGACGAGGAAACCGTTGTAGAGCGTCACTTGCATCACACCACCCTTGGCTGCCAGGCGCCGCATCTGTTCGTCGGTGAGGTTGCGTGGATGGTCGCAGAGGGCGCGGCACGATGAGTGGCTGCAGACGATGGGCATCTGACTGATGTCGAGGGCGTCGTAGAATGACGACTCTGCCGCGTGACTCAGGTCGACCATCAGTCCTAAGCGGTTCATCTCGCCGATGACTTCAGCTCCAAAGGCACTGACGCCGCCGTGGGTCGCCGTACCTCGGGCGGAGTCGCAGAGGTCGTTGTCGCCATTGTGGCACAGCGTGATATAGACGACGCCGCGGTCGGCAAAATGCTTGACGTTCTGTAGCTTGCCGTCGAGTGCCAGTCCGTTCTCTATACCTAACATGATGCTCTTGCATCCGCTACGCTTGTTGACCAGCAGGTCGTCAGGTGTGCGTGCTAAGGCGATGTACGACGCATTGGCGTTAACGATGTCGCCAATCTTGTCGAAGATGAGGTCGGCATATTGTGTTGGACTCTCTACGTCGAAGTCGACCTTCGACGCAAATGTCTCGCCGGGCTTGGGCTGTGGCAGGTAGCACACCATGATGGTAGCGTCCTGGCGCCCCTCAGTCATCTTATGCAGGTCGACGAGGATGCGCGGGTCGCGCTGCTCGAAGTGGATGCCCTGCGGAAACAGCATCGGTGTGTCGCAATGGGTGTCGAGCGTCAGCACGCGGTCGTGCAGGCAGTGAGCCTGACGGTAGGCGGTGGCTTCAGCCACGAGCCACTGGAACAGCGGCTGTCCGTCGTCACCCATACACTCGGGATGCCATTGCACGCCGATAATGCTCTTATACTCCGTACTCTCAATGGCCTCGATGACGCCGTCGGGGGCTGTTGCCACGACGCGGAACTTGTCGCCCGGTTCGCTGACCGCCTGATGGTGGAAGGAGTTGACGTATAAGAGAGGAGAGAGGAGAGAGGAGAGAGGAGAGAGATTTGCTTTATATATATTATATAAGGTGGAGTCTTCTTTGACAGTGACGGAGTGAGTAGGCTCAGAGCGGTCAGCATCCTGCGAATGCTTCACAGCAGCATCCCCTCCAGTCGGAAGGGGCAGGGGGAGGCCTATATCTTGGCACACCTTACCGCCCAGTGCGGCAGCTAAGGTCTGTATGCCACGGCAGATGCCGAGGATGGGCATCTGGCGGTTGTAGGCCAGTCGTGTGATGAGCAGTTCGGGCAGGTCACGCTCCTGGTTGATGCCATGCAGACCGGGAACAGGCTCTTCGCCACACCACAGGGGGTTGATGTCAGCACCGCCACTCAACAGCAGGGCGTCGATACGGTCGAGAGTGCCCATCAGCACATCGCTGTCTGCCGAAGGAGGTATGACGAATGGTATGCCGCCGGCACGGATGATGCTGTCGTAATAGCCCCGACCGAGCTTGCAGGTCAGTTCCTCGTAGTTGCCTGTGATGCCGATGACAGGTCGCTGCTGGGCGGCCGGAAATTGGGCGTACACCTGATTGGTGCAGGCCTGCAGGTCGAACGTCTTCACTCTTTAACTTCTATTTCGCGTTTGATACTCTGTTCAAGCGAGATGAGCGTCTCGGTAGACATGACGCCGTGGATGCCCTGCAGACGGCCGTTCAGCAGTTCCATCAGCTGTTCGTTGTCGCGGGCATAGAGCTTCACCAGCATGGTGTAGGGACCCGTAGTGAAATGGCACTCGACGACCTCGGGAATGTGTTGCAACTCCTCGACGACATCCTTGTACATAGAACCTTTCTCTAACGTGATGCCTACGTAGGTGCAGGTGGAGTAGCCTAAGCTCTTGGGGTTGACGTCGAAGCCGCTGCCAGTGATGACGCCAGCCTCTATGAGGTGCTGTACGCGCTGGTGGATGGCGGCACGCGACACGTTACACTCTGCTGCCACATCCTTGAACGGGATGCGGGCGTTCTTCGACAAGATACTCAGTATCTTCTTGTCCAGATTGTCAATTTTTTCCATTGGTTAGTGATTTCGTTTACATTTTGTCAGCAAAAGTACGCATTATTATTGAATTATGCAACAAAATCGATGGAAAAATTAAAAAAAGTGTGCTACCGGAGTAGCACACTTGATAGATTGGGAATTATTTCTTGCCTTTCTTAGCCGTTTTCTTACCCTTGGCCTTGGCAGGTTCAGCCTTAGCAGGCTCCTCGGCCTTGTCGCCGACGATGCCGACCAGCTCGACATCGAAGATCAGCATCGAATAAGGCTTGATGTTACCTGTGGCACGCTCACCGTAAGCCAGACGATACGGGATGTAAAGCTGCCACTTCGAACCTACAGGCATCATCGTCAGGGCCTCCGTCCAACCTGCGATAACTTGGTTGGGCTGGAACTCAGCGGGCTTGTCGCCGTGCTTGGCAGAAGCGTCGAAGACCGTGCCGTCAACCAGGCGGCCTTCGTAGTTCACCTGCACCTTGTCAGTCATCTGGGGCACCTTGCCCTCGCCCTTGACGAGCACCTTGTACTGCAGACCGGTAGCGGTGGTGATGACGCTGTCCTTCGTGGCGTTCTCCTTCAGGAACTCCTCACCGGCGCGGCGGTTCGGACCATACAGCTTCTCTTCCTTAGCCTTCTTATCGGCCTCCTGCTTCTCACGGAAGTAGCTCTCGGCTGCGCTCTGCTTGAAGTGGGTGGTGTCCTGCTTCAGAGCGTCGGTGAAACCGCGATAGAACAGGTCGGCCTCGATGGAGTCGGGCGTGTCGGTGAACTCGCCTGAGATGCCTGGGAGCATACGGCCGCGCACCTGACTGGCAATCTCGACACCGGCCACACGGGCCTTAGCCTCGGGGCTCTCACCAGACTTGATCACCTCCTCGAAAGCCTTCAGGAAGATGTTCATCTGAGCTGAGTCGATGCCGTGCTGCTGCTTCAGATAGGCCATCAGGCCGTTGGTTATGCTCATGCCTGCTGCATAGCTGACAGAGTCAGAGCTTGACTTCAGTTCCACGGGGACAGCAACAACTGCCTCCTCTGCTACCTTCTTTTTCTTTTTTGCATCGATGGTGCAAAAAGAAGCACTCGCCACGACAGCGAGTGCTAACAGTATCATCTTCTTCATGATTACTTCTTGGGATTAACCTCTAACAGTTCGATCTTGAATACCAGTACAGAGAAGGGCTTGATGATACCCTGCTCGCGCTCGCCATAAGCGAGATCCTGGGGAATGTAAACCTCCCAGATAGAGCCAGCGGGCATGTGAACCATAGCATCGGTCCAACCCTTGATGGTCTGGTTGCAGCGCAAGGTGATAGGCTCGCCACGCTTGTAAGAGCTGTCGAACACAGAGTCGTTCAGCAGACGGCCCTCATAGTGAACCTTCACCAGTGAGGTGTCGGCGGGGATAGCACCGGTACCCTCCTTGATGACACGGTACTGTACACCGCTCTCCAGCGTCTTCACGCCGTCTTTCTTAGCGTTCTTGGCCAGGAATTCCTCGCCCTCTTTCTTGTTGCCGCCGTAGGTCTTCTCCAGCTCGCGGGCCTTGATCTCCTGCATCTTGGTCTGAGCAACGGTCTGAGCCTGCTCAATAGTCATCAGACCCTGCTTGCCAGTAGTACCGCTGACGAAGCCGGCCATGAAGTTCTTCAGTGAGATGGTCTTCGTAGAGTCGTCACCGAACACCTCGTGGTTGATGCCCTTCATCATCTGGTTGCTAATCTGCTGACCAATCTGGATACCTGCATAGTAGGCAGCCTTCTTCTTGTTGTCGCCAGCGTTGGCGCCCTCGTTCAGGCCCTTGATGAACTCAGCCATATAGGCTGTGTCCACACCAAGACGGTCAACAAGATACTCTCTCAGACCCTGAGTCTGTGCCATACCGATGGCATAGCTCATTGAGTCAAGATCACTCTTCAGGTTAGCCTTCGGAGTGCCATTGCCACAAGCGGTGAAGCCAGCGGCTACGATAGCCATAGCGGCTACGATCATTAACTTTTTCATTGCTTTTGTTTTTAAAATATACCTTTTTACTTTTTACCTTTACATGACCTGAATCAGCTCAACGTCGAAGATCAGTGCTGCAAACGGGGGAATGGATGCACCGGCACCACCCTCACCGTAAGCCAAGCGGTAGGGGATGAAGAAGCGGTATTTGGCACCCTCCTGCATCAGCTGCAGACCCTCCGTCCAACCGGCAATGACCTGCTGCAGGGGGAATGTGGCGGGCTCGCCACGCTGTACGCTGCTGTCGAAGACAGTACCGTCGATGAGGAAACCCTCATAGTGGCATTTTACCGTATCCTTGGCACTGGGCTTCTTGCCGTTGCCTTCCTTCAGCACCTGATACTGCAGACCGCTGGGCAGTGTGATGACACCGTCCTTCTTGGCGTTCTCGGCCAGGTACTTCTCGCCAGCCTCCTTATGAACCTTGCCGGCCTCGGCGCGCTGGGCGCTCATCTTCTGTTCTTGTTTCTGAAAATACTCCTGCACAATCTGCTGTGCTTCGCGGTGCTGAACCTTCAGTTCGCTGCCGCTGATAACGTCCTTGATGGCTTGTGCGAAATCGTCGATGTTCAGGTCCTGGGCACCCATTTGTGCCAACTGCTGACCAATGCCTAAGCCTAAGGCGTAACTCACTTTATCCATGCTCTCTCTTTACTAATAATGTGTACTTTTTCGAAAATCGGCGCAAAGTTACTCATTTTCTTTCATTTAACAGCCATATTAGCAATTTTTTACTTATTTTAGTGAGCCTTTAGCAAGAATAAGTCTATGGTTACCGAGTATAGAGATTTTGAATCCTTTATGCTAAAAACTGTAGCGTAAACCAAGGCCTAAAGCCTTTTCACCCTTTGAACAATCTCTGATGATATTGACACTGGCGGAAAAAGAACCACTGCCTGTTTTCCCGAAATCATATTGGTAAAGGGCTGATGACTGGAGTCTCTCTGCTTTTCTATTGATATGATTAGCCCATTTATTACCACCGATAATACACGTCAAGCCGCCAACAAACAAAGAGCCTCCGACTATAACGCCCGTAGCACTATCCTCACAAACATAGACTGCCATTGGAGCTGATTCCAATAACACAGCGCCTAATATATCTCCAACAATCCTAACAGTTATAGATTTTCTTCTTTTTGGAGAGAAATCTTCCGAAGCCGCCTTGGAGAGACTGACCACCTTCCCGTCCAGATAATGTATAGACGAGGCAAGAGAACGATCCATCACATAAGTTGAGCCACTAAGTTCTTCCCATTTCTTATAAACAATCTCCGAGGCATTAAGTTCCATAATCCTACACACAACAGCCGTTCCGTCTTTTTTTATAATCACATCTTGAGCAGAAACGCTGCTGACGCACATAAACAACAAAAACACTAATAATTGTTTCATTGATTCTTACATTATGTTATGGTTCTACATTATGTGAACTACTTGCAAAGGTAACATTTTTCCATGAGACGTACAAGGAAACGGAACGTTTTTTACATCATTTCATAAATAAAGCGAAAAAACTTGCACGTTATAAAAGAAATGACTATCTTTGCAACAAACTTTTCGATGTAGCATAAATAAACATGGAGGAGATTATGGAGGAGAAAAAAAAGATAGTGGTTTTGACAGGTGCCGGCATGTCTGTGGAGAGTGGGCTGAAGACTTTCCGCGACGCCGACGGACTGTGGGAGGAGTACCCCGTAGCAAAGGTGGCTACCCACGAGGGGTGGGAGGCCGATCCCACCTTAGTGACGAACTTCTACAATATGTTACGTAAGAAGTGCTGGGGCGTGAAGCCCAACGAGGGCCATCGGCTCGTGGCCGAGTTGGAGAAGCACTACGACGTGACGGTGGTGACGCAGAACGTCGACAACCTGCACGAGCAGGCTGGCTCGTCGAAGGTCATCCATCTGCACGGCGAACTGATGAAGGTCTGTTCCAGCCGCGATGTCGACGACCCGCGCTACCAACAGACGCTGACGCCCGACAACTGCGAGATTGAGCCCGGCACAAAGGCTGGCGACGGCTCGCTGCTCCGTCCGTTCATCGTGTTCTTCGGCGAGGCCGTGCCTAACATCACCATCGCTGCCGATGAGGTACAGCAGGCCGACATCCTCATCGTCATCGGCACGTCGCTCGCTGTCTACCCTGCTGCGGGACTGCTGCACTACGCCCGTCCCTCAGTGCCTATCTACCTCATCGACCCGAATCCCATTTCGGCCGGCAGCCGTGTACAGCAAATTCAGAAGGGTGCCTCGGAGGGCATGAAGGAACTATACGACATCTTAACGAAGTAGACAGATGAGCAGGTTCCCCCTCTGGTTGTGGGCCATTTGCTGCAGTATCATAATCACTGGCTGTAACCAGCCGACGGGTCAAAACAAGTCAGTTGCCACGGACACCGTTGCGGTAGACTCCTCAGCATGGCTGATGGAGCAGGTTGACCATTATTACAAGAATGTGGAACATGACTCGTTGGCAACGTTGGTTCCTGTGGCGATGAGCTACTTCAGTCATAACCAGCAGTGGCAGCAATACTATACGACATGGTGCCTCTATGTCAACGACCTCGTGTGGAACGGGCAGATGGATCAGGGATTTGCCGAGGCACGGAAAATGCATAACGACGCCATCCAGCGCAACAATGCCTTCGGACTGTCGGAAGCTTACACTGCTATGGGCATTGCCTACCATTTCCAGAAAAACAACAACGAGTCGGCACGGTGCTATCAACAGGCGCTGAAACACTATCCGCAGAGTGCTGACCAGGCAGTGAAACTAAACATCTATAGCTACTACTGTCAGGTTCTTGTTGACGCGGAAGATTTCGAGACAATGGGAAATGTGTTGTCTGAGTGGAAAGCATTTCTCGACCAGCTGACTGACGGCAAAGACGATACGGAGGAGAATGCCCACAAGTACTTCCGTTTCCACCGCGAGAACTACAAGTATCACTATGGTCTGGGCCGTTACCGTCTGGCTTCCATAGAACTTGACCAGATGCAACATTATCTCGACCTTGAGACCGACCGCGAGATGTACGAGGCTCAGGTGGCCGGCTTCCGTACCCAATTGGCAATGGCCCGCCAGAACTACAACGACGCCATGTCGTGGAGCGACGTTGAGATAGACCTCTGTCGTCAACAGGACTTCAATACCTTCCTTAACGCCCTGAAGCACCGCACCGAAGTGCTACAGACATTAGGGCACTACGAAGAAGCCCTGAGAGCCTATAACGACTATGACCGGCAGAAGGACTCCATCATCAAGGCTGACAGCCGTCAGCAACTAAATGAACTGAACAAGCGTTTTGAGGTGGATGAATTGAAAGCACAACAGGAACGCTCTGAGTTGGAACACGACCGCGAGTTGCTCAGTATCTACCTTGGAGCTGCCATTTCCGCACTCTTCCTACTGATGCTCTTCATCTATTTCCGTCACCGTGCCGCCCACAGGCTGAAGAAGGCCCATCTCCTGTTGGAACAGAGTAATGAAGAGTTGCAACAGAGTTACGAGAAATTGAAGGTTGCTAATGCCAGAGCCGAGGAGTCGTCAAAGATGAAGACAAACTTTATCCAGCAGATTTCCCACGAGATACGCACACCGCTCAACATTCTCAGCGGCTTCACACAGGTCGTCACTACACCTGGTCTTGAGCTTGACGATGAAGAACGGCAGGATATCAATCGCCAGATAACTGAGAACACCCACCGTATCACCTCGCTGGTGAACAAGATGCTCGAACTGTCGGAGGCCAATAGTCAGGCAGTTATAGAGCGCACCGACCAGGTAACGGTCTCACAGGTTGCCGTGCGTGCTATCGACACATCAGCCATCAGCCATGCCCAGCACCTGACATTTGACCTGCAGATGGGCGAAGACGCTGACGCTACGCTGCTGACAACCAATCTGCGGCAAGCCGCCCGCGCCCTGACCCAAATCCTTGACAATGCGAAGAAGTTTACCAAGCAGGGCACTGTACGGCTGACGGTCTCCATCTCGCCGACCATAGTCAGCTATATTGTCGAAGACACTGGCATTGGCGTTCCTGATTCGGAAGTAGAGCATATCTTCGACGAGTTCGTGCAGTTAGACGAATACTACGATGGCACAGGCATTGGCCTTACCGTCGCCCGTTCTATTGCCCGTCGCTTAGGAGGTGACATCACCCTCGACAAGACCTATTCCCCTGGTTCCCGCTTTGTCATGCTACTCCCAAGAACATAAAGCAAATATGCAGCGGACTGAATAAAAATGCAGAAATGACGTTCAAAACACGCCGTTTTTGCATTTTTATCGCTATTTATTTTGCGTTTTTCATAATTTGCAGTACCTTTGCACGCTGAAAAATCAATTGAGAGATATAATACATCTTATATTATGGCAGAAAAATTAGAAGTGAAGGAGCTGGACCAGGTTGTTGTCCGCTTCTCAGGTGACTCCGGCGACGGTATGCAATTGGCCGGAAACATCTTCTCTACGGTCAGTGCCACCGTTGGTAACGGCATCTCGACATTCCCCGACTACCCTGCGGACATCCGCGCCCCGCAAGGCTCGCTGACGGGCGTGTCAGGTTTTCAGGTACATATCGGTGCGGGCAAGGTCTACACCCCTGGTGACAAGTGCGACGTGCTGGTGGCTATGAACGCTGCTGCGCTGAAGACGCAGTACCGCTACGCCAAGCCCGGTGCCACGATCATCATCGACACCGACTCGTTCGGTCCGAAGGATCTGGAGAAAGCTCAGTTCAAGAGCGAGGACTACTTGGGCGAGATGGGCATCGACCCCGACCGCGTCATCCAGTGCCCGCTGACGACGATGGTGAAGGATTGTCTGGCTGACACGGGTATGGACATGAAGGCGATGATGAAGTGCCGCAACATGTTTGCGCTGGGACTCGTCTGCTGGCTCTTCGACCGCGACTTGGAGCTGGTGAACAATTTCCTGCGCGAGAAGTTTGCCAAGAAGCCTGCCATTGCCGAGGCCAACATCAAGGTGATCCAGGCTGGTTGGGACTACGGTCACAACACCCACTCGTCGGCTGTCAACGTCTATCGTATCGAGTCGAAGGAGAAGCAGCCCGGCCGCTATATGGACATCACGGGCAACAAGGCTACGGCCTACGGTTTCATTGCCGCTGCCGAGAAGGCCGGACTGAAACTCTATTTAGGTTCTTATCCCATCACGCCGGCTACCGACGTGCTCCACGAGTTGTCGAAGCACAAGTCGTGCGGCGTCATCACCGTACAGTGTGAGGACGAGATTTCGGGCTGCGCCTCAGCCCTCGGTGCTTCGTTTGCAGGTGCTCTCGGCGTGACCAGCACTTCTGGTCCTGGCATTTGCCTGAAGTCGGAGGCCATGAACCTGGCCGTCATCATGGAGCTGCCGCTCGTCGTGCTCGACGTGCAGCGTGGCGGTCCCGCCACAGGCCTGCCCACGAAGTCGGAGCAGACCGACCTGCTGCAGGCACTCTTCGGCCGTAACGGTGAGAGCCCCATGCCCGTGATGGCTGCCACCAGTCCTACCGACTGCTTCGATGCTGCCTACCAGGCTTGTAAGATGGCCTTGGAGCACATGACGCCGGTGGTGCTGCTGACCGATGCCTTCGTAGCCAACGGCTCGGGTGCCTTCAAGCTGCCCGACATGGCGAAGCTCGACGCCATCAATCCCCCGTATGTTCCTGAGGAACTGAAGGGCAAGTGGACGCCCTATATGCGTGCTGAGAACGGCACCCGCTACTGGGCTGTGCCTGGTCGTGAGGGCTTTGCCCATATCCTTGGCGGACTGGAGAAGGACTCGCAGACGGGTGCTATCTCTACGAATCCCGAGAACCACGACCTGATGACGCGTCTGCGCCAGCAGAAGATTGCCAATATCGAGGTTCCCGACCTCGAGGTGGAGGGCGACGTCGCCGATGCCGACCTGCTGATTGTCGGTTTCGGTTCTACCTACGGTCATCTGCACTCGGCAATGGACGAGCTGCGCCAGAAGGGCTACAAGGTGGCTCAGGCTCACTTCAAGTATCTGAACCCGCTGCCTAAGAACACTGCCGAGGTACTCACCAAATATAATAAGGTGGTAGTGGCCGAACAGAACATGGGTCAGCTGGCTGCCTACCTGCGAATGAAGGTCGACAACTTCGTACCTGCCCAGTTCAACCAGGTCAAGGGTCAACCCTTCGTGGTCGAGGAACTCGTCAATGCGTTCGAAACGATAATTAAGAAATAATATATTAATAAAGAACAAAGATTAAAAGATTTAAAAGATTTTTGCCTTGAAGGGATTTTTCTTTGGAGGATTTAAAGATTTGAAAGATTTTTGCCTTGAAGGGATTTTTCTTTGGAGGATTTAAAGATTTGAAAGATTTTGGTTATGGTTTACACAAGTGGAGTTGAGACACATGAGATAATAGGTGCAGCAATGGCTGTCCACCGTGAACTCGGGTGTGGCTTTACCGAAAAAGTGTACCAGGACGCTCTCGAAATTGAATTACAACGTCGCCAGATTCCTTATAAACGCGAATATCCGCTACATGCCACATACAGAGGAGTGGTACTGAAGACAGCGTTTGTTCCTGATTTTATATGCTATGACCAAATCATAGTGGAGCTGAAAGCTGTTAAGGAACTGGAGAACATCTTTCGTGCCCAAGCCATGAATTATGCTAAAGTTTCTGGTTTCAAGATTGCCGTACTCCTGAATTTTGGCGAGTCGTCATTGAAATATGAGCGTTACAACATTCAGCAAAATCCATAATCTAACGGACTCCAAGACAGAAAAATCTTCAAAATCTTAAAATCTTTGTAAAAAGAAAAAATCTTCAAAATCTTAAAATCTTTGTAAAAAGAAAAAATCTTCAAAATCTTAAAATCTTTGTTTAAATAAGGAAAACAATATGAGTTATACAGCACAAGATTTCAAGAAAGGTCAGCCTCGGTGGTGCCCTGGTTGTGGCGACCACTTCTTCCTGGCTTCACTCCATAAGGCTATGGCCGAGATTGGCGTAGCCCCTGAGAACGTCGCAGTCATCTCAGGTATCGGCTGTTCCAGCCGTCTGCCCCACTACATGGCTACCTATGGTATGAACACCATCCACGGTCGTGCCGCAGCCATCGCTACCGGTGCGAAGGTGGCTAACCCCAACCTGACTGTCTGGCAGGTGTCGGGCGACGGTGACGGACTGGCTATCGGTGGTAACCACTTTATTCATGCCAACCGTCGTAACATCGACCTGAACATGATTCTGTTGAACAACCGCATCTACGGTCTGACAAAGGGTCAGTACTCGCCGACGTCGCCCCGTGGTTTCGTCTCCAAGTCGAGCCCTTACGGCACCGTCGAGGATCCGTTCCGTCCCGCCGAACTCTGTTTCGGTGCCCGCGGCCACTTCTTCGCCCGTTGCGTGGCTACCGATGCCAAGGGAACGGTCGAGGTGCTGAAGGCTGCCTACGAGCACAAAGGCGCTTCGGTGACTGAGGTACTGCAGAACTGCGTCATCTTCAACGACCACTGCCACGACGTGGTCTACAACAACGAAGGCCGTAAGAAGAACGCCATCTATGTGCGTCACGGCGAGAAGCTCGTCTTCGGTGAAAACAATGAGTTCGGACTCGTTCAGCAGGGCTTCGGCCTGAAGGTGGTCGAGATCGGCAAGGACGGCTACACGTTAGACGACGTCCTCGTCCATGACGCTCACTGCGAGGACAACACCCTGCAGCTGAAGCTCGCCATGATGACTCCCGAGGATGGGTTCCCCATTGCCCTTGGCGTCATCCGCGACGTGGAGGCTCCCACCTACAACGATGCTGTCTATGCTCAGCTCGAAGAGGTCTCGGCTCAGAAGAAGTACCACAACTTCGCCGAACTGCTTGAGACCAACGACATCTGGGAAGTGAAATAATTGACTTTTGTGAACTCTATAAGAAAGGCATCCCGCAAAGGATGCCTTTCTTGGTTGTATTTTGTAATCTCCACTTGTCAATCGGTTCTGGTCAAGGATGGACAAATGTTGTTTTTTGTGTGTTTATACGTTCATTATCCAAATTAAAGTGCCATTGTCAATACTCAATTCTCAAATAATTAGTACCTTTGCACCCGCAAAATTAAAAACCATTAGAAAAAGCCATGCTAAGTAATTACAGAAACCTGCATATCGTAGATGCAGCCCGACAATTCCGTCATGAGCATAAGTACCATTCGTCGAACACGCTGAAGCGGTTTGTGAAGATAGCTACTGTGGCCATTGTCACCCTGTTGCTTTGGAATATGCCGTCAGAGTGGTTCGGCATTCAGAACCTGACCGTTATCCAACAGCGTATCATCGCCATCTTTGCCTTCGCCACGCTGATGTGGATCTTGGAGATCGTGTCGTCGTGGGCCACGTCGGTAGCCATCATCGTCCTGATGTTGCTATTTACGACGGATAGCGGCATTCTGCCGATGGTCAACGAGGAGGAAGTGGGCACACTGCTCTCGTACAAGGGTGTGATGGCCACGTTTGCCGACCCGGTTATCATGCTGTTCATCGGCGGTTTCGTACTGGCCATCGCTGCCACGAAGACGGGACTGGATGCCCAGTTGGCCAAGGTGCTGCTGAAGCCGTTCGGTACGAAGAGCGAGATGGTGCTCTTGGGCTTCCTTCTGATTACAGGTCTGTTCTCGATGTTTGTCTCCAACACCGCAACGGCCGCTATGATGCTGACGTTCCTGACGCCGGTGTTCCGTCAGCTCCCCCCCGAGGGCAAGGGCCGCATCGCCTTAGCGATGTCTATCCCCGTAGCCGCCAACCTCGGCGGTATGGGTACGCCTATTGGTACGCCTCCGAACACGATAGCCCTGAAATACCTGAACGACCCCGAGGGTCTGAACTTAGGGCTGGGCTTCGGTCAGTGGATGATGTTTATGTTCCCGCTTGTACTGGTTCTGCTGTTTATCAGCTGGCGTATCCTGCTCAAGACGTTCCCCTTCACCCAGAAGCGCATCGAACTGAACATTGAGGGCGGTATGAAGAAAGGTTTCCACTCGAATGTGGTCATCGTGACATTCTTCATCACGGTACTCCTCTGGTTGCTTGACCGCGTAACGGGTATCAACTCCTATACGGTAGCCATGATTCCGTTCGCCGTGTTTGCCCTGACGGGTGTCATCGACAAGCGCGACCTGGAGCAGATTAACTGGAGTGTTATCTGGATGGTGGCCGGCGGCTTTGCCCTCGGTTACGGTCTGAATAAGTCGGGACTGGCTGAGAATGCCGTCGAGAGCATTCCCTTTGGCGAGTTCTCGCCGCTGCTTATCCTGCTGCTTGGCGGAGCCATCTGCTATGCGCTGTCGAACTTCATCTCGAACTCAGCTACGGCAGCCCTGCTGATGCCTATCTTAGCAATTGTCTGCGGAGCCATGGGCGACAAGCTCGACCCCATTGGCGGCACACCTACCGTCCTCATCGGTGTGGCCATCGCTGCCTCGTCAGCTATGATCTTGCCTATCTCTACACCGCCAAATGCATTGGCGTTTGCCACGGGCTTCGTGAAACAGAAGGATATGGCGAAGATGGGTATTTTGATGGGTGTTATCTCGATGGTGTTAGGCTTTGGCCTCGTCTATCTGATGGGAACCCTCCACTTGATATAATAATAAAAGGCTCGCCACAATGGCGAGCCTTTTATTTAGTTCACTTATCAGCTTTTTTCCTAAAGGACTGTAGCTTTTCGCCATAGCAGAGGTCGCCACAGTCACCGAAGCCGGGAACGATGTATTTCTGCTCGTTCATGCCCTGGTCGATGGCTGCACACCAGATGGTAGAGCCTTCGGGCAGAGCCTGCTTCACCACTTCAATGCCCTCGGGAGCCGCTATCACACAGCAGAGATGAATCTTCTTGGGCTTGCCTGCCTGAAGCAGGGAGTCGATGGCTGCAGCCAGACTGCCACCTGTGGCAAGCATCGGGTCGACGATGACGAGCGTCTTGTTCTTAACGCTCTGTGTGGCAATGTATTCCGTATGAATGCCTACTTCTGTATGCTCGCGGTTGATGTACATGCGGAAGGCCGAAACAAAGCCGTTGTCGGCCTTGTCGAACACATTCAGGAACCCCTCGTGGAAAGGCAACCCGGCTCGCAGTACGGTGGCAATCACCATGTCTTCCTTCGGCAGGGGGATGTCGATGGTTCCCAAAGGCGTGGTGATGGTCTTGGGCTTGTACTCCAAGGTTTTCGAGAGTTCATAAGCCATGATCTCGCCAATGCGCTTGATGTTATGACGAAACAGAAGGCGGTTCTTCTGGTAATTCTTGTCGCGTAACTCTGACATATACTGATTCAGTATAGAGTTGGTCTTGCTAAAATCAATAACTTCCATAGTTTGTAAGTTTTAGTTGCTGCAAAGTTACGGAATCTTATTTGTTTTTTGTTATCTCCAAATGACAAAAGTGTGAAGATAGGGGCGCTTTTTACTTTCTTTAACCTAAAAAGGATTGTGTGCGCGCAAAAAAAGCGCGTTTCTACGTTCTTAATTCTCAATTTATTTGTACCTTTGCAGCGCAAAATAAAATAGGTATTTAAAAACTCAATTAAATAATACAAAAGTAAAATGGCAAAGTTAGATTTGACACAGTATGGCATCACCGGTTCTACCGTGATTGCTCACAATCCGTCGTATGAGTTCCTTTTTGAGGAAGAGACAAAGGAAGGCCTGACCGGTTTCGACAAGGGTCAGAACACCGAGCTCAACGCTGTAAACGTAATGACCGGTATCTACACCGGCCGCTCGCCTAAAGACAAGTACATCGTGAAGGATGCACAGAGCGAGGACAAGGTATGGTGGACTTCTGAGGAATACAAGAACGACAACCACCCCATGACTGAGGAGGTTTGGAAGACTGTGAAGGACATCGCCATCAAGGAGCTTTGCAACAAGAACCTGTACGTGGTCGACGCTTTCTGCGGTGCCAACGAGGCTACCCGTCTGCGCGTTCGCTTCATCGTCGAGGTGGCTTGGCAGGCTCACTTCGTGAAGAACATGTTCATCCAGCCCACCGCTGAGGAGCTGGAGGCCTTCGAGCCGAACTTCGTTATCTACAACGCTTCGAAGGCTAAGGTTGAGAACTACAAGGAGCTGGGTCTGAACTCAGAGACTTGCGTGGCCTTCAACACTACTTCTCGTGAGCAGTGCATCATCAACACCTGGTACGGCGGCGAGATGAAGAAGGGTATGTTCTCGATGATGAACTACTATCTGCCCCTGCAGGGTATCGCTTCTATGCACTGCTCTGCCAACACCGATATGGACGGTAAGAACACCGCTATCTTCTTCGGTCTGTCTGGTACCGGTAAGACCACGCTGTCTACCGACCCGAAGCGTCTGCTCATCGGTGACGACGAGCACGGATGGGACGACGAGGGTGTGTTCAACTTCGAGGGTGGCTGCTATGCCAAGGTTATCAACCTCGACAAGGAGAGCGAGCCCGACATCTACAACGCTATCCGCCG
>ONYA01000080.1 GCA_900321965.1 uncultured Prevotellaceae bacterium
GCACGGTCGTATTCCTCGCTCTCGCCCAGACGGCCGTTGATGAGGCACACCAGCATCACCTTGGCCTTGAAGCAGATGGCTTCGTCGGAGGCGCGGTAGATGTCGTGATGGAAGATATACTTAAAACTGTCTTTCTCCAGCCACATGCGTGAGATAAACTCGTCGTCGCAGCGCAGGGGTACTTTGTATTGCAGTTCCATACGTGCCACGACGGCATCGACGCCCTTCTCGTGCATCTCGGCAAAGCTGAGTCCACAGTGTTTCAGGAACAGATGGCGTGTATGTTCCGTGTAATGCAGATAATTGGCATTGTTCACAATTCCCTCGATGTCGCACTCATAGTCGCGCACCTCCATTCGGGCTTCAAAAATGTACTTTCTCATATCTCATTTCTCATTTAACCATTGATGTTTCACATCGAACCTGCTCACGCTCGGCATAGCTGATGCAAGCATCGCTCTGCTCTCGCTTAATCGCAGCTTTGACCATTGACCATTTTTCACTTTTCACTTTTCACTTTTCACTTCTCAAATATTCATATCCTATGCGGCAGCGGAGGCAGTCTTTTCGGTCGCAATATTCTTTTTTCAGTTGAATCAGAGCCTGCGAATCACCTGCCGTCTGCACGTCGAGTCCGCACTCCTTCCAGAGACGGATGATGTGGTTGTCTTCTGCCTTCAGCTGTTCCAGCAGGTCGAAGGCTCGGTCGCAGAGCGTCTCGTTGGACGAGTGGCGCCCATAGGCGAAGAGCATGGGTATGCAGGTGTTGATGATCAGCAGGTTGATGGAGAATGGCGACAGGTTCTTCTCGTTGCGCTCGCTCGACGAACCGAAGGTGTAGTGCGTCGCCCAGTAGGGTGTCACCTTCGTCGTCAGCAGTTCTCTCAGCGCCGTCACGTCCTTGCATTCCAGGAGTTGCGACAGTCCCGTCTTGTGCTCGTAATAGAGGTTTGCCAACTGTGCCAGTCGGATGTGTGGGAAATTCTGGGGGCGCAGTCGGAGGAATCGCCACAGCTTATGGTTCATCGGTTGCAGCGAGAACTTATGTGCCAGATACTGGTATTCGTTGCGCAGTTTGGCAAAGTAGCCGTCGTTCAGCGCGTCCTGCTGGTAGCGCTCGGGAATGGCCTCGATGTCGAGCAGTCCCGCCTGTCCCAGGAAGATGGCCTCAATCTGGAAGAGGTCGTCGCGGTGGTGGGCAACAGCCGTGAGTGGGATGTGGGCAGCCCACTGCTCGAAGGCCTCGCCATTGATGCCGAATCCGAAATTGCGTGCAAGCGTCATGAAATAGGCATCTTCCCACGAACCGTTCATGCGCTTAGCCCGTTGCTGGATGGCCTCGGTCTTCTGCTCCAGTCGCTCCGTCTGCAGGGCAGCCATCCATGAGTGGACGGTGAGCCGCGACAGGTGGGGGATAATCTGATAGCAGGGTGGATACTGGTCGGTGCGCAGCAGTTGTTCGTAGTTGTTGCGAACGCTGTCGGGCACCTGCAGCACCATCTGCGGAATAAACTGTCCTGCGGCGGTGGTCACGTCGGCATCAGCCAAGCCGGTGACGTGAAGCACCACATTGTCGTACGCCGTGTCGCGGTCGTGCCCATGCAGGAACCAGTCGGACGACTTGTCGTGAATCTCGACGTTGCCCACCCATAGTGTGCCGTTGATTTTCACCTTCGCATTGAAGAAGTCGGGTCCGCTGTTGCGGTTATGCAGTCCCGGGTCGATAACCTCCACCGTCAGACCGTCGGTGGTCTTCATCTCGCCCAGTGGGAAAAGCTTATGTTTCCAAACGTAATGCAGTAATTGTTCCATAAGATTGATTGTGCTGCCTGCAAAATTACTATTTTTCTTTGTATTTCGCTTCGCTTAATCGAAAAAATGTATTATCTTTGCACCAAATTCATAAACATAACGAAATGAGAAAGTATCTGATAATGGCCGCAGCCCTGCTGGGCTTGGCCTCATGTAGCGAGAAGAAATTCCATGTTGAAGGTGCTATTACGAATGCCAAGGACTCCGTGCTCTACTTCGAGAATGTGGGGCTGGAGCAAGTGACGGTGCTCGACTCCGTGAAACTCGACGAGGACGGTGCCTTCGTCTTTGCCGGCAAGCAGCCCGAAGCCCCCGAGTTCTATCGTCTGCGCATCAACGACCAGATTATCAATGTGAGCATCGACTCGACAGAGACGGTGACCTTCAAGGCACAGTATCCGAAGATGGCTACCGAGTATGAGGTGAGCGGTTCGGACAACTGTCAGAAAATCAAGGAACTGGCACTGAAGCAGATTGACCTGACCAACAGGGCCATCGCCGTATCGAACAAC
>ONYA01000068.1 GCA_900321965.1 uncultured Prevotellaceae bacterium
ATTATTTCGGCTCGTATGCCTTTGTCGAGACTGCGCTATTGCTTATGGTCATTCTACCAACAATAGCAGTTTACAAATTTACAAAAGAAGAATGATGCCGCTCGGCTTTGCCGCTTGCCTAAGCACGCCTGAATATCACACCCAATTACCTCACGGAATGCTGCATCAAGACGAGCCGTCATAATGCCAGTTTCTTCATCGAGCACTTCACTGCCGAAGAAATTGCCCGCCTGCTGAAGCGCGAAGACCTATCGATTACGGATGTAGCCTATCAGCTGGATTTCAACACCACCAATTACTTCACCCGCTACGTGAAGCGCGTTCTTGGCATGACTCCCAGCCAGTATAAGGCAAAGTTTAGCGTAAAAAAATAGGGAAAATCACCCCATCAGTAATTTGTATACACCTTTCAGTAATTTGTTTAGCGATGGTTCGGTGAAATCGTCGTACCTTCGCAGCCGAGAATAAATAACAGTATTAATAACTTAAAAAAAATTGCGGTTATGAAGAGAACAATTATCATTACGGGTGGTACAACAGGTATCGGTAAGGCTACGGCTTACCAGTTTGCAAAGAACGGTTGGAATGTGGTTATTACAAGTAGAAGTGAAAAGAAGGGTCAGGCATTCGTCGAGGAAGCCAAGAACGAGGGGTTGGATATGACCTTCTTCCAGTTGGATGTGACGAACGAGGAGCAGGTGGCTCAGGTCATCGAGCAGACGGTGGCCAAGTTCGGCAAGCTGGACAGCATTGTCAACAACTCTGGCATCTCGCTGGGTGCCGCACCGCTGGCTGACACCGAGACGGACGAGTTCAAGCAGCAGCTGGACACCAACGTCCTGGGCGTTTATTACGGCATGAAGTATGCCATCCGCGCCATGCTGAAGACGGGCGGTGGCACGATTGTCAATCTGGCATCTATCGCAGGACTCAACGGACTGATTTACACCGCACAATATTGCGCAACTAAGCACGCCGTGGTGGGACTGACCAAGGCTGCTGCCATCGACTACGCCCAGCAAGGTATCCGCATCAACGCCGTTGCTCCCGGTGCCATCAAGACCGACATCCTGAAGCACGCTATCGAGGCTGGGGCTTATGATGAGAAGGGCATTGCTGCCATCCATCCGATGAATCGCATGGGCGAGGTGCAGGACATTGCCCTGGCTATCTATTATCTGGCTAGTCCCGACAACAAATTCCTGACAGGTACCATCCTCAACGTTGACGGCGGTTATAATTGTAGATAATATGGAACTGATTGACTATACCAACAAATGGTTGACTGGCGAAATTCAGGAGGATCTGGCAATGGTTGCAGGAGGCGTGGTATGCCTCCTGCTGGCCCTTGTGGCATGGCGTTGGGGCTCGTCGGAGTCGGCTCGCGCCATCATTCTGCCATTGACGGTGGTGGCGGTAATCTTTATCGGAGGAGGAGCTGCATTAGCCTATAATAATCATCAGCGGAGCAAGCAGTTCGTGGAACAATACCAGGAGTCGCCTGAGAAGTTTCTGGAGAGCGAGAAGGCTCGCGTGGCTGCTTTCATGAAGATCTATCCGCAGACCATCATCGTCTCTGCCGTCATGATGGTCATCGCTGTCTGCGTGTTCACCTTCTGCGATAAGCCCTGGCTCCGAGCATCTGCCCTTGCGCTCATCCTTGTAGCCCTCGCCGCCCTGACAATTGATTTCTTCTCGAAGGAGCGTGGCGTGATTTATCAGCAAGAGTTGGACACCGTGAAGATAGAAAATGTAGGATGATAGTCATTATCTGCGAAAAAATTTGTATCTTTGCGCCATGAAGATAAGACAAATCCATTTCCCCACCGTGTCGGCATTCATGCATGCCCTCGGACGTGACGATGTCCGCCATCCGCTCATTGAGGTCATCCATCTCGACGACCTTGCTGATTGCAGCTCGTTTGGCAACACCCGCTATACGTTTGGCTTCTACTGCGTGGTTTACAAGGATGCACGCTGCGGCACCGTGCGCTACGGGCGCAACGAGTACGACTACGACAACGGCACGCTGCTCTTCTTCGCCCCCGACCACGACGTTGAGCTGGGCACGCTCGAACAGAGCTACCAGGGCGTGATGCTCATCTTCTCGCCGGCACTGATGCAGGGATTATCGATGTCGCCCTACACCTTCTTCGGCTATTCAGTCAACGAGGCCCTGCACGTATCGGAGCGTGAGCGCCAGCAGCTGCACGACATCCTCGGCAACATCGAGACAGAGTTGGAACGCGGCATCGACCGCCACACCCGCCAGCTGATGGCGCAGAACGTCGCCCTGATTCTGAACTACTGCGTGCGCTTCTACGACCGCCAATTCATCACCCGCGAACCCGTCGACAGCCAGCTCATGCAGCGCTTCACCGTCCTGCTCGACGACTATTTTGCCCGAGGCCTAGCCGCACGTCAGGGAGTGCCCACCGTGCGCTACTTCGCAGACGCGCTGAACCTCTCGGCCAACTACTTCGGCGACCTCGTAAAAGCCCAGACGGGCAATAGTCCGCAGCAGCTCATCCAGCAGCACCTCATCGCTCAGGCCCGCCACCGCCTCACCACGACCACCGACACCGTCAGCCAGATAGCCTACGCCCTCGGCTTCGAGTACCCCCAGTACTTCTCCCGCCTGTTCAAAAAGCAGACCGGCCAGACCCCGCAGGAGTTCCGAAAGATAGGATAATGCGGGGAACATACTTAGCATGTTTCTTCATCTAATACAACTCAAATTCCAAATTTGAGGATTTCTGGGTTTCCGTGAGGTCAATCGTACCAACGTTTATGTGTCTATCACTGAATTAGCCTCTGATATAACTGCGTTTGCTTCTTATCAAGATTTGTAATCTTTATCTGAACCTTGGATGGTCGTGATATGTCGTTAGGTAAAGAAACAAGAAGTTTCATTATGACCTGTTCGACATTTGTAAATCCAGAGTCCTCGATTACACATACACGGTTACCACAAATGAAAGCCTCTCCTCTGATAAGATTGTACTTCGACATTCTCTCAAAAAAAGTATTTGCGTCTTCAGATTTCTCTATATCTTCATTACTGAAGAAAATATAGTCAATGACTTTCTCATTCAACTCCCATGCTGGTGAATAGTTTATCTTTGTATACACCCTTGCCATTTTGTATGTTGAGTGATCAAGAGCAAAGTCAACATCACCAAGCGATGCACCACATCCATTCTGTGCTATTGTTGCCCATGAATGGCGGAAGGAATACAGGCTGGCATGGAAGTCTGGCGAGACTTTCTTACAGATTTGGCTGATACCTGCG
>ONYA01000038.1 GCA_900321965.1 uncultured Prevotellaceae bacterium
TCCGCCGCCACGGCCTGTGTCCTCGCTGTGGTAGCGCTGGTACTGGCGCGTCTGCAGGTACTCCTGTTCGCTCTCTGAGCCGCCGCCGCCGCGACGGGCGCGGTAGCCAATGTTGCCGTAGGCTTCGATGAGGCCGCTGCTGTAGTTCAGGTTGGCACCCGTGTTCCAGCCGCCGCGCGTGTCGACGCCGGCGCGCAGCGAACCGTAGTAGCCGGCCTTGCGGTCGCGCTTCAGGATGATGTTGATGATGCCGGCAGAACCTTCGGCCGAGAACTTCGCCGAAGGGTTGTCGATGACTTCCACGCGCTCGATGCTCTCGGCGGGAATCTGCTGCAGGATGTCGTAGCGGTTGTCGCTGGTCATGCCGCTGGCCTTGCCGTTAATCCACACCTCGACGCTTGAGTTGCCACGCAGCGATATTTCGCCGTCGGTAGTCACCTCGATGCTGGGAATCTGTTCTAACAGTTCGGTAGCGTTGCCGCCGGCAGCAGCCAGCACATTGTCTACCGAGAAGGTCTTGCGGTCTACCTCCAACTTCATCTGCGAGCGCTGGCCGGTGACCTGCACCTCCTTCAGCGTCTTCGAGTCTTCGCCCAAATAGAGTGCCGGGAAGTTGTGGCGACGGTTCTGAGGCGTCACGTTCACGCGGCGTGTTGCTGTCTTGTAGCCTACGAACGATACTACGAGCTGATACTGGCCGTCGGGCACGTTCTGGAAATGGAAAGAGCCGCTTACGTCGGTAATACTGCCTTGGACCAGCTTGTCGTCCTTCGTCAGCTTTACGTTTACAAATTGCAGCGCTTCGTCAGTCTGTCTGTCTAGTACTTTGCCTCTCACTATACCCTGTGCCTGCACTCCCGCAGCCCACAATAGGGTGCATAATAACCATAGAATTCGATTCATAACTGCACCTTTGACGCCTTTGGCGTCCGAAGGTTTAATCAGAAGCGCATTTTTTTCTTCCTAATACTCCTCCAGCATCTTCTTGAACCGCTCCTTCTTGCTCAGCTTGTTGCGCCTGAACAGCTTGTCGATAACATAGCCCACAATTCCGATGACATTGATACCCGACGACGGGTTAGCGGCAATAAGCTGGGCGTCGGTCTTCGACAGACCGATATGATTCTTCAGCTCTTTCAGTCGGTCTTCGCCCTTGCCGTGGCCGAAGACCGTCAGTTCGGGCAGTCCCATCAGCTTGGAAATCAGAAAGATCGTGTCTTTCACCTCGTCAACGTTCAGGATGCGACTCTCGTATTTGACATGCGTCAGCGACAGCGTGCGGCACGAGTCGGGCACGCTAATCATACCCTGATAGTTGGTGGTGTCGGCGCGGTGGGCACTACTCGTCACGTTGACGCCACGGATGGGCGTCCGTGTCTCCACGTCGACCACCACAAACTGGCGTTGGCCAAAGGCCGCAACGGCAATTGACGTGCGTTTGCACAACAATCAAAACAGGCGGGTGTGGCTTATGCTGATGCCCCTCGAGTCGTTACCCCATTAACATGAGTCATCTTTCACGCGCATAAGTGTGTTCACAGTGCGGCGCGGTTTGCCCGCGTCGAATGCTCCTTCGCGCGCGTAATATGGATAGGGAAAGCGGAAAACACCCCGCTCATGTCGCCCATCCCACCCGTAGCGTAGGAGCGACATGGGCGACATGGGCGGGATGTTTTTGGGTTAAGACAACCATAATATATGGACAAGACAAACTGAGAAGCACAGACAAAGTGAGACTTTGTAGAGGTAAGAAGTAAGAGATAAGAAGTAAGGAGGTAAGAGGTGTGGTTCAACACGATGAAACGGAGTGAAAACGTCACGGCCGCTCGTGAAAAAATATAAGCCTCTCGTGAAAAAATATAAGCCGCTCGTGAAAAAATATAAGCCGCTCGTAAAAACGTAACGGCCTTAGAGAAATACGTCGCGGCCGCTCGTGAAAACACTATAGTAACTATGCACTTTGCAGCTCGCGACCGAAATAGTGGAAAGCCTCTCGAATCTCTTGCAACCTGCTGGCACTCGGCTTCGAGATACCATAAATATATCTCGCTAATAAGCTCTTGTTGATGTTTAGGTAGCGTGCCACCTCAGATACATTCAACCACGGAAAACGATGAAACATAGCAGCTACCTCATTTTCTGTATCGGGTTCGGATGTCTCATAAAAACTTGAAATATGCATATCAGCGTCTATGGCATCCCATCTAATAGCCAGACCTTCGTCCTCGAGACTATAGTCGCTGCGTTGCTCGGCTGTAGCCTCTTGTAATTCAGGATAGGCCTCTAACGGTCTACTCAGCAGACGTCCCTCAGTGGTCTTTACATAGATACGGTTACCTTCAAACCATACATTCTTAATCGCCTCCATAATTCTCTTCTATTTAATTAGTCAAACCTCTTGTGCCACTCACAAATAAAATCCTCTTTGTATGTCTTGCAGGTGTCTACGGCCTTCTTCAACTCCTGCTCTTTCAATCCGTGATTATACACTATACGTATTTGAGGCTCTAGCTCAATCTTTGCCAACTTACCATTACAAGTCACATGTACATGAATAGGTTCATGTTCATCAAGATAAAAGAAGAATCTTAGTCCAAATATGGTTAATAGCGTCGGCATATACTTATTATTTGTGTGCAAATGTAGGTATAAAATTTTATACTTCCAAAAATTTTTCCATTTTTTTCTTTATAACGATAAAAAATGTTGTTAGCCCAATAGCAAATACAATTCCTCCTTTTGAATTTTCCGCCCAATTATTTGGAAAGTTCAGTTTTTCTTTCTATCTTTGCCCCGTCATAACATCTCCTATGAGTATAGAAGCGACAACCATCAGCAGACAGATAGCCGAGTACTTCAAGACACAACCCGTCGTGAAGGCTTGGCTCTTTGGCTCCTATGCCCGTGGCGAGCAACGCGAGGACAGCGATGTTGACATACTGATTCTTCCAGACAAATCCCAGCATTTCAGTCTTTTCACCCTGAGTGGAATGTATGAGGACTTAAAGGAGTTGTTGGGTTGTGAAGTAGATTTGATTACTGATGGCGGACTGATGTCCTTTGCCCGTGAGAGCGCCGACCGCGACAAAATCCTGATATATGAGAGAGCAGCGTAATGACCCAAAGCGTCTGCAGGATATTCTACAGGCAATCGACACGATATTCCAGTATGTGGACGGTCGTGATATGGAGGCTTTTGTTGCTGACAAGAAGACATACCATGCAGTCATCTATAACATCATGATTATCGGTGAAGCAGCAAATATGCTCACATTCGAGTTTCGCGAGTCGCATACTGAATTAAGGTGGCGACAGATCACCAATATGCGCAATTTCCTGATTCACGGCTATCATAATGTCGAGGAAGACCTCGTTTGGGAAGCCATTTCAGTAGACCTTCCTCAGATACGTGAGAGAATAGTAAAGTATCTCGAAGAGATAGAGACAAAATAATTGTTGAACCAATAAAATTGTACCGCGTATGGTAACATAACGACATAACATGGACATATCGTGACGCTCCACTTTTGATTCTTGTTTCTGACAATTGGGGAATTGAAAGAAATTAGTCAAGAACTGAAGTAGATAGTTCACGCCGTACGGCGTGAGCATTTACTCGTTTAAGACTAATAGGTTTTCCCCAATACCTCAGAAACGTAAGCGAAGTAAACTGCTCACGTTTTCTTTTTGTGTCATTTTAAACAGAAATAATAACCTAAAAACTATAGAGATTATGAAACAACAAAACATCAAACTCCTGCTCGTCCTGCTACTAAGTATGACAAACATGGTAGCATTCGCCGATGAAGTGAATGGCATTAATTACAGCTTTTCGGGAACAGAGGCTACAGTAATTTCAGGTAGCTCAAAATATTCCGGAAACGTCGTTATTCCCGAATCTGTCACGTACAATGGAAATACCTACTCCGTGACCAGCATCGGAGAGCGCGCGTTCTATGGCTGTAGCGATCTGACGAGCATCACCATCCCCAACTCCGTGACCAGCATCGGAGGTTATGCGTTCCGTGATTGTAGCGGTCTGACGAGCATCACCATCCCCAACTCCGTGACCAGCATCGGAAATTCTGCGTTCTATGGCTGTAGAGGTCTGACGAGCATCACCATCCCCAACTCCGTGACCAGCATCGGAAATTCTGCGTTCGATGGCTGTAGCAGTCTGACGAGTGTCACCATCCCCAACTCCGTGACCAGCATCGAAAGTTCTGCGTTTTATAACTGTAGCGGTCTGACGAGTGTCAGCATCCCCAACTCCGTGACCAGCATCGGAAAATTTGCGTTCGATGGATGTCGCGGTCTGACGAGTGTCACCATCCCCAACTCCGTGACCAGCATCGGAGATTGGGCGTTCTCTGGCTGTAGCGGTCTGACGAATGTCACCATCCCCAACTCCGTGACCAGCATCGGAAGGGAGGCATTCTATGGCTGTAGCGGCCTGACGAGTGTCACCATCCCTAACTCCATGACCGACATCGGATGGGGGGCGTTCTCTGGCTGTAGCGGTCTGACGAGCGTCACCATCCCCAACTCCGTGACCAGCATCGGAGATTATGCGTTCGCTGGCTGTAGCGGCCTGACGAGTGTCACCATCCCCAATAGTGTCACGTCCATTGGTGAAGCTGCTTTCCATGATTGCAAAAAACTGTCCTCAGTTGTCTTGCCAAATGAGCTGAAGCTAATAAAAGCATATGCTTTTAATGATTGCACATCGCTGAGTAGCATCACAATACCTGAAAAGGTTGAAGTGATATACCAATCAGCGTTCTCTGGCTGTGGCTTGAAGGAAGTAAAAGTGCTGGCAACGAAGCCTCCCTTTGCCTACGATAACACTTTCAGCAACTACAACATCCCGCTCTATGTACCGGAAGCGTCTGTCAGCGACTATCAGAGTGCTAACCCTTGGAGTAAGTTCTCGTCGTTCAAGACGCTTTCTGGCGGCGACGTAGAGGTTAAGAAGTGTGCTACGCCGGTCATCAGCTACGACAATGGCCGTATCGTCTTCAGCTGTGCAACAGAGGGCGTGGAGTATTCGTCCTCTATCACAGATGCAGACATCAAGAACTACACCACCTCTTCTATACAGTTAGGGGCAACCTACACCATCAGGGTGATAGCCACAAAGAGCGGATATCAGAATTCGGACGAAGCGACGGCCACGTTTAGCTGGAACGGTATCTCGCCCATCATGACTGGCGAGACTGCCAAATACCGCCTGTCGTTCGTTGTAGACAATAAAGAGCTCAAAGTGCAAAACGTGGCATACGGCAGTCAGATCACCGCACCGTCGACTGACGGCGAGGGCAACACGGTGACGTGGTACACCTACCCCGCAACGATGCCCGCTCACGATTTGGTGGTCTACGGTATGGTGGTGAAACAGCCGGAGCTGGAGGTGCTGGTATGGCTGACGGTGAAGGACGGACAGGGTACGACGAAGATGAAGGTAAGGAAGGGCACGGAGCAGGTGCTGACGATAACGCCCGAAGAGGGCTGGAAGGTGGTCAGCGTGACGTGGAACGGCACTGACGTGACGGCACAGGTGAAGGACGGCAGCAGCTACACGACGCCCGCCATCACGAACGACGCCACCTTGATTGTTGTCTACGAACAGGATGCGCCGTCGGATGTCGCCTCTGCAAGGGCCGGACAGGCTACGGTGAAAGTGGTCGACGACGGTGTCGTCATCGCCCATGCCGAACCGCAGAGCCGCTGCGTGGTCTATACGTCAAACGGCCTGCAGGTGGTCAGCACCGTCATCGAGGGCGACAATCAAAAGATCCGTCTGCAGAAGGGACAGGTGTACATCCTGACCATCAACGGACGGACGCTGAAGTTCGCGCTGTAAGGGATTCCCTCTTTACCAGCGATGGTAGACTGCTAAGGAACGCTAACTGAGGGCTTTTTCACAATCAGACCGCCATTGGGCAGCATCGTCACCTTGGCTTGGCCGCGCTTGTCGAACTTCAGCTGACGGAGCTGCGGGCCTTTCTTGGCATCGTCCATATAGTAGCTGACGGTACGTCCGGCAAACTCAGGCATCGTGACGGTCAGCGTCTTCGGCTGCGACTCGGCATTCAGGCCTGCCACATACCAGTCGCTGCCGTGGCGGCGGGCCAGTACGACGTAGCGGCCAGGATAGCCGTCGAGGAAGCGGGTCTCGTCCCACGTCGTGGGTACGGCCTTTAGGAAGTCCAGTTCGAACTGGGGCAGTTCCTCAAGGTTGTTCGGTTGCATGGCGATGCACTGGATGGCCGTCTGGTTGACGATGGCTGACGCCATCTCGAAGATGTCGGTGGTATAGCGGCGGTGACGGCTCTTGTTGTCGCGGCTCAGGAAGCGGTTCATGATGGTGCCGCCCCAGTCCATGGTGCCGACAGCATTGCGGCAGAAGGGGTGCATCGTCAGTTCGAAGGCCTGACTCTTGGCGTGACCCTCGCTGAAGTAGACGTTCTCGCTGGCCAGCACAGCCTCAGAGGCTACGTAGTTGGGATACATCACCTCCCAGCCGCGTGGGATGGTGCAGCCGTGGAAGATACACTGCAGACCGTAGCGGTTGGCGTCGAAGAGGATGTCCTCGTAGAGCTGCATCGTCGGCTGCTTGTCGCCGCCGAAGAAGTCGACCTTGATGCCCTTCACGCCTATCGACTTCATCCACGCCATCTCGCGGTCGCGGGCAATGGCCGTCGACATACAGTCTCGGGGCGTCTGCGGAGAGTCGTTCTCGTAGCCGTTCGAGTTGTACCACAACATCAGCGAGACGCCCTTCGACTGGGCGTACTTCGACAGCTCGGCGATGCGGTCGCGGCCGATGCGCTCGTCCCACCAGTTGTCGACCAGACAGTACTCGAAGCCCATAGCGGCGGCGAGGTCAACGAACTGCTTCTGGTCGTCGTAGTTGATGCTCTCGTCCTGCCAGATGAGCCACGACCAGGTGTAACGGCCGGTACCATACTGTATCGACGGCTTGTACTTCGGCTCGACCACGTCGTAGGCGATGGTGGTCTCGACGATGGGTTTCAGCGTCGTACCTACGGTGATGGTGCGCCACGGTGTGGAGTAGGGCAGGGGAATGCCGGCCGTGGCCGAGCCGATGCCGTTATTCTCACCCGCCTGCGGGAAAGCTATGGTGTAGCCCGTCTCAGCGGCGTAATCGCTCAGGTGGCTGCCGACGTAACTGCCGTCAACACCCGTCTCTGAGATGAGCACCCAGACAGCTCCCCCTCCTTTGGAAGGGGTTGGGGGGAGGCTAAACAGGCAGGGGAAGGTATAGCCCTGTCCGAAGCGTGAATTCTTTGCCATCGGCGCGTCGGCCTCGTAGTCCTCCTCATAGCTCGGTTTGGTGCGCTCCCAGCCCGTCATGGGCGTTATCTGCGGCGTGAGGAACGTTGTCGTGCCGTCGGGCAGACGGAACGATGTGGCCTCACGACTGATGACGGCACACTTCGGGTTATCCTTCTTGGGCCGGGGGATGACGTAGCGGAAAGCCACGTCATTGTTGCTCACCTGAAACCTGACGTCCATCGTCTGCTGCTTGGCATTCTGGAAGGTGACGTCGATGCAGTTGGCGTTGTAGTGGGCTGCCGACTGCTTGGTCTGACGCATTTGGTAGGCACTGTTTATCTTCTTTGTCTCGGCACCCGTGATGGTCAGCCCCTCGGTGAAGTTGCTGAAGTCGGCCTCGAAGCCTAACAGCGACGGCATGAGCACCGTGCTGCCGTCGTAGCTGACGGCATAGGTGGCGCGTCCCCTCTCGTCATTGATAGTCACCTGGAGCCGCCCGTCGGGCGAGCTTACGGTCTTCGTCTCGGCCATCGCTGTGATGGCGCTTAGCAGCATGGCTGCCGTCAGTAGTTTTTTCTTCATTGTCATGCAAAATATTGATTTTGTTTGCAAAGATATACAATTTGGGGCAATCAAGTGTTAATTTATCATTAAAAAACACCCGTAACAGAACAATTTATCAGAAAAAGTACTATATTTGCTATCGATAACTAACTAAACCTATGGAGGATAAGCTTATGTCAACTAAAACAAAACTCAACGAAGAAGAGTTGAAACTCAACCTGCAACCGGATGACGATTACTCGCCTGAAGTAGAAACTTCCATCTGGTACAACTAAATCAATAAAAGCGCGCTGAACCGTGATTCAGCGCGTTTTTATTTGTACATTCCACTTATTATTACTACCTTTGTGGCCAAATTTGAGTGGAATGGAACTGATGGGTATGCCCTTGTGGGCGTGGATAGTATTCTACATATTGGTGTTGCTGATGCTGATTGCTGACCTGAAGATGTTCGGCAAGAAGGGACAGCATGAGGTAGGCGTTGGTGAGGCGTTGAAGATGACCGCCGTGTGGATTGGCGTGTCGCTGGTGTTCTGCGCTGGCATCTACCAGTTCTATCCCGTCGATTCGCATGAGAAGGCGATGGAATTCCTTGCCGGCTACCTGATAGAGAAATCGTTGTCGATGGACAACCTCTTTGTCTTCCTCATGCTCTTCTCATTCTTTGGCGTTGAGCGGAAGTATCAGCATGAGGTGCTCTTTTGGGGCATCTTCGGCGCACTGGTGCTACGCAGCATTTTTATTTTTGCCGGTGCCGCTATGGTGGAGCGCTTCGAGTGGATCTTAGGACTCTTCGGCCTGTTCCTCGTCTACACCGGCTTCAAGATGTTCGGCCATGACGACGACGAAAACGTCGACCCATCGAAGAACATCTTTGTCAAGCTGTTCAAGAAGTTCTTTCCTGTCAGCGACAAGATGCACGGTGGCGACTTCTTCGTCGTCGAAAACGGACGACGGTTGGCCACCCCGCTGCTCATTGCCCTCATCGTCATCGAGACCACCGACGTGGCGTTCGCCGTCGACAGCATCCCCGCCGTCTTCTCCGTCAGCCGCGATCCGTTCATCGTGCTCACCTCGAACATCTTCGCCATCCTCGGCCTGCGTGCCCTTTATTTCGCCTTAGCTGCCATAGCCAAGTATTTCGGCTACCTGAAGTATGGCTTGGGCATCATCCTGAGCTTCGTGGGCGTCAAGATGCTGCTGACAATGGACGACTATGTCAACCCGATTGTCCATGCCCTCGGCTTAAAGCTGGATATGCCTCACATCGAGGTGCCCACACCCCTGTCGCTGGCCATCATCTTCGGTGTGCTGCTGCTCTCCATCCTGCTCTCGGTCGTTGTCAATAAGCAAAAAGCCTCAAAATAATTTGGTCGTTTCTCTTTTTTAACGTACCTTTGCACCCACATAAAGGCTGCCCTGATAGTTAAATGGATATAACAAGGCTCTCCTAAAGCTTAGTTCCGAGTTCGATTCTCGGTCGGGGTACACCAAAATGTCTATGCAATACAATACAACAACCCTGCCTAACGGTCTTAGGATTATTCACCTCCCGTCAACATCGCCCGTCGTCTACTGCGGCTACCAGATAGCGGCAGGGACGCGTCATGAGTTGGCAGGCGAGGAGGGACTGGCGCACTTCTGCGAACACGTCACCTTCAAGGGAACGGAGCGTCGCAACGCCCTGCAGATCATCAATGGGCTGGAGAAGCTTGGCGGCGAGCTGAACGCCTTCACTAACAAGGAGGACACGACGTTCTACGCCGCCATCCATCGTGACCATTTCAGCAAGGCTGTCAACCTGCTGACGGACATCGTCTTCCACAGCCAGTATCCGCAGACGGAGATTGACAGGGAGGTTGACGTCATCTGCGACGAGATAGAAAGCTATAATGACTCGCCAGCAGAGCTGATTTACGACGAGTTTGAGAACATCCTCTTCAAGGGGCACCCATTAGGCCATAACATCCTGGGCCAGGCCGAACAGCTGCGCACCTATACCACCGAAGACGCCTTGCGTTTTACGCGGCGACACTACCGCCCAGACAATGCTGTGTTCTTTGTCTACGGTGATGTGGACTTCCGACGTGTGGTGCGCTTGGTAGAGGGGATGATGGGGGCTCTAGGACCTATGAGTCCTATGAGTCCTATGAGTCCTATAGGACCTATAAGTCCTATGAGACCTATAGGCTGCCAGACCATTACCCGCCAGAAGGGCACGCACCAGGCTCATGTCATTATGGGCTGCAGGGCTTACGACATTAATCACCCGCGACGCATCGCCCTCTACCTGCTGAACAACCTGCTGGGCGGACCCGGAATGAACTCGCTGCTGAACCTGTCGCTCCGTGAACGCAACGGACTGGTCTATACCGTTGAGAGCTCGATGGTGAGCTACAGTGATACGGGGCTGTGGACGGTCTACTTCGGCTGCGATCCGCACGACGTTAACAAGTGTTGCCGGTTAGTGCGCCACCAGTTGGACCGTCTGATAGAAAAACCGCTCAGCCGCTCGCAGTTAGCGACGGCCAAGCAGCAGATAAAAGGTCAGATAGCCATTGCCTGTGACAACCGCGAAAACTTTGCCCTCGATTTCGGCCGGAGTTTTCTCCATAACGGCAAGGAGAAAGACCTCGACAGGCTCTTTCAGCAGATTGACGCCGTCACGGCTGAAGAGATACAGCAGGTAGCTAACGAGCTGTTCGACCCAGAGAAGATGACGACGCTGATTTACCGGTAATTCGCTCGTGAAAACGTCTCTTTCATTCACGCGCGCAGGGATGTAAACTTTTGTTGCTTATACCGCAGCGCGCAGGTAGTGGCGCATTTCTCGGCGGGCAAGGCCGAGACGGTTCTCGACGGTTTTATAGTTCTCGCCCGTCTCAGCAGAGATTTCGCTGACACGCATGCCGCCGAGAATGTGCATACGGTAGATCGTACGGCAGTTTTCGGGGATGCGAGCCAGACCACGTTCCATCTGCTCGATGATGTCGGCAGCAAAAAAGACCGATTCCATCGAGGAATTTCCCGTACAGGTATTTTGGATATAGTGTTCGTACTCGTAGCGGAAGGCGCGACGGCGGAAGTGGTCGTTTACCAAATTGCGGCAAACGGTGAAGACGAGGGCAGGCAGTGTCTGCTCCGTCAGCATCTTGTTGGTGGTCAAGATGCGGAAAAAAGTATTTTGGACGATGTCTTCAGCCTCGTCCGAATCACCCAACCGAGCGCTGGCGTAGGTCAGCAGCTCGGCTCGGTGACTTGAGTAATAGTTGGAAATAAGTGATTTCTTATTCATTGACAACGGGCTTAATCGTGCCGTCCTCGTTGTAGTAGAGGCGCTGCACTTTCAGCGAACGCAGGTGGGTGATATCGTTCGAGGGCACGCAGTCGTGATAGCACAGATACCACTGTCCCTTGTACTCCACGATGCTGTGGTGGGTGGTCCAGCCTACGACGGGCTCGAGGATGACGCCCTGATAAGTGAACGGGCCGTAAGGCGAATCGCCGATGGCGTAGCAGAGATAGTGGCTGTCGCCGGTGGAGTATGAGAAGTAGTACTTACCGTTGTACTTATGCATCCACGAAGCCTCGAAGAAGCGGTGCGGATCGCCGGCACGCAGGGGCTGGCCGTCCTTGTCGAGGATGACCACCTGACGCGGTGCCTCTGCAAACTGCATGACGTCGTCGCTCATGCGGACCACGGCACTGGGAATAGCCGGGGAGTCGGCCTGGGTGAAGAGTTCACCCTGATGGTCGGGAGCGGCACCGAGGTCGGTAAGACCGTTCTCGTCGCCGTACTTTCCGAGGACAGGAGCCTGACCGTTAGGCAGCGGGCGCCACCACTGCAGCTGTCCGCCCCAGAGACCGCCGAAGAAACAGTAGATCTGACCATCGTCGTCCTTGAAGACGCAGGGGTCGATGGAGAACGAGCCGCGGATGGGCTGATCCTGAGGTACGAACGGGCCTTCGGGCTTGTCGGCCACGGCTACGCCGAGGTGGAACACGCCGTCGTAACCCTTGGCAGAGAAGATGAGGTAGTACTTGCCGTCCTTCTCGACGACGTCGTTGTCCCACATCTGCTTCTCGGCCCACTTCACCTGGTCGACGTCGAGGATGACGCCGTGGTCGGTAGCCTCGTCGTTCTCGATGTCATCCCACGAAAGCACGTGGTAGTCGCGCATCTGGAAGTGACCGCCGTCGTCGTCGAAACACTCGCCGGCGTCCCAGTCGTGACTGGGATAGATGTACAGGCGTCCGTTAAACACATTGGCCGAGGGGTCGGCCATATAGTCATTGGGGAATAGGTAACGCGGAAGTTTTGCCATATTGCTTTTCGTTTTTTCGATTTTTCGTTTATTCGTTTAATCGTTTATTCGCTTAATCGATAATTCGATTTATTGATTACGTGATTCTATCTTACGGTTAATGTCGTCGATGACCTCGTCGCTGAGTTCATATTTCGAGATGATGAACATAGCCAAGACAAGCAGCAGGGCGGGGATGATGCAGACGAGCCAGCGGATACCCTCCTGTGCCAGCGGATCCTGGAGTTCCAGGTCGTTCATGAAGTAGGCACCGGCAGCATTACCCACAGACATCATGGCGAAGGCCGTGATGAAGAACAGGGCGATGATGCGGAGAGGACGGTTACGCATGAACTCCATCCACAGGTCGCTGACCTTCACGTTCTCCGACTCCGAAGCATCCATAACGACGCGCTCTTTGGTCTGAGAGAAGCAGAAAATGAGAAGGCCGAGACCGACGAGCGAGTAGATCAGCATCGTTGTAAACCATGCACCGGGGTCTTTCGGCAGTGTCGTAGCTTCCTCTGCAGGCACGTAGTTGGTCATGGCGAGTACCAGTCCGGGAACTACGCCGCCTAATGCCATACCAGCCTTGAAGAAGATACCCGTCAGGGCGTTGACGATACCGGCGATGCGGCGGCCTGTCGTGTATTCTGCATACGAGATAACCTCTGGAATGAGTGCCCACATGTAACCTGTAGCGACGATGACACCCGTCGACTTGATGAACTGGGCGATATAGACCAGCGTGATATTCTCCTTTACGGTGCCCATCTTGCTGATAATGTAGAGCATGGCCATACCGAGGATGGCGACAGTGAGGAAGATGTAGAACATATTCTTCTTACCCACCTTTTTCTTAATAGCAGGTACTAAAGGCATGAAGATGAACGAGGGCAGAGAACCTAAGCCCATAAACAGTGCCATCTCGATGGGCAGCGTCTGCGACGAGGCAAAGATAGCCACAAGGATAGGCACACCAGCCGATACAGCCAGACCACCGACGTTGGCCATGAACATACGGACGGAGGTCAGAATGGTGATCTCGTCAGTGTCGCGTGTCAGCGATGAGTTCAAGGCACCGTAAGGCACATTAATTAATGTGTAGAGCATCGACATACCGACGTATGTGATGTAGGCATAGATCAGCGAGGGTGCGAAACCGTTCCAGAAGCAGAGGATGGCCAGTATCGTCAAGGGGATACCACCCATCACGAGGTAAGAGCGGTACTTGCCGAGACTGGGGTTGTGTTTGTCGACGAATGTGCCGACGAGGGGATCCCAGAGGACGTCAACCAAACGTACGACTAAGAACATGGTTCCAGCGAGTCCGGCTGACTTGGCTGCATCGCCACCGAGTACATAGACGTCGGTGTAGAAAAACAGCAGATACATACAGATGGTCTGGTAGATCAGATTCTGGGCCAGGTCACCAGCACCAAAGCCGATGCGCTGTACCCACGACAGCTTGTAGAAGCCTTTCGATTCTTGAGAAGATGTTGTCATTTCCTTCATCCTGTTTTGATTGTTGTTAGGTTTACGACTGCAAAGATAAGGATTTATTTCATAAATGGCAGACGCGAAATGTTACGGATGCCTTTCAAATTGTATCATTTGAGAAAAAAACAGCAATTCTTTCCCTTTCCATCGCTTTTTTTTGCTATTTTTGCATCAAAAACCTATCTATGAATTATGTACAAGAAAGCTCTTCTTTGGGTAGCAGCACTGACCTGCTCCTTACTGTTAAATGCTAAGGTAACATTGCCACAACTGTTTCAGGACGGTATGGTCTTGCAACGTGGCAAGATGATTCCCGTATGGGGTAAGGCCGATGCTGGCGAGACCGTTATTGTTACCCTGAACAAAAAGAAGGTCACCGCTACCGCCGACGGTAGCGGTCGCTGGTACGTTCAACTGCCGGCGATGAAAGCGGGCGGTCCGCTGACGCTGACCGTTAATGACATAGAACTCAAGGACGTTATGGTGGGCGATGTCTGGCTCTTGTCTGGTCAGTCGAACATTGATGTGACCGTTGAGCGCGTCTACCCGTGGTATACGAAAGATATTGACAGCTATGAAAATCCGCTAATACGCCTTTTCCGTGTTCAGAACGAGACTGATACGCATGGCGTGCGTGACGACATACGTCCGACGAACATCAACTGGAAACCTGTCACGAAGCAGAACGCATGGCTGTTTTCAGCCGTGGGCTATTTCTTGGGCCGTCGGCAGTTTGATAAGACTGGTGTGGCACAGGGTGTCATCGTCAACAGCTGGGGCGGCACGCCTATTGAGGCCTGGATCAGCGCCGATTCCTTGCAGCAGGACTTCCCCATGATGGTGGAGCGTACCCGTCTTTATCAGAACGACGATTATGTCCGGACACAGATGCGGGCCAATATGCAGATGAACCAGCAGTGGAGTAAACAACTTGACGAGAAAGATCCAGGAAAACAGCAGGACTTTACCGCTTTTGACTACGACGATTCTGGTTGGGAGAAAGTGGAACAATACTCGATGAAATGGGCAAAAAATGGCTCCCGTGGCATCATTGGTAGTATTTGGCTGCGCCAGCACGTCAATGTCGACAAGGCACATGCCGGACAGCCCGCCCGCCTGTTGCTTGGTACGCTGTATGACGCTGATGTCACCTATGTCAATGGCCGGCAGGTAGGTTCTACGGGTTACCAATACCCGCCGCGTCGCTATGACCTGCCCGAAGGACTGCTCCGCGAGGGCGATAACGTCATTACCATTCGCTTTATCAATAAGAGCGGTGCGGTACACTTCATCAAGGAGAAGCCCTATCTGATAGCTTTCGGCGACGACCGTCTGAGTATCAATCCGCTACCGAAGGACGTTATTCCGCTGAGCACCACTTGGCTGCATCATGCCGGTGCCGAGATGCCGCCGTGCCCTGGTGCTGACGTGTCACTTCAGAACCTGCCCACCACGCTCTACAATGCTGTCCTCTATCCCCTGGCCCCCTATGCACTATCTGGTGTTGTCTGGTATCAGGGAGAATCGAATGCCGGCAATCCGAAACCGTACGAGCAGCTGTTGACCAAGCTGATTACGGGCTGGCGCCAATTGTGGCAACAGCCTGAGCTGCCTTTTACCATTGTGCAGTTAGCTAATTATTTGGAACCATCAGACAAACCGCAACGTAGTAGTTGGGCACAGTTGCGCGAGGCGCAGCGACTCACAGCCAAGAAGTTACCAGCCGTGGAATTGGCTTCGGCCATCGATTTAGGTGAGACGGTCGACATTCACCCCCTGCGAAAGCGGGAGGTGGCTGAGCGTATTGGTCTCTGTTTTGACCGTATTGTCTACAAAAACAACAAGGTAAAACTGATGCCCGAGATTGTCAGCACCCACGTTGATGGCCAGACTGTTACGTTGACCTTTGACCAGCCTTTGCGTCAGTGTGCCGAACTGTATGAGTTTGAGTTGGCTGGCAGCGACGGCCGTTTTCAGAACGCCACAGCTCATACTGAGGGTAATACCATCGTCATTACCTCACCAATAGCTCAGCCCGTTCGTGTTCGCCATGCTTGGAAGGACAATCCCATACGGCTGAATGCCTACGCTGAGTCGGGGCTGCCAGTAGGACCGTTTGAGCAACCTTTGTAATACGTGCCCAAAAGCAATTATTCTGCAAAAGTCTTGAAGTAGCCGATGCAGACGTCCCGCCACTCGCGGGCGTTCTGCAATTGGTGTTGCATACGTTCGTCGACCTCGCGCCAACGCTGCTCGTCGATGTAGGGCTTGCACGACTGCCAAGTTTTGCAGAAATCCTCTACCTCATTGACGCCGCGGTTGTAGCGGTACTGCATCTCCTCCCACAGCGTGCGTCCGCTGTTCATACGGTAGGTCCAAGGCAGGTGATGGAACCATAGCAGCAGGTTCTCGGGACAGGTCGACGGATTGTCGTACAACGAGCAGAAAGGCTCACGGTACTGGTTCGTGGCGTCGCTGCCGGCATGGGTGCGGTCGAAGCCGATGCCCTGCTTGTCGGCCTGATGGTAGTAGACGGGGCACCATTCCAAAGGATAGGACTTAATGAAGCCGTCAGGTTCCGGTCCGTAGTGGTGGTCGAACTTGAAGATATGGTGAAGTCCCAGCGGCATCATGTAATCAACGCAAGCCTCACGACTGCGTAACATCACGCTCAGCAGGGCATCATTCATCTCCGTTTTGCCGAAGGTGGCCGTCAGCCATTCTTTGGCGATTTTCTCCGATTCCATCGATGGATTCCATGCCAGACGGCCAAAAGCAAACCAGTTGGCCTGCGAGAAGTGGTGACCGCACCAGTTGGTGTCTAAGCCTATGTTCGCCACGCCAGCGATTCCCACCAACTTTTCGGGAGCGACATAGCGGAAGAACTCACGCCACATCGGTGCCAAGTAAACTAAATGTCGCGACTGTCCAAGATACTCCTGTGTAATCTGTAGCTCAGCCATCTGCGGCGTCTGCTTGATATTGTCGAAGATTGGGGCGTATGGCTCACGCGGCTGGAAGTCGAGCGGACCGTTCTTCGACTGTAGAATGACGTTCGAGTCAAACTTGCCGTCGCAAGGTTTAAACTCCGAGACGGCCTGTTTTACGCGGTCTTCACCCTTATGGTTGGCACCGTAGACAAACGAGCGCCACATGATGATGCCGCCGTGACGGGCTACACACTTAGCCAGCATATTGGCACCATCGGCATGGCTGCGACCATAGTCGCCAGGACCAGGCTGTCCCTCGCTGTTAGCCTTCACCAAGTAGCCGCCGAAGTCGGGAATCAGCTTGTAGATCTCGTCCGTTTTTTGTTGCCACCAGCGTTTCACCTTAGCGTTCAGCGGGTCGGCGGTCTTCAGGTGGCCTAAGCCGATGGGCGAGGCGAAGTTTACCGACAGATAGACCTTGATGCCGTACGGGCGTAGGATGTCAGCAATCTCCTTGGCCTGTAGCAGGTTCTTGCGGTTCAACTGGTTCGGCGAGGCGTTCACGTTGTTCAGCACCGTGCCGTTGATGCCTATCGAGGCGTTGGCACGGGCATAGTCCTTGATGTGCTGTGCATTGTAGGTGGGCCAGAAGATGCTGCGTCCGGCATAGCCGCGCTCAATGGAGCCATTGAGGTTATCCCAGTGGTTCAGGATGCGCAACTTGTAGAAAGGCTGTGAGGCTCCCTGTTCGCCGCGTAGCAGGGCGTAGGCTCCGTACATCAGTCCCCGTTCAGTCTTGGCTTTGATAGTGTTGCCGCTGATGACGTATCCCTCATCATTTGTCAATGTAGGGTCAATCACCAGATTCACCGTCTCGCCGTCATAGTATTTACGCAGTTCTTCTGCCGCAATACACGCCGGTCCCGACACCTTGGCCTTGTTCACTTCAGCATACCGTAGCCACAGACGGCTGCCGTCCTCTGCCCATGTCAGTGTGGCCATAGCCAGCACCAGCATCATCAGCATTTGTCTTCTCATCCTGTCTTAACCTTTTTATAATATTTATAATTTTTGGCAAAGATAGCAAAATTCTTGCGATTCATCGCCTCTTATCCATAATTATTTTCTATCTTTGCAAGCAGAATGAACAATAACTAAATAAAAAGCAATGAAACGAAAAGTACTGACGTTGACCCTTATCCTCTGTGGGGTTTTCTCTGCCAACGCACAAACTTCCGAAAGTTCTCGCATATTCATTTATTCGCCCGGTCAGGGCGACGGACTGCATATTGCCCGGCAAGACGGTGATATGTGGCATCATGCTGGTCGTCTTTGTTCGTCGGACTATGGCACATGGGGCGCCGAGAAGCGGATGTTTCACCCGTCCGTCTGCCGTGCAAAGGATGGCACTTGGCGTCTGGTGTTTCAGGTCAACGACCACTCGCCGCAGTTTGCTGCCGCCTACAGCCGCGACCTGGTTAACTGGCGTCCGCAGGATTACCCCATCATGTCGACCAAACAGTGCTTGGAGCCTGTGGTGTTCGAGAATCCAGACGGCACGTTCGACATTTATTATAAATCGGCCGAGGGCAAGCGCTGGACGTCAGCCACGCCGAACTTCCGCGACTTTACCCCCGACCGTGCCAGTCAGATCAGTGACGATGCCTGGATTCGCGACACAGCTACCGTCGACGGCAAGCTCTACGAGGGTAACAGCTTCGAGATTTCAGCGATGGAATGGGCGAAAATCGAACAGCACTACCGTCAGTCAGACGAAGACTGGCGCAAGTCTAACGAGCGTATGCACGACGACGCCCTCCCCAACAGTGCGCTCAGCAGTTTACCCGCTGGGTCACCCCTCCAGGCCACGCTGACCATCGACCTCTCAAAGCAGAAAGCCATCAGCGATAAGCTCATCGGCGTCTTCTTCGAGGACATCAGCTATGCCGCCGACGGTGGTCTCTACGCCGAACTCATCCAGAACCGCGACTTTGAATATACAGCCAAAGACCACGGCGGCTGGAACGCTACCACCGCCTGGCACGCAACGCGACCGATAGAGATTGCTACCGAGCATCCGCTCAGTCCGAACAATCCACACTATGCCCTTCTATGGCCGCAGGACACGCTGTGGAACGAGGGCTGGGACGGTATTGCCGTGGAAAAAGGAAAGAAGTACGACTTCTCCATGTATGTGTTGGCCGGCGGCCAGAAGCAGGACTTTTTAATTCAGCTCGTGGGACAGGACGGCCAGGTACTGGCCAGCAGTAAGTTGAAGACACAGGCTGGCAACTGGCAGCAATATACGACAGTGCTCACTGCCAAGGGTAGCGACACGAAAGCCCGTCTGGCCATTGTCCCGAAGAAGGCGGCCCATGTAGGTGTCGACATGATCTCGCTCTTCCCGCAAGAGACCTTCATGAACCGCAAGAACGGCCTGCGTCGCGACTTGGCTCAGGTCATTGCCGACCTGAAGCCGAAATTCGTCCGCTTCCCCGGCGGCTGCATGAGTCACGGTCAGGGGCTGGAGAACATCTACCACTGGAACGAGACCATCGGCTCCCTGCAGGACCGCAAGCCCGACTTCAACATCTGGCACTACCACCAGACACGCGGACTGGGATTCTACGAGTACTTCCAGTTCTGCGAGGACATCGGTGCCGAGCCGTTGCCCGTACTGGCTGCCGGCGTGCCCTGTCAGAACTCCGCCAACAACGCACAGGGCATTGGCGGACAGCAAGGTGGCATACCTATGGACGATATGCCGGCTTACATCCAGGAGTTGCTCGACCTCATCGAGTGGGCTAACGGCGATCCCGCCACGTCGAAGTGGGCCAAGATGCGTGCCGACGCCGGACACCCCGCACCCTTTAACCTTAAATATATAGGTATAGGCAACGAAGACATCATCTCGACCGTCTTCGAGGAGCGCTTCACGATGATTGCCCGTGCCATCCGCGCCAAATATCCCGATATCAAGATTTGTGGCACCGTCGGTCCGTTCCACGCGCCGAGTGCCGACTATCAGGAGGGCTGGGAGTTCACCCGTCGTAACCCCGACCTGCAATACATGGTCGACGAGCACTACTACGAGTCGACGGGCTGGTTCATGCACCACCGCGACTATTATGACAAATATCCAAGAGAAGCCCCCTCGGGGGCAGTAGGTGGGGCTACAAAGGTCTATCTTGGCGAGTGGGCAGCCTCAACGAAGGCTAAGCGTCCTAACATAGAGACGGCACTGGCCGAAGCCCTCTACCTGACGGACATTGAACGCAACGGCGACATCGTCGAGATGACCTCGTATGCCCCGATGCTCTGCAAGGACGGCCATTCCAACTGGAACCCCGACATGATTTACTTCTCCAACACCGAGGTGCGCCCCACGCCGGCCTACCACGTCCAGCGCCTTTTCTCCGTCTACGGCGGTGACACTTATATCAATTCACAATTCACAATTGACAATTCACAATTAAGCCACCGCCTCGGTGCCAGTGTGGTGAAGGATTCGAAGACAGGCAAGACTTACGTCAAGCTGGTCAATGCACTACCCGTTGCGTTAGAGCTGACCGTCAAAGGTCTCAGCATACCCGCCACCGCCCGTACCGAAGGCTTCGAGGGCAAGCCCGAAGACCGCCACCTCGACATCAAGACCGGCGAGGCCGGCACGGCCATCGTCCTCCCGCCCTATTCCTTCCGCGCCATCGAACTATAAAGCCCCATAACAATGAAAAAGAACAAAATCCTCCTAACCGCCTGTTTGCTGTGCTGCGGCGGCGCCGCAGCCCAAGTCACCATCGACATCGACGCCAACCAGCGTGGCCCCAGAATCAGCCCCATGCACTACGGCATCTTCTTTGAGGACATCAACCACGCCGCCGACGGCGGCCTCTATGCCGAGCTCATCCGCAACCGCTCCTTCGAGGACGGCCCCCGCTACGGTGCTCCCGCCGACATGCAGGCCTGGTCCACATACGCTGCTACCCCGTCTCAGCTCACCGCCCGCCTCGTCCAGCCGTCGAAAAAGACGCCCCTGCTGAACAGCGTCCAGCAGAACGCCCTCGAGCTGACCATCAATGCCACGGCGGCAGGGCATCAACAGCGTGCAGGGCCGCACCTACCGCCTCAGTTTCTGGGCCAAGGGAAAATATAAGGGCAGTATCAAGGCCGTGCTGAAAGCCCACGAAGCCCCCCCTACGGCCCCCGAGGGGGCTTCTATACTGGCTGAAGCTATTGTGTCCCCCTCGGGGGACGAAAAGGGGGCCTCTTGGCGCAAGTACACCGCCGAGCTGACCGCCACCGGTAATGACCCCAAGGCACAGTTCGCCCTCGTCTTCGATGGCAAGGGCACGCTGACGATAGACGTGGTGAGCCTGTTCCCGCCGACGTTCAAGAACCGCGAGAACGGCTTGCGCCCCGACCTGGCACAGATGCTCTTTGAGATGCATCCTAAGTTTATGCGCTTCCCCGGCGGCTGCTTCGTCGAGGGACAGATTTCGCCGGAAAATGCCTTCCGCTGGGAGCGAACCATCGGCCCCATCGAGGAGCGCCCCGGCCACTGGAACGTGAACTGGGGCTACCGCACCACCGACGGCATTGGCTTCCATGAGTACCTGCAGATGGCTGAGGACCTCGGTGCCAAGCCGCTCTACGTGGTGAACGTGGGCATCTGGCACGGCGGACAGACAGCCGTCGACTCGCTGCAGCCGTGGATTGACGAGACACTGGCCGCCCTTGAGTATGCCAATGGCGACGTCACTACGAAGTACGGTGCCCTGCGCGCCAAGAACGGCCATCCCGCCCCGTTCAACATTGAATACTTAGAGATTGGCAACGAGAACAACCAGCCCGACCCCCGCCAGCAGAGCGACCACTACTACGACCGCTTCCGCCTCTTCAAGGAGCAGATACTGAAGAAGTACCCGAAGATGCACCTCATCGGCAACGTCGCCGCCTGGGGCACCGACACGCCGACGTGGGACAGCCAGGAGAGTGTCGAACTCCTCGACGAGCACTACTACCGCAACCCGGCGTGGTTTGCTGACAACTTCCATAAGTACGACACCTATGACCGCCGTGGCCCGAAAATATATGTCGGCGAGTATGCCGTCACCGACGGCTTCGGCGACTTGGGCAACATGAACGCTGCCCTCGGCGAAGCTGTCTACATGATGGGCATGGAGAACAACAGTGACGTTGTGCCGCTGAACTCCTACGCCCCCATCTTTGTCAACGAGAACGACGCCCGGTGGCGTCCTGACATGATTCGCTTCAACTCCAGCCGCGTCATGGGCACACCTTCTTACTATGTACAGATGCTCATGCCCCGCAACATCGGTACTCAGGTGGTGAAAGTCAGCCAGACGAACCCCTACGAGGGTGCCGCCTTCAGGAAGCCCGTTACGCCGCAGAAAAGTCGCGTGGGTTATGCCACCTGGGGCACCAAAGCATCGTACACCCATATGGACCCGCTGCCCAAGACCGGCAAGCCCGAATACGTGTTCGGCGACTGGCAGGTCACCGACGGTGTGCTGAGTCAGACGAGTATGCGTGAGCAGTGCATAGCACTGTGTACCGCCGAGGTGGGCGACCACTATACCGTGAAGTGCCGTGCCCGCAAGGACGACGGCCGCGAGGGTTTTATCATTGTGTTCAATTATGTCGACCCGCAGCACTACTGCTGGGTGAACTTCGGTGGTTGGGGCAACACGCAGCATGGTCTGGAGCAGATCAACGGCAGCGGCAAGTCGCAGACGGCCACCAAGCGGGGCCGCGTGGAGGCTGGCCGATGGTACGACGTCACGCTGACTGTCAGCGGCGACTCGGTGAAGGCGTGGCTCGACAGCGACCTGGTTTTCGACACCGTGCTGAAGCACGACACGTCGGCGGGTGTCTTCTCGAGTGCCACCATCGACGACCAGACGGGTGAGCTCATCGTCAAGGTTGTCAACTCGCAGGCCGAGGGCACCACCGCCCGTCTGAACATCAGCAACTTCGCGGTGAAGCGTGCCAAGCTCATCCAGCTGCGCGCCAACACGGGCTACGACGAGAACACCCTGCAGCAGCCCACCAACATCAGTCCCACGGAGCACGAGCTGTCGCCGGAGTGCAATGCCGTCGACGTGGAGCTGCCCGCCTATTCGCTTAACATTATCAGAATCAAGAAATAAGCTATGAGAAAACTACTCTTACCCTTATGCCTGCTTGCCGCAGCCGCTGTGCAGGCGAAGCAGTGGACACCCGACCAAGTGAAGAAGGTGATTCGTCAGGTGAATACCTACTGGCAACAGAACAACAAGCCGGAGGTGCGCTCCTTCTGGGACAATGCCGCCTACCACACCGGCAACATCGAAGTCTACAAGCTGCTTGGCGACCAGCAGATGCTCGACTACAGCATCCGCTGGGCGGAGCACAACGAGTGGAAGGGCGCCAAGGAGGCCGACCCAGCTAAGTGGAAGTACAAGAACTACGGCGAGGGCCAGGACTATGTCCTCTTTGGCGACTGGCAGATCTGCTTCCAGACATACATCGACCTTTATAATTTAGAGGCGAGAAGAGAGGAGAGAGTGGCTCGTGCCAAGGAGGTGATGGGCTACGAGGCTGACTCGAAGGCGAACGACTACTGGTGGTGGGCTGACGCTCTCTACATGGTGATGCCTGTGATGACGAAGATGTACCGCCTGACGGGCGACCAGAAGTATTTGGACAAGCTTTACCAGAACATCCTCTACTCTGACAGCATCATGCTCGATCCTGAAACGGGCATCTACTTCCGCGACGGCAAGTACGTCTACCCCAAGCACAAGTCGGCCAACGGCAAGAAGGACTTCTGGGCACGTGGCGACGGCTGGGTGCTGGCCGGACTGGCCAAGGTGCTGCAGGACATGCCCGAGACCTACGTCCGTCAGCCATTCTTCGTCGACAAGTACACCCGTCTGGCACGGGCCGTGGCCGCCTGCCAGCAGCCGCAGGGCTACTGGACGCGCTCGATGCTCGACCCTGCCCATGCCCCTACGGCCTTCTTCACCTACGGTATGCTGTGGGGCGTGAACCACGGCTACCTGCCGAAGCGTGAGTTTGCCCCCGTCATCGCCCGCGCCTGGAAGTACTTGACGGAGACCGCCCTGCAGCCTTCGGGCAAGGTGGGCTACGTGCAGCCCATCGGTGAGCGTGCCATTCCCGGCCAGACCGTCGACCAGAACTCCGAAGCCAACTTCGGTGTCGGCGCCTTCCTGTTGGCCGCCTGCGAATATGTGAGATTCTTAGAACAAACGAAGAAATAATGTTATATCAATCATGAAAAAGCTGATTTTAACCATTGTGGCGCTGATAGCGCTGATGCCCGTTGAGGCCAAGAAAGCAAAGAAGGCGGCACAGACTGACCGCGAGTACTGGACCGAGCAGGCCTGGAAGATGGCACAGCCCGTCTTAGAGAACATGGCCAAGGGCGAACTGCAGAAGAATATGAAGACGGAATTCTCGCCGTCGTTCGACAACCGCAACCGCAAGGTGGTCTACATGGAGACCTTCGGACGCCTGATGGCGGGCATCGCCCCATGGCTTGCATTGCCCGACAGTGTGTCCGGCGGTTCTCCCGCCGACATCAAGGAGCGCGACCAGCGCCGCCAACTCCGCGAGTGGGCCTTAGCCTCATATAAGAACAGCGTCGACCCTGCCTCGCCCGACTACCTCTGCTGGGGTGTTGCCGGTCAGAACCTCGTCGATGCCGCCTATATCGCCGAGTCGTTTATCCGTGCCTACGACGCTCTGTGGGTTCCTCTCGACCAAGTGACGAAGGAGCGCTACATCAAGGAGTTCAAGAAGCTGCGCTCTATAGAGCCGCCCTACACCAACTGGTTCCTCTTCTCATCGACCATCGAGAGCTTCCTGGCCAAGGTCACCGAGCGCCGCGACTACGACGACTTCCGCGTGATGATGACCATCCGCAAGGTCGAGGAGTGGTATGTCGGCGACGGCTGGTATGCCGACGGTCCCGTCTTTGCCTTCGACTACTATTCGAGCTACGTCTTCCATGCCATGTATCTTGAGACGCTGCAGAACATGATTGACGCCAAGGCCCGCACGCGCCTGGAATATGATAAGTACTACGCCCGCGCACTGAAGCGTGCCCAGAAGTTCAGCATCATCCTCGAACGTTTCATCTCGCCTGAGGGCACCTTCCCCGTCATCGGCCGAAGCACGCCCTACCGTCTGGCCGCCATGCAGCCGCTGGCTTTGATGGCGTGGTACCAGAAGCTGCCTAAGGAACTCTCGAACGGCCAGGTGCGCGCCGCCCTCACCGCCGTCATGCACCGGATGTTCGACTACCAGCAAAATTACAACGACGGCGGCTACCTGACCATCGGTTTCTGCGGCCATCAGCCCGAGACCGCCGACTGGTACACCAACAACGGTTCGCTCTATATGACCTCGCTGGCCTTCATGCCCCTCGGTTTGCCCGCCGACCATCCGTTCTGGACGGACAAGGCCGAACCGTGGACGCAGGTGAAAGCCTGGGGCGGACAGCCTTTCCCGAAAGATCACCGCTGGGCTGACGACATCGTAACAAAAGACAAGTACTAATGAGAAAAACAGCGATTCTATCGGTACTTTTACTGCTGAGCGTGGCGGTCTGCGGACAGACGTTCGGCCAGTACAAAGCAGCACTCGGCGACGTGCTGGTAGCGCCGGGACAGTTTGCACCGCTGCCCCAGGCGGGTGCGGCTTTCTGGCGCGACAGTCTGCCCGAACCGATGCGGCAGAGCTATATCAGCTATGGTGAACAATACCTGAAGCGTCCGTGGACGACACTCCCGACGAGCGTCTTCGCCCAGTTCAAGGAGAACGGCAACCGTGTCGCTTACGAGCAGCTGTGCTTCGCCAAGCGTCGGCAACTGGCCGCTTTGGTGATGGCTGAGGTGGCTGAGGGTCAGGGGCGTTTCCTGCCGGATATTATCGATGGAATCGGTAGTTTTTGCGAAGAGACATGGTGGGGCATCCCCGCTCACTATGGCAGCAAGGTGCCTCGCTACGAGGACCAGACCGTCGACCTGTTCAATGCCGAGACGGCCGGACTCGTGGTCTGGGCGTGCTACGTGCTGCGACCCCAGCTCGACAGCTTCTCGCCGCTGCTCTGCCAGCGCGTCAGCCGCGAGGTGCAGCGCCGCATCCTGCAGCCTGCCCAGAAAACGAACTACTGGTGGAAGAAGGCCGGCATGAACTGGAACCCGTGGATCTGCTCCAACTGGCTCAGCTGTGTGCTGCTCTGCGAGAACGACCGTCAGCAGCAGTTGCAGGCTGTAGGCCAGATTCTCGACTGCATGGATGCCTTCCTGAACAGCTACCCCGAGGACGGGGGTTGCGACGAGGGGCCGGGCTACTGGGACCGTGCCGCCGCCTCGCTCTACGAATGTCTGTCGCTGCTCGACCGCGCCACCAACGGCCGCATTGACGCACACCAGAACACCAAGCTACGGGCGATGGCGGCCTACGCCTACAAGACCTACATCGGCAACGGCTACGTATTGAGCTTCGCCGACTCGCACGACAACCGCTATATGCAGCAGCTGAACATCGTCTATCCCTTCGCCAGCTACGTTGACGACCCCACGATGCGCCGCTTTGCCAAATACATCGGTGAGGACAAGGACTACCTGCATCAAGCAGCCGAGCTTTACGACCGCAGCGGCAACTTCCCCACTCTCGGTCGCGAATTGTTTTTCCTCCATTCCATCGGACAATTCCAGCGTGAGAAGGCAGCCGAACCGCTGTTGTCAAACGTCTGGCTACCCAACCTCCAGATATGGTCGGCACGCGCAGGCGGTCTGTTTGCCGCTATGAAAGGCGGGCACAATGACGAGAGCCATAACCACAACGACGTGGGCGAGGTGGTGGTCTATGCCGCCGGCGAGCCGTTGCTCATCGACCCGGGCGTAGGCGAATACACATCAAAGACCTTTTCCAACGACCGCTACAGCATCTGGACGATGCAGAGCGGCTACCACAACCTGCCGCAGATCAACGGCTGCGACCAGCGCAACGGCAAGAATTACAAGGCCAGCGTCGTCAGCAGCAGCAAGACCAGCCTAACTCTCGAACTGGCTGCCGCCTACCCCGAGGAGGCCGCCGTCAGCAGCTGGCAGCGCACCGTCAGCCTCCGTAAGAATGAGGTGAGCATCACCGACCGCTACCGTCTGCAAGCCTACAAGGCGCCGACGCGCCTGATACTGATGACCATCGTCCGTCCCGACGTCAGTCGTCCGGGTATCGTCGTCCTCGGTCGGCGCGCCCTCCACTACGACCCCCGCCAACTCACGGCCACGGTCGACGACGTCAGTCCGCAACTCGACCCGCTCCTACAGGGCATGTGGGGCCCGCAGATGTTCCGCCTCGTGCTGACCGTCACGTCCGAACAGCTGCAAGGCACCATCAAGACCCTTATCAAATAGCACACATCGAAAAAGGCTCGCAATCACTGCGAGCCTTGTTTCATAATCAAAACCAAAAAACTAATAACTAAAAACCAACCAAATGATATATGTTTCGTATGAAAAATGATTTCTGATGCAAAGATACTCCCTTTTCTGCCCTCATTCCAAAAAATAGCCCGGTTTCTTTCCCGTTTTGTTGCGACAAACCAAGAAATTTCGGACAAAATGAGGTCAGCGTGTCAAAATCTGTCTTTTTTCCCTCAAGAAATCTTGCTAAATCCAAATAAATCAGTATCTTTGTAGCGCAATAATACGAACATACATTTTGAAATAATGCAAAAAACAGTTCTTTCCTTTTGTCTGCTTCTTCTTTCGATAGGATCAGTAGCACAAGTAACAACTCGCGTCTTTTCTCTTGGAACCCATGTGCTGTTCTTGGAAATCGGAGAGAAAACTAGTATGACATACACCTGGGAAACGGATAGCGGAGACGCGCCTGCCATCGTCTGGCAGACCAGTGATGAGCATGTCGCAACCATCAACAGCGATGGATTAGTGACAGCTATGGGTGAGGGTACTTGCACCATCACCGCTTTGTATGATAACAATCAGCAGTCACGATGCATGGTTGTCGTCGGGAATACGGCAGGCTATTCTGACGGCTATGGCTATGTGGATTTAGGGTTGCCGTCAGGTACGTTGTGGGCAACAACAAACATAGGTGCCGACAGTCCGGAAGAGTCTGGCTCGCACTACCAGTGGAGAGGCGAGGGCAGTACTGACGACGATGCGGCATTTACCGACCGGGGAGCCTATTGGCGTACACCGTCGCTGACACAGTTCGAGGAGCTTGTTGACGTGAACAACACATCAGCAGAGCCGGTTTCCATGAACGGTATAGACGGCCTGCTTATCAAGAGTTTGACAAATGGGAAGTGCCTCTTCCTGCCAGTGGGGCAGTATTGGAGCCGGACACGTAGCGACAATGCCAATATGGCGTACGACCTTGATGTGTCAAACACCATGATGACCTATAACCATGTCAGTGATATCGAAACACCTTTGGGTATAAGACCCGTCTTCGAAGTGTCAAGCCTTAGTTCAGCCATTAGTGTCAGCACGACCCACCTTGATTTCGGCACGGTGGCAACAGGCAGTGCTCGCACGATGACCATTGATGTCAGGAACAACACCTTTACCCCCCAAGACATCCTGCCGTTTGGTATGGTTGAATCCGATTTTAGCATCGACTGGACAGGCGGCACGATCCTGTCTAACGCAACCCAGCAGGTGAAGGTTACCTATTCACCGACGACTGCAGGCAGTGTTACAGGTGGTAACTTACGCATCGGTACGCTCACGGACTCCGTACTTGTCAACGTGACGGCATCCAGCCACAACAACAGCGCCAACCTGACCAGCAAGAAGGATTTGGTAGTGTGGTTCAGGGACGGTTCAAAGCAGTCATATTTACTGAACGACCATCCCATCGTGACGGTGAAGGAGGGCAAGGTAAAGATTGAGGCAGAAAACATCGGGGCCGAGTACGACTTCAGTCAAATCCTGAAGCTGACATACGAAGGACCGTTTTCTGACGTCCCGATGATAGCATCTGACAGTGACAAGGCCGTGACGCTGACGTCGGATGCCCTGTCGTTCTTTGCCGGTTCGAAAGATCTTAACATCCAGATTGTTTCTGCTGCAGGCGTTGTGCTGCGGCAGTTCACCGTTCCTCAGGGAGCGACGAGAGCCGTGCCCCTCAACCAATTCCATTCAGGAGTATATATTATTAATGTCAATCAGAGTTCCCATAAAATTTCCATACGATGAAACGGTTCTTGTTATTTATCATATTGAGTGCTTTTACGTCTGGCATCTTTGCGCAGGATCATGTCACGTTGTTCTTCCTCAAAGACGGTTCCTTCAAGGGCTTCTACGATGAGGAGATTGACCATATAGCCTATTCAAACTACGACCTTGACAGTATCTGGCACAACGACGCGGTGGTGCAGGACGTCTGGACTACCGATTCATTGGTGCGTATACCGATTGAGGACATCGACAGCATCTGCCACCGGGTTCCGGATCCCGTCTATAAGCCGGGTGTTATCCGTCTTGACGAGCGTTACCTGCCATACGTCTCTTCTGTGGACGGACTGACGGTGACGTTCTCCTCGGCCTTGCCTGCGGCCTTGCTGCCCCATGCCGGCGACATCCTCTTGTACGAAAACGTCAGCGAGCTGTTTCCAGAAGGCTTTGCGGGAAAGGTGCTGACGGTTCAAGGCGGGGTGGTTACCTGCGAGCGGGCAGACATCCCCGACGTCTATGAGCGGTTTGTGCTCTTCGGGAAGTATGTCGTGGCCCGTCAGGACGAGCAGGCGGGAGCCAACGCTGCCTATACGCTGCGCCGTGTGCCCCGAAAGGTGGACAGGAAAAAGGAGGAAGACTATGGCATTGACAACTGGCGCATGGGCGAGGTCAGCTGGAAGGACATTGAAGTTGGCACCGTCAAGTTTCCTGTCAAGCTGAAGTTCAAGAAGATTAAGACGGAAGTCAAGGTAGACTATTCCGTCACGCCGACCATCACCATTGAGTTTGCCTACGACATGTATTGGCGTAACAAGATGTTCTTCCTGAAGACCTGTAGCTCCTTTGACGACGAGCTGAAGGTGGCTGCCGCCGTGAAGTTCAAGGACGAATACGAAGACCCGCTCAGCAAGCTGGCGCCGGTAAGTCCCTGGGAGCCGGGGACGGAGCCCAACTTCAAGGAGATCTCCCTGGGAGACTATAGCTCTGACAGCGGCGACGGCGACGACTGTCAGTCGGTCTACTTGATTGACAAGTCCTTCCCCTGTCCCAATTTCCCACTGCTGAAGACCGATTTCAAGTTGGGCTTCTTCATGGAGCCGAAGGCCGAGGCCGAGCTCTCCATTGGCTTCACCAGAAAGGGTCATGTCGAGAAGCAGTTCATCTTCAGATGGGACAAGGACCACGACATGGAGCGACAGTATTACCAGTCTGAGCCGACCAGCGAGACCGAGTTCTTCCTCGATGCCACGGGCAAGCTCAGCCTATGGACAGGCATCGTCGGCTCCGTCGGCATCTCCCTCGGCGTTGGCGACGAACTCGAGGCCCGCGAGGATCTGAGGCTGCGCGTCGGTCCCTATATCGAAGGCACGCTGAAGGCCAAGATTGCTGATGCCATCGCCGACAAGTCCGTCTATTCCCTCCTCAAGGACTCCAAGCTGAAGACGGGTGTTAAGTTGGGCGTCGACATGGCCTTCAAGGCCAACGTCTTCGGAAAGCATTACAAGTGGGAGCATTTCAGCTGGAGCCCGAAGAAACTGTTCTGGGAGAGAAGTGCCTATATCTATCCGGCGTTTACGGCGCCCGAATACACGACCAAGGGCAATACCCTGACCTGCTCCTCCTACGTCTCCAGGGCCACGATGGCCAACACCATCGGCTTTGCCGTCTACGACGAGACGGGCACGGAGATAGCACGCAAGTTCCAGGACGACGAGTACTGCTATGCCGAGAAGGACCATCCCCTCTACATCAGCGAGACCTTCGACAACCTCGACTTTGCCAACCATCGTTACACCATCACGCCGACCACGCGGCCCATGGGCGTCAAGCTGTTCCAGGTGGACATGCCCGACGACCTGTGCACCACCGTGCTGTGTCCCGACAGCCACCATCCACACCTCATCGATATGGGCCTGCCAAGCGGCACGAAGTGGCTCTGTAGCAACCTCTATGCCGATGCCCCTGAGGAGGCCGGCGGCTATTACCAGTGGGGAAAGCCCTACATGAGCCATCTTTACAGCGAAGCCACCTATTACCCGCCACGCATCCTCACCGATCATTATCAGGGCTCTGAGAACGACGCGGCGACGGTGAACCTCGGTGAGCACTATTCGACGCCGACACTGGCACAGTTCCGCGAGCTGATCAACAACACCTCCTATTCCCCCCGTTATTCCACTTGGGGCGAGACCATCTTCGGTTCCGTAGAGGGTGCTTATTTCAAGGCCAAGAACGGCAACAACCTCTATCTGCCATTCTCAGGCTTAAAAACAGGTATTAAGGTCAACGGCGACACCAAGGACAAGGGCTTTTACGTTGTCAGCGATGCCAAGGATGCTGAAGGCAGCACCATCCACAAGGACTTTGTCATCACCAAGGACGGCACGGCCACCGTCGACGCCTCCTGGGTGGGCAGCTCCCTCCGTCCTGTCAGCGGCGAGAATTCCGGACTGTCCATTACCCCTCAGGAATTGAACTTCGAGGAGGTGATTGTCGGCAGCAATTCCGGACAGTATATCAACATCATGAATACGGGAAATGTCCCTGTCAACATCACCGTTCTTCAGACCACTCCTCCGTTCAGCATCCCCGAGGAAGTCCTGGGCACTTTCACGATTGCACCTACGGAGCTGAAGAGCATCCTCGTCCAGTTCTTCCCGACCAGCGCAGAAGAGTACAACGCACTGGCCACCATTCAGTATGAGATTGACAATACTTGCACGGTCTGCAAGGTGCCACTCACTGGCAAGGGATTTGACAATACGCCCCCGGTGACAGAAACACTGGAACTGTCCCAGTATTCCGTCACCTTGAATGACGGCGAGTACGCTACTGTCGAGATTGTTTCAGGCAGTGGGTCGTATACCGTCCAAAGCAGCGATGTAAGCGTATTATGGGTGAAAGTGGAAGGCTCAACCATTACCATGAGGGGCAAGGATTCCGGTACGGCATCGATTACCGTCACAGACACGGAAACGCAGGAGACAGCCACTATCAACGTTGAGATCATCGCTACTTACGACGAGACGCTCTGTCCTGACAACCAGCACCCGCACATGATTGACATGGGCAACGGCATGAAATGGGCTTGTTGTAATGTGGGCGCCAAGAAGCCGGATGGATATGGCAGTTACTTCGCTTGGGGTGAGGTTGAAGAAAAGAAAGACTACACATGGGCTACATACAAGTTCTATAACAGCGATAATACTTTCCAGGACATCGGTACCGACATCGGTGGTACTCAGTATGACGTGGCTTACGTCAAATGGGGTAGCGCCTGGAGAATGCCGACAGTAGAGGAGTTTACCAAACTCAAGAAAGGCTGTGACGGAGAGGTTTGCTGGGTCAATAGTCGCAAAGGTATAAAATTCACATCGAAGACGACGGGCAATGCCATCTTCATACCATTTGACGGATGGTATTATGGTACGCGTAATACGGAGATGGTGAATGAATTCACCTTGTGGTCGTCCACGATCTACGATTTCCAGAGTGCCCCCTACGACGCCTGTATCCTCTATGGTTCAAGCTATTGGAACACCTGGTATGTTGACAAGGAGTCTGTTTACGGAAACATGCAATGTTACAGATGCATGGGTCGGTCTGTACGTCCTATAGCGTATTAAACGAGGTGCGAGTCACTGCGGCGGGTTTTCTACAAATCCGTCCATGATGACCGTGGGTTGAGCCTTGCTGTTGAAGGCGCCGAGCTTATAGCCACCAGGCAGGCACTGGGGCTCCCAATAGAAGACGCCGCGACAGTGGCCGTCGGTTTCTGTCTGCGCCTCACGAACGACGCGGGTCAGTTGGCGCCGGCCTTCCTCCATCAGTTCGGGATGCTGCTCGTCCACCTCGAAGCCGGTCTCCACAATCATCACGTCGCAGCCGTATTTCTTACTGCAATAGCGGATATTGCGCATGCAGTCGGTAATGATGCTGTCGGCATTTAACTCGGGGTGGTTCTTGCGGGCCCAGTAGGGATAGAGCGACATGCCAATCATGTCCCATTTGCCGCCGTACTTCTTTACAATATCGAGGTTCCAGTCGTAGAGGCTCTGCTTATGACCGCGATCCAGGTGAATGATAACCGTGCTCTCAGGAAAGACCTCCTTCACGGCATCGTAGCCTGCACGGATGAAGCCTGCGTACTGCTTGGGGTTCTTCTCGATATGACCCATGGGCCAGAGCATGCCATTGGCGGTCTCATTGCCCACCTGCACCCAGCGGGGTGTGATGCCATTCTGCTTGAGCAGGTTGAGTACGTCGATGGTATGCTCCCGCACGTCGCGCTTCATCTGGCGGAAACTGTGTCCCTGCCAGGCAGCGGGAATGCCCTGCTGCTGGGGGTCGGCCCACGTGTCGCTATAGTGGAAGTTCACCATCAAGTCCATGCCCAGGGCTTTTACACGTCTGGCCATGTCCAGCAGTTCGTTCTTGTCACAGTCGCCGCCGCGTGGATTCACCCAGACGCGCATCCGGATGGCTGACATCTGATAGTCATTCTTCAACAGTTCCAGACATTCACGCTCCCGTCCGTTACGGTCGTGGAACACAACGCCCCGTCGTTCCTGTCCCAGCAGGAATCCCACGTCGGCGCCCTTCACGAAGTTAATCTCTTGCGCATGGCCACTCATTGCTACCCATGCCATCAGCATCATTAGCAGTAGATTTCTTTTCATCATAACGAGTGCTGAAATCCAAACAACAGTTCTTTTCATATGATATTTCAAACGAAAGATTCACGTAAATATTGCGTCACTTCTGCGGAATATCGCACCAGTCAGCATAGGTCTGGAAAACGCTTAGCTGCTCGTAACCCCTTTGCGAGAGGCCGCGACGTTTTCACGAGAGGCTTATATTTTTTCACGAGAGGCTTATATTTTTTTACGAGAGGCTTATATTTTTTCGCGAGAGGCCGTGACATTTCATACTTCTTACTTCTTACCTCTTACTTCTTACCTCCTCTCAATTTGTCTGTGATTCTCATTTTGTCTTGTCTATATATATGGTAGTCTTAACTCGAAAACATCCCACCCATGTCGCCCATGTCGCTCCTATGCTACGGGTGGATGGGCGACGTGGGTGGGATGTTTTCCGCTTTCCTTATCCTATTACGCGCGCGACGGCATATCAGCCATAGGGATGAGCTGTGAACCTTATAAGTAGAAGATGCTTTCCGGCCCCATGTTCATCAGCAGGTCGAGGATGCTGAGGTTGGGCAGGAAGCCGTGCTTCTCGCGGTAGACCTGGTAGTAGGGGCGAGGGGTGAAGTCGTCATCGGGCGCGGGGTGCTTGGGCTGGATGGCGTAGCGGTAGTCGAGGTGCGAGGTACGAGGTACGAGGTGCGAGGTGCGAGAAATGTCGAGGGGTGAGGTAAACGCCTCTGTGTAGTGAACGTGGGGGTGGATGTCGAGCAGCTCACACATCTTCTTGCGGATGGCTTCGTTGAAGTCGAACAGGAACTCCCAGTCGGGCTGGAAGAAGGGACGTAGGTCGTCTTCGTAATACTCGAAGAAAGGCGACTCGCCGTAGGCCGACTTCAGGGCGTTCCAGTGGAGGTGACGCCAGTTGCCGTGGTCGCTGATGCGGACATTATTGATAAGTGAAGAGCCTTCACTTACAACGGGTACGGTGAGTGCCTGAACGCCTTGCGTGGAGGCAATAAGACAGCGGTTGCGGTAGGTCTGCTTCTGAAACGACTCGCAGCGCTCTATCAGCACCATGTCGGCACGATAGAGCTTCTGGTACCACTGTATGGGGCCGAAGTAGGTGGTGGAGAGGAGGACGTTCATAGCGGTAACAGCACACGCGACGGGTCGTTACCCATCCAGAAGACATAGCCGGGCGTATGGTTATAAACGACGAGGAAGACGCGGCCTATAATCTGGGCCTCGCGAACAAGACCGACACGGTCGATGAAATAATAGTCGTGGTGGGCACAGGTGGCGTCGCGGCCAGGCACGATGAAGGTGCGCTGCTGCAGGCGGATGGTGTCGCCGGGCAAGGCCGTGCAGCGGCCTATCATCACCTGTCCCAAAGAGTCATCGACGGCCACCAGATCGCCTTTACTGACCGACTGCCGACAGAGCCGTCCGTAACTGAAGAGTTCGTCGTCGCCCGTACGCAGACCATACGACCAGCGGTTTACCATCACACGGTCGCCGGCCTTGAAGGTAGGCTCCCCCGAGTTGTTGGGGACGGTGTAGATGGTAAAGACCAGCGCCCGGAACACGAGCATGACGATGAACGCGACGGCGAGCGCAAGCAGAAACTTCAGGCCATTTTTCACTTAATATTATCGACGAAGCGGAAGAGACGGTGCCAACGGATGCCGTTGATGCCGCGGCGGTCGGGGTCGCTGGACCACCAGATGAAGATGGGCTTGCCGACGATATGGTCTTCAGGCACGAAGCCCCAGTAGCGGGAGTCGGCGGAGTTGTGGCGGTTGTCGCCCTGCATCCAGTAGTAGTCCATCTTGAAGGTGTACTCGTTGGTCTGCTTGCCGTTGATGTAGATCTTGCCGTCGCGGACGTCGAGCTGGTTGCCCTCGTAGGTGCGTATGGGTCGCTCGTAGACGGGCAGGTTGTCGAGCGTCAGCTTCAGCGTGGCTCCCTTCTTGGGAATCCAGACGGGTCCGTAGTTGTCGCGCGTCCAGTGCTTGTTGCCGTTGAGCGGGTAGATGTCCGTGTCGCTGGCATCGGTGACGAGCTGTATGCTCTCCACCAGGTCCTTGCGGGCGCCGAGCACGTCGACGGCGTGCTGTGTCAGCGGCATGTAGCCCAGCTGGTTGAGGCTCATGAGGTCTTCCATGGAGATGCCGAGGTCCTGCATCAGTTCGTCGGGGAGTCCCTGGCGCAGTTTCACGTAGTAGGTGTACTGCACGTTGTCGGGTTCCTTGTTAGCCTTGCCGTCGAGGTAGACGATGCGGTTCTTGATTTGGAGCGTCTGACCTGGCAGACCGACGCAGCGCTTCACATAGTTCTCGCGACGGTCGGCAGGCCGGGTGATGATGTCGCCGTACTCCTGGAAGTTGGCGGCTATCTGCGCGCGTCCGGCCTGATAGACCGTCTGATAGAACTTCAGCCGCTGCTCAGCCGTGAGCGAGTCGGGGTTGGGACGCTGCGGATAAAGCTGGTAGCCTATGCCGTAGCACATCTGGTAGAAGTCGTAGGGCTGATACTGGGGTGCCGAACAGAGGGTGTCGCCAGCCGGGAAGTTGAAGACAACGATGTCGTTCAGCTCAACTTTGCCCAGACCTTTTACGCGGCGGTAGTCCCAGTGCGGCCAGTCGATGTACGACTTGCACTCGAAGACGGGCAGCGTGTGCTGTGTCAGCGGCATGGTGAGCGGTGTCTCAGGGATACGCGGGCCGTAGCTCACCTTCGAGACGAAGAGGTAGTCGCCCGTGAGCAGCGACTTCTCTAACGACGAGGAGGGGATGACATAGTTCTGGAAGAAGAACAGATTGATAAAGTAGACGGCGACGAGGGCGAAGACCAGTGCGTCGACCCACGACATGACCCAGCGTACGGGTCCCTCGGACTCCTTCCACCACTGCCACTTGATTTTCTTGGTGATATAGACGTCGTAGATGAAGGGCACGACGAGCAGGCCCCACCACGACTTGACCCAATAGAGGAACAGCAGGTAAAGCACCAGTACGACGATAAACTTTGCCCACTGCTTCTGAGGGTTGAATTCTTTTTTCTTTTCCATTCTAACTCTTTCTATTGATTGTCACAGGTTTGACGCAGTGTCATGGACAGAAGTTGCGCCATCATCCCTTGTTTAACAAATCTTTCAGAATTTAAACATATCGCTGATGGTCAGCAATCCCTGGTGCTCCTTCGTGTACTCTGCAGCCAGCACGGCACCGAGGGCAAAGCCTTTGCGCGAGTGGGCGTCGTGGGTGATGGTGATGAGGTCGGCGTCAGAGTCGTAGCGGACGGTGTGAATGCCCGGCACCTCGCCCCGGCGTATGTGGTCCACGCGTAACATCTTGGGGTCGGTGGTGTCCTCGGCCCAGGCGGACTTGCGGTCAATCTCAGCCACAATCTCCTCAGCCAGCGTGATGGCCGTGCCACTGGGGTGGTCGAGCTTATGCACGTGGTGGGTCTCCTCCATCTCCACGTCGTACTGCGGGAACTGGTTCATGATCTTGGCTAAATAGCGGTTGACGGCCGAGAAGATAGCCACGCCGATGGAGAAGTTCGAGGCCCAGAACAGCGTCTTGCCGTCGGCACAGGCCTTACGGACGTCGTCGCCATGCTCCTTCATCCAGCCGGTACTGCCAGACACCACTTTCACGCCCTTGGCCCAGGCCTTCAGGTAATTGCCGTAGGCTACCTGCGGGGCGGTGAACTCGATGGCCACGTCGGCCGATGCAAACTCAGGACTGTCGAAGTCCTCTTGGTTGTCAATGTCAATGATACTTACAATCTCGTGGCCACGCTCTAAGGCAATCTGCTCAATCATCTTGCCCATCTTGCCGTAGCCGATTAATGCGATTTTCATATTGCTGTTGTTACTTGTATATATACTTCTTTCCGTTCTGGATGTAGATATAACCCTTCGCAGGTATCGTTATGCGGCGGCCTTGCAGGTCGAAGAGCGGTCCCCTGACGGCTTCCTCAGAGACGGTATCCAGAATGCCCGTCGGGTCGTCGCCCGTACGGTAGGCCCAGGCAGTGACGCCGCTGGTGGCCAGTCCCGTGAAGGCTTTTGTCTTGTTCTTTGCCGTGGTCGTAAAGTTGATGTTCGAGTTGGCGGTGTTAGGCTCAATAACCTGGTCGACCATCACGCCGTTGTAGACGGCTCCGCCGATGTTCATGGAGACATACGACGTGCCCTCTTCCACGCTCCACGTGCCCGTGCGGCTACCGCTGATGGTACCGTCGGCATGGAGGGTGACGTCGACGGGTGTCACGGTCTCCTGTGCGCCCCATACGTAGTTGAGGCCGTACTTGTGAATCATCAGCTTGTAGGTGCCGGGAATGTCGGCGGTGGCCACCTGCTGAGTAGCAGCGATGTCGGCCGTCGTCACCGTCTCGCCAGTGTACTCAAACGGTGCTGCCACGAGCCAGCCGTCCTTGTTGACGAACAGCTGGTGGACACGCACGGCGTGACCCTGCGGGATGACGGGATCCTGGAAACGCGTGTGGTAGATAAGGTAAGAGCGGCCATCCTCGCCGTTGATGACGGAGTTGTGGCCTTGCTCGCGCTCGCCCTTGGTCATGCCGCCCCAGTCGCTGTAGGCACCGAAGATGTTGATGCCGCGATGGGTGTTGTCCTTCGGGCCGAAGTTGGTGGCACCGCCGGTGAAGATGGCGTTCTGGTTGCGGTTGTCCTTGTACGGCCCGTCGGGGGTGGTTGAGCGGAACACGCGCATCTGGTAGCCACCCTGCTTCTTCTGAGCGTCGGTGCCGTTCTCTGCCGACAGCATGAAGCCGTATGTCACAAAGAGATAGTAGTAGTCGCCGATATGCTTGATGTAAGAACCCTCACCGGAGACGTAGAAGCCGCCGGCTATCTTCTTGCCGAAATAGGGGTCGCTGGTCACGCCGTCGGTGTTGCCGCCAGTCGACGGGTAGGTGACGTTATAGTCGCGCAGACCATTGTCCTCATTCAGCTGCAGCATCCAGATGCCGCCGCTCCACGAGCCGTAGGTCATCCACAGCTTGCCCTCCTCGTCGTAGAACACGCAGGGGTCGATACAGTGAGGCCAGCGGTTGCCCCAATAGGCGGTGTAGCGCGAGGGCAGGCTCGACAGCGTGCCAAGCGCCAGTTCCAGGTCGGTCTTCTTATAGCTGAAGTTGGCGCTCGAGGCTGCCTCGAAGCCTGAGAAGACGACCGGACCCTGATACTCGTAAGGGCCGTTAATGTTGCTGGCGGTCAGCAAGACGATGCTCGACTTCCAACTGTCGCCGTTGATGCTGAAGTAGAGACACCACTTCTGCATCTTCTTGTTATAGACGACGTCGGGCGCCCACATATTTCCGTTAATCTCGTAGTTGGCGGCACTGGCATTTGACCAGGCGAAGGCATCGAAGTTGCCAAAGGTCTTCTCAGCACCGCCGACGGTGACGGTCGTGGTATAGTTCGTCTCGAACACGGGCTTGTAGGCATTGGCTGTACCGACGCTGTTGTTAATGACCTTGGGCGTGCCTGAGGCATCCTTATACTTGAAGTTGTAGGTCGTTCCGCTCCAGTTCATCATGTTCTTCGTGCGAGCCAGGCCCCGGTGGGTACCGAAGATATAGTAATATTGATCGCCGGGATTATATACGACACTCGGATCATGTATGCTGACACGATTGAGGGTGATGGCATTCACAGTAAGAGGTGCCAATGCCAGTAAGGCTAAAATAGTAGTAATGGTTTTCTTCATCGTTCTTGTTTTTATAGATAATCGCTGCAAAATTAATCATAATTTCTGAAAAAACTTTGGAATAAACTTTTTTTTAGTATCTTTGCGAGCAAAAAGCAGAAATTTTGACGATGGAACAGCTGCTACACTACACTTGGAAGCACCGGCTACTGCCACTGACGGAGCTGACGACCACCGACGGCCGGCGGGTGGAAATCATTGACCCGGGACTGCATAACCGCAACGCCGGACCGGACTTCTTCAACGCCAAAGTGAAGATTGACGGGACGCTGTGGGTGGGCAACGTCGAGATTCACGACCGTGCCTCGGACTGGTATCAGCACGGCCACGACCGCGACCCGCGCTACGACAACGTGGTGCTGCACGTCTGCGAGGTGGTAGACCGCGAGGTGCAGAACTCTGTAGGGCACTACCTGCCGCAGATGCAACTCAGCGTGCCACAGCACATTCGCGACAACTACGACGAACTGCAGAAGACCGACCAGTACCCGCCGTGCTACAAGATCATTCCCGACCTGACGCGGCTGACCGTCCACTCATGGATGGCGGCCCTGCAGACGGAGCGTTTAGAACGTAAGACCGACGACATACGACGGCGGGCAGAACGCTGCGGCGGTTCGTGGGAGGACGCCTACTTCGTGACGCTGGCTCGCAACTACGGCTTCGGCATCAACAGCGACACGTTTGAGCAATGGGCGCTGAACATACCGTTGAAGGCGGTCGACCACCACCGCGACGACCTGTTCCAGATAGAGGCCATCTTCATGGGGCAGGCCGGACTGTTGGAGTTAGCCACCGTGCCGAAGCACTACCAGCAGGATGCGCTGAACGACGGATACTTTGCCAAGCTGCGTAACGAATACCAGTATCTGGCCCATAAGTTCTCGATGCAGCCGATGGACGCCGCCCGCTGGAACTTCCTCCGCCTGCGTCCGCAGAACTTCCCGCATATCCGGCTGTCGCAGTTGGCCAACCTCTACTACCAGCGGAAGGCAGGACTGAGCCAGCTTGTGGAGTGCAAGACCGTAGACCAGCTGAAGACGCTGCTCTCGTCGCACGTTACGCCTTACTGGGAGACGCACTACACCTTCGGCTCGCTCAGCGCGAAGAACGAGAAGCATCTCTCCTACGGTTCGCTGAACCTGCTGATGATTAACACGGCCATACCCATGCTCTTCGCCGTAGGGCGTCACCGCCAGAAAGAGGAACTCTGTGACCGCGCCTTCGACCTGCTCGAACAGCTGAAGCCCGAGAACAACCACATCATCCGCATGTGGCAGCAGTGTGGCTTGCCCGTCATGTCAGCCGGTGATTCTCAGGCACTTATCCAACTCAAGAAAGATTATTGCGACAAGCGCGACTGCCTGCGCTGCCGCATCGGCTACGAATACTTAAAACGATAAAAGTCTCATGTCCTCTTGTACTCCTGTCCTCTTGTACTCCTGTCTAAAAAGTTCTCCTGTCTAACAATGTACTAATGTCAAAAATATGAAATACTGTTTTGAAACCCGCATGGCGGTGCGCGACTACGAATGTGACATCGAGGGCATCGTCAACAACGCTAACTACCTGCACTACTGCGAGCACACCCGTCACCTCTTCCTGAAGGAGTGTGGACTGTCGTTCGCCGAGATGCATGCAAAGGGTGTCGACGCTGTCGTCGCCCGCATGAACCTGCAGTATAAGACACCCCTGCGTCCCGACGACGAGTTCATCTCTCGGATGAGACTGACCAAGGAGGGCATCAAGTATGTGTTCCATCACGACATCTTCCGCGCCTCCGACGAAGCCCTCTGCTTCCGCGGCGATGTCACGTTAGTGTGCATCGTTGACGGACGGCTCGGACAGAGCGCCGACTATGATGCTGCCTTTAGCCGTTTCTTGACATGAGTACCGTTTCGGAGACAGGAGTACATGAGTACTATTTGGACAGGAGTACAGAAGTATATAGTAAGGTAATAAAAATAAAATAAGAGAGAAAAAAGAAATGAAAGACTTGGATGAGTTGATAGAAGCTATCAATAACTGTGCATTGAGAATACGGCGGCAACTGCCTCAGGGTTATTTGGAGGCAGTGTACAAAAACGCTATGGTTATCGAGTTGCGGAAATTAGGGTTGCCATTTGAGACCGAAAAACCTATCAAAGTATTTTATGACGGTATTTCTGTGGGCGAATACAAAGCCGATATCATCATAGACAACCGACTCATTCTGGAATTAAAAGCCGTTCAGAATCTATGCACTGCCCACGAAGTGCAACTCGTCAATTATCTGACCGCCACTGGCATTGATGATGGACTGCTCATCAACTTCGGTGGCGAAAAAATAGATATTCGCCATAAATACAGACTATACAAAAAGCAATTCAAATGATCTGTATGTACTCATATCTTGCAAACCCGTACTCCTGTACTCACGTCCAAAAAGTACTCCTGTACTCATGTCTAAACCCGTACTCCTGTACTCATGTCTAAACCCGTACTCCTGTACTCACGTCCAAAAAGTACTCCTGTACTCATGTCTAAAAAGTACTCATGTACCCATGTCTAAAAAGTACTCATGTACTCATGTCTAATAAAGTACTCATGTACTCATGTCTAAAAAGTACTCATGTACTCATGTCTAAACCCGTACTCATGTCTAACGAAGAGATATATTACACAATTGCACTGACCCGCATGACGGGCTTCAACTCACAACAGGCGTTACAGCTCTATCAGGAGTTGGGCGGCGGTCAGGCCGTCTACGAACAGCGCAACGATATTGGCGACGTCTTACCAGACGCCACACCGCGCCTTGTCGAAGCCCTAAAAAACTGGGACGACGCCTTGAAGCGGGCTGCCGTCGAGATGGAGTTCGTTACCAAGCACCATATCCGTGCCCTGACGCTGAACGACGAGGACTATCCCGCCCGACTGCGCGAATGTCCTGACACACCCATCGTGCTCTACTACAAAGGTAATGCCGACCTGAACCAACGTCGCGTCATCGACATTGTCGGCACCCGCCGCTGCACCAGCTACGGCCAGGACCTCATCCGCAAGTTTGTCAGTCGTCTGAAGGAACTGTGCCCCGACGTGCTCATCGTCAGCGGACTGGCCTATGGCATTGACATCTGCGCCCACCGTCAGGCTCTCACTGTCGGCTACGACACCGTCGGCGTGCTGGCACACGGTCTGGATCAGATATACCCTAACCACCACCGCGAGACCGCAGCCACGATGGTCAGTCACGGCGGTCTGCTGACGGAATATATGACGCAGACGGAACCATTCGCCAACAACTTCCGACAGCGCAACCGCATTGTCGCCGGTCTCAGCGACGCTACCATCCTTGTGGAGAGTGCCTATAAGGGTGGCGGCCTCATCACCTGTCGCATAGCCCAGGAGTATGGTCGCGAAGTTTTTGCCTTCCCCGGTGCCGTGGGTATGCCCTATAGCGAAGGCTGTAACCGCTTGATACGCAACAACACCGCAGCCCTCATCACCTCGGCCGACGACTTCGTCGAGAGTATGGGTTGGCAGCCTCAGCAGCAGAAGTCCGAACCCGTCGAGCGCCAGCTGTTCCCCGACCTGTCGCCCGAAGAACAAGCCGTCGTCACCCTGCTGCAACAGACCAACGACCTGCAGCTGAACATCCTCTCGGTGAAGACAAACATCCCCATCGGTCAGCTCACCGCCCTCCTCTTCAGCCTTGAGATGAAGGGCGTGGTAAAACCATTGGCTGGCGGCACATACCATTTATTAAGTTAAGATTTAAGAGTTGTGAAGATAGGAAATATTGAATTAGGAGAGCGGCCGCTGTTCCTGGCGCCGATGGAGGACGTGACGGACATCGGGTTCCGGATGCTGTGCAAGCGGTTCGGGGCGGCGATGGTGTACACGGAGTTTGTCAGTGCCGAAGCACTGGTGCGCGACATCAAGACAACCGTTCGCAAACTGACCATCTGCGACGAGGAGCGGCCCGTAGGCATACAGATTTACGGACGCGACGTGGACGCCATGGTCGAGGCGGCGAAGATTGTGGAGCAGGCTGGTCCTGACCTCATCGACCTGAACTTCGGCTGTCCCGTGAAGAAGGTAGCCGGCAAAGGCGCTGGTGCTGGTATGTTACAGAACATCCCGAAGCTGTTAGAGATAACGCAGAAAGTGGTACAGGCGGTGAAGCTGCCCGTCACCGTGAAGACGCGCCTCGGGTGGAACCACGAGCAGCTCATCATCACCGAACTGGCCGAACAGCTACAAGACTGTGGCATCCAGGCACTGACCATCCACGGTCGTACCCGCTCGCAGATGTACACGGGGGAGGCCGATTGGACGCTGATAGGTGAGGTAAAGAAGAATCCGAGAATCCACATCCCCATCATCGGCAATGGCGACATCACCTCGCTTGACGAGGCCGACGCCGCTTTCGACCGCTACGGTGTCGATGCTGTCATGATTGGTCGTGCCACCTTTGGGGCACCTTGGGTCTTCAGCCACGAGCAACTGACGGTTGACGAGAAGATAGACATCCTCGAAGAGCAGCTACGCATCAATGTCAGACGGATCAGCGAGAATCAGAAGCCCGGCGAGACAGAAGCCTCGGCAGAGAAGCGCGGCATCCTGCACTCCCGACGCCATCTGGCCGCTACGCCGGTGTTCAAGGGTATCCCCAACTTCCGCCAAACGCGTATCCAGATGCTCCGGGCCGAGACGATGGACGACCTGTTGGCCATCCTCGAACAATGTCGCGAGCTATTGCGCAGTCATGATGATGTCGTGACGGGGCACCAGATTCCATGAAAAGCCTGACAGCAGTTGCTGAGGTGTCACGGGCTGTGGCTCGGGCTGCAGTCCTGCTGTAAAGGCTAACAGGCCGATGATCTCTTCAGGTTTACGGCGTGACCGCAGATGCTCCATATCGAGACTGCGGTCACGTTTTGACAGGCGCTGGCTGCTATCGCCCAACAGCAACGGCAGATGGACAAAACGGGGAGGCGTGAAGTGCAGCAGCTCAGCCACATACAGCTGTTGAGGCGACGACAGAAGCAGGTCACGGCCACGCACCACCTCATTCACGCCCATCAGGGCATCGTCAACGACGACGGCCAACTGATAGGCCCAGGCACCGTCCTTACGGCGGATAATGAAGTCGCCCACCTGACGGGCTAAGTTCACCGTCTGCCGACCGTAGTGGCCATCGGTAAACGTGATGTCGCGGTCGGGGACGATGAGACGTGTAGCTGCCGGACATCCAGGCTTCGGCGGCAGGTGCCGACAAGTGCCGGCATACACCACACGACCGTCGCTCTCATGGGGCGCCTGTGTCGCCAACAGGTCGGCCCGTGTGCAGTAGCAGGGATAGGTCAGGCCTTGCTCCTTCAGTTGCTGATAGTAATGTTCGTAGATGTCGCTGCGCCGGCTCTGGTAGACTGGTTCGCCGTCCCATGTCAAGCCTAACCACGTCAGGTCGTCCATCAGCCACTCGGCATACTCCTGACGCGAGCGCTGCGGGTCGATGTCTTCGATACGCAACAGCCACTCGCCGCCCTGACTCTTGGCCGAGAGCCACGACAGCAATGCGCTGAAAACATTGCCTAAATGCATACGCCCTGTCGGCGAGGGTGCAAACCGTCCTTTTGTCATAGGACTGCAAAGTTACAAAATAAATGATAATGAAGCGATGATAATTGATATTTTTTAGTAATTTTGCAGGCAGAATGATGAAGAAACGATTAAGAATCCTGACAATCCTTCTCGGCCTGACAGCCAACATGGTCAGTGCCCAGTCGTTTGACGAGTGGTTTAAAGACAGCACACTCCGTTTGGACTACGTCTTTGCGGGTGACAACCGCTCTCAGCACATTTTCCTGGAACAGACCATGGCCACCCCTCGTTGGGCAGGCCGCAAGAGCCAACTCAGCGAGGCGCCCCTACGCGGCAACGGACAGATACGTCTGAGCGATCATCAGACGGGACAGTTACTGTATGTCCACACCTTCTCGACCCTGTTCCAAGAATGGCAGGCAACGGAGGAGGCGACGCTGGTACAGCGGGCTTTCCCCACCAGCTTTCTGGTGCCGATGCCAAAGCGTGCTGTCGACATCAGCGTGACGCTGACCGACTTCCACAACCGTGTCGTGGGGAAGATGACCCATACGTTGGAGCCGACCGACATTCTGATCCGCCGTGCCGGAGCGGACGGTGCTGCCCACCGCTACATCTGGTCACCCGACAGTGTGCCCGACCTGACGCGCTGCATTGACCTGGCTATTGTGGCCGAGGGTTATACCGAGGCAGAGATGCAGAAGTTCTACCAGGACTGTCAGCGGGTCGTAGACGCCTTGTTTGCCCATGAGCCGTTCACCACGCTAAAACAGCGTTTCAACGTCGTGGCCGTAGCGACGCCGTCGCAGGACAGCGGACCGAGCATTCCGCGCGAGGGCAGGTGGCACCGTACGGCCGTCGGTACACATTATGATACGTTCTACAGCGAGCGTTACCTGATGACCGAAGATATGCACCACCTGTACGACCTGCTCACGGGCGTACCTTTTGAACATATCATCGTGCTGGTCAACAGCGATGTCTACGGTGGCGGTGGTATCTACAACCAGCTGCTCGTCACGACGACTGGCCATCCTACGTTCAGTCAGGTGCTGGTGCATGAGTTTGGCCACAGCTACGCTGGGCTGGGCGACGAATATGCCTACGACGACGGCTTTGAGTCACAGTACCCCGCCGACACGGAGCCGTGGGAACCAAACCTGACGACGAAGGTGGACTTCCAACAGAAGTGGGCCGACCTGCTGCCCGACCCCACGGGCCGACTGGGACTCTTCGAGGGTGGCGGCTACCAGTCGAAGGGCGTCTGGCGCCCGTCGGAAGACTGCCGCATGCGAACCAACGAGTCGCCCGACTTCTGTCCCGTCTGTTCGCGCGCCATCGTCCGCATCACCGACTTCTACACCAGCCCTTAACACTCGACTGAACCGTGAATACAGCCAGTCCCTTTGCCCGTCCGCTCTATGTCATGCTGAAGCCTGTCGGCAGCCAGTGCAACCTGGCCTGCGACTACTGCTACTATTTGGAAAAGCGGAAGCTTCATCAGCAGGCCCATCCTGTCATCAGCGACGAGCTATTGGAAACATTCATACAGCAATACATCGAGGCACAGACGCTGCCCGACGTGCTCTTCACCTGGCACGGCGGCGAACCGCTGTTGCGGCCTTTAGATTTCTACCGCCGGGCACTGAAACTGCAACGGCGCTACGCCCGAGGGCGTCATATCGACAACTGTCTGCAGACCAACGGCACACTGTTGACCGACGAGTGGTGCGAGTTCCTGCGCGAGAACAACTTCCTGGTGGGTGTGTCCATCGACGGCACGCAGACCATGCACGACGCATATCGCCACACTCGACGCGGCGGCCCGTCGTGGCACGAGGTGATGCGAGGCATCAGCCTATTGCAGAAGCACCGGGTGGAGTGGAACGCGATGGCCGTCGTCAGCCAAGCGAACGTCGACCATCCGCAAGCGTTCTACCAGTTCTTCAAAAGCATCGGTTGCCAATTTCTGCAGTTCACGCCCGTGGTGGAGCGCACCATGGAACGCACTGACGGTCTGACCTTAGCACCGGGAATGGCAGAAGGAGGACAACTGACGCCCTACTCTGTGACACCCCGCCAATGGGGCGACTTCCTCTGCGGCGTCTACGACGAGTGGGTTAGGCACGATGTCGGCGAAGTTTTCGTTCAGACGTTCGATGCCACCTTGGCCAACTGGGCAGGTGTCACGCCCGGCGTCTGCTCCCTGTCGTCGATGTGCGGTCATGCTGCTGTCATGGAGGCCAACGGCGACGTCTACGCCTGCGACCATTTCGTCTTTCCTGAATACCGCTTGGGCAACATCCGGCAACAGCCGCTGACGGCCATGCTCTACGGCCATCGCCAGCAGACATTCAGTCAGATGAAGCAAACGGCGTTGCCCCGCCAATGCCGCGAGTGCCGCTATCTTTTTGCCTGCCACGGCGAGTGTCCCAAGAACCGCTTCGTGCGCGACCGCTATGGCGAGCCCGGCCTGAACTACCTGTGCGCTGGCTACCGACAGTTTTTCGACCACGTGGCAGCCGATATGGACTATATGAAGGCCGAACTGGATGCCGGGCGGCCACCCTCAAACATTTGTCAGAAAAAGAAACGGATATGAACCAGGCAACAGCAGCATTTATACAAGAGAATGCCGACGGCGACATACGGCAGTTGGCACTACGGGGAACGAAAGATCCGGAAGTAGACCTGACGTTTGCCCTCGACCAGATTGTCGGACGGCAGACGGCGCGGAAGAAGCTGCCCTCATGGGCGGCTGTTGAGGGTGTCGTCTACCCGCCTCACCTGTCGATGGAGCAATGTTCCAGCGAGCAGACGGCAAGGTATAAGGCTGAGATGGCCGGACGTGGCCAGCGGATGGTTGACCTGACAGGCGGTTTCGGCGTGGACTTCTCCTTCATAGCGCAGGGCTTTTCCGAAGCCGTCTATGTGGAACGTCAGCCTCAACTTTGCGACATCGCCCGCCAGAACTTCGACGTCTTAGGATTGCGGCAGGCCGAGGTTGTCTGTGCCGACAGCGAGGACTACCTGCGGCAGATGGCGCCCGTTGACCTTATATATATTGACCCGGCCCGTCGCGACAGTCACGGCGGCCGCACTTACGGCATCAGCGACTGCACCCCCGACGTGGTAGCGCTCATGCCGCTGCTGACAGCGAAAGCCCGCCGCGTCATCATCAAGCTGTCGCCGATGCTCGACTGGCGCAAGGCCGTCAGCGACCTGGGCGAGCAGTATGTCGGCAAGGTGCATATCGTCTCGGTGGGTAACGAGTGTAAGGAGATGGTGGTAGAGACAAAGAAGACCCAGACCCACCCCCGGCCCCTCCCTGTAGGGAGGGGAGTAATTACTCCAATAGCGTGTGTGAACATTCTTTCTAACGATTATATACAGACGTTTCATTCGGCTCTTCCTTCCAGTAGTAACAACGGCGTTGAGGCGTCTCTTCCTTCCAGTAGTAACAACGGCGTTGAGGCGCTTCTTCCTTCTAGTAGTAACAACGTCGTTGAGGCGCTTCTGTCTTGCAGTGGTAATTACTCCCCTCCCTTTAGGGAGGGGCCGGGGGTGGGTCTTTGTCTCTTTCTCTACGAGCCCAACGCCTCCATCATGAAGGCGGGCTGTTTTGCCGAACTGTCGCAGCACTACGGCATAGCACCTGTAGCCCGCGACAGTCATCTGTTCGTGTCGGCCGATGAGGTAGACGGTTTTCCTGGCCGCAGCTTCGTGATTGATGCCGTGACGACGCTGAACAAGCGCGACCTGAAAGTACACCTCGCCGGCATCAGGCAGGCGAACATCACCGTGCGCAACTTCCCGCTGACGGTGGCAGAGCTGCGCAAGCGCCTGAAACTGAGCGAGGGTGGCAGCACGTATATCTTTGCTACCACCCTCGCCAATGGGGAAAAGGTTTTACTTATCTGCCACAAGACGGCCACTCCTCCTCAACAACGTCGCGCATGACGGTCTTCTTCACCTTCTTGGTGGTAATCTTCTTCGCGTCATACTCCTCGTACTTGGTCACCTTGAACGTGCCCTCGCCGGTAATGATGACGCAGCGGTTCTTGTCGTTCTCGGCAAACGGCTGTACGGTGTCGCCCTTGGAGTCGCTCGTCAGACGGCTGGCGTCCAGACCGTGCTCGTTGATGAGCTTCTTGGTCACGTCGTCAGCGCGCTTCTTGGCGTACATCTTGTTGAGCTTGGCGTTACCTGTACCCTTGTCGGCATAGCCTGTCAGGGTGAACTTGGCATCCTCCGAAGTCTTCATCAGCTCGGCCACGTCCTTGATGGCTTTCTCCGTACCCTGGGCAGCGTTGGCGTCGCTCTGGCAAATCTCGAAGAAGATGACCTCTTCAATCTTCTTCTGCTCCTCGGTCACGATGGGGCGCTTCTCCTTGACGATGATGGTGTCGGGCACTTCCTCCCACACTTCCTCGGGCACCTGACGGACAACCTTGATGGGCTTGGTGTACTTGTGGCCGAAGCGGTAGCTCAGACCAATCATACCGCTAATCATCCAGTCGTCGGCATCGTTGGTCTTCGAGTTGAAGCGGTCGTCAAGGCTGTTGGCAGCCACCTCTAACGACAGGCCGAGGGGCTTCGTCACATTCGTCTCCAGGCGCAGGCCTGCACGCAGGTTGTGGCTCAGACGGTTGTCCTTGCCCCATGCCAAGGGAGCCATGTTGGGATTCTCCTGAATGATGGCCTTCATGTCGTCGTTCTTCCAGGCGTTGGTCAGACCGATACCACCCACGAAGATGACATTCAGGGGACGTGCATAGTTGCAGCTGAAGAGGCTCGACAGGTTGACGAGCAGGTCGGCATCGGTGGTAATGAAGTTCCACTTGTAATCCTTGTTCAGTTCCTCGAAGCGGCCTTTGGCCTCCAGACCCGAGACGTGCAGACGGGCACCTACTACCGGTGTGAAATAATGACCTAACGACAAGGCGCCGATGGGCGACAGCAGTTTGTCAATCTTGGCATCGGTTGCAGTCCACTCCATACCGCCCTGAACTTCGACAAAGCTGTACGACTTCAGTTTAGGACCTTTCTCGCAGCAGTGTTGTGCCATCGCGGCACTCGACATGAGCAGCGCAGCGGCTGCAATTGACAGAATTTTTTTCATACTTAATTGCAATTAGTAAATGATTTTTTTCTTTTGTTATTATACTTTCACGTGCAAAAGTAGCTTAACTTATTGAAAAATCCAAATTTTTCTTTCTTTTTTTGAGAAAAATGGCGTATCTTTGCCACATAATTAATAAAAACAGCTAATTTCAAGAGAAAAGATGGCATCAGTAGAGATTAAAAAAGTAACCAACAAGAAGGACTTAAAGGCTTTTATTGAATTGCATTATGAGTTGTACAAAGGCAACGAGTATGATGCGCCCAATCTGTATAGCGACGAGCTGCATACGCTGAGCAAGGAGACGAATGCCGCCTTTGAGTTTTGCGAGGCCGAATATTACTTAGCCTATAAGGATGGTAAGTTGGTGGGCCGCGTGGCTGCCATCATCAACCACCGCTATAACGAGCAGTGGCAGCGCAAGGCTGTGCGCTTCGGCTGGATAGACCTTGTCAACGATGCCGACGTGATGCGTGCCCTGCTTGGTGCCGTCGAGAACTACGGACGCGAGAAGGGCATGACGGAGGTCATCGGTCCGCTGGGCTTCACCGACATGGACCCGGAGGGTATGCTTATCAAGGGCTTCGACCAGTTGGGCACGATGGCCACCATCTACAATTACGAGTACTATCCCCAGCTGATGGAACAGATGGAAGGCTACGAAAAGGACAACGACTATGTCGAGTACAAGGCTTTCGTTCCCAAGGGTGACATGCCCGAGAAGTTCTCGAAGGTGGCCCAGATGGTGGAGAAGCGCTACAACCTGCACTGTCCCAAGCTGAAGCGCAGTCAGGTGTTCGGCTCCGACGGTTACGGCCGTAAGGTGTTAGAGGTGGTCAACAAGACTTTTGGCAACCTCTACGGCTACTCGCAGATGACCGACCGCCAGATAGACACCTACGTCAAGGAGTACTTCAAGTTCTTCTCGATGGACATGCTCTGCGTCATTGAAGACTGGAACACGCCCGACCATAAGGTGGTGGGTGTAGGCATCAGCATCCCGTCGCTGACCCGTGCCCTGCAGAAGTGCCGCAAGGGTCGTCTGCTGCCTTTCGGCTGGTGGCACCTGTTCCGCGCCCTCTACTTGAAGAAGACCGACATCGTAGACTGCCTGTTGGTGGGCGTGCTTGAGGAGTACCGTCCCAAGGGTGCCAACGCCCTGCTGTTCTACCACTTGATACCCATCTACCAGAAATACGGCTTCAAGTGGGGCGAGACCCACGTCCACATGGAGAGCAACACCGCCGTCCAGGCGCAGTGGCAGTATTTGGAGAACGAGCAGCATAAGCGGAGGAGATGCTATAAGAAGGCGCTCTAAGAGGAAGACCCTCCCCCCTGCCCCTCCCTGTGAGGGAGGGGAGTAGTTACATTTAGTGATAATTAAAGGTAATACGATAAATTAATGGAAAATACAATAGAAACGCAAGGAGTAGCTACTCCCCTCCCTAACAGGGAGGGGCAGGGGGAGAGTCTTGTTGAGTACAACGACGACAACATACGCCACTTGTCGGATATGGAGCACGTGCGTACCCGTCCGGGTATGTACATCGGCCGCTTGGGCGACGGTTCGCTGCCCGAGGACGGCATCTACGTATTGCTGAAGGAGGTTATTGACAACAGCATCGACGAGTTTAAAATGCACGCCGGCGACCGCATAGAGATAACGGTCGAGGACAACCTGCGCGTCTCGATACGCGACTATGGCCGCGGCATACCGCAGGGTAAGCTCATCGAAGCCGTCTCGGTGCTGAACACCGGCGGCAAGTACGACTCAAAGGCGTTCAAGAAGTCTGTGGGTCTGAACGGCGTGGGTGTCAAGGCGGTGAACGCCTTGAGCGCCAAGTTCGAGGTGCGCTCGTTCCGCGATGGCAAGGTGCGCATAGCCACCTTCGAACGGGGCGAGATTACCGGCGACCGTACGGAGGACACGCAGGACGAGAGCGGCACGTACATCTTTTTTGAGCCCGACGACACGCTGTTCCTGAACTACCAGTTCCACGACGAGATTGTGGAGAACATGCTGCGCAATTATACGTACCTGAACACAGGGCTGACCATTATGTACAACGGTCGGCGCATCCTCTCGCGCCACGGTTTGGAAGACCTGCTGAAAGACCGCATGACGACCGAGGCACTCTACCCCATCATCCACCTGCAGGGCGAGGACATCGAGATAGCCTTTACCCATGCCAACCAGTATGGTGAGGAGTACCACTCGTTTGTCAACGGTCAGCACACCACACAGGGCGGCACCCACCAGAGCGCCTTCAAGGAGCATATTGCCCGAACCATCAAGGAGTTCTTCGGCAAATACGAATACGGCGACATCCGTACAGGTATCGTCGCCGCCATCGCCATCAATGTCGAGGAACCGATGTTCGAGAGTCAGACGAAGATCAAGCTCGGCTCGCTGACAATGGCCCCCGACGGTGTGAGCATCAATAAGTACGTGGGCGACTTCATCAAGCAGGAGGTGGACAACTACCTGCACATCCACCAGGACGTGACGGAGGTCTTAGAGAATAAGATCAAGGAGAGCGAGCGCGACCGCAAGGCGATAGCCGGTGTGACTAAGCTGGCCCGCGAACGGGCGAAGAAAGCCAACCTGCACAACCGCAAGCTGCGCGACTGCCGCATCCACTTCAGCGACGTGAAGGACGACCGTAAGGAAGAGTCGTCCATCTTCATCACCGAGGGCGACTCCGCCAGCGGCAGCATCACCAAGAGCCGTGACGTGAACACGCAGGCGGTGTTCTCGTTAAGGGGAAAGCCCCTGAACACGTTCGGGCTGACGAAGAAGGTGGTGTATGAGAACGAGGAGTTCAACCTGCTGCAGGCGGCACTCGACATTGAGGAGGGCATGGACACCCTTAGATATAATAAGGTGATAGTAGCCACCGATGCTGATGTCGACGGTATGCACATCCGCCTGCTCATCATCACGTTCTTCCTGCAGTTCTTCCCGGAACTCATCAAGAAGGGCCACGTCTATGTGTTACAGACGCCGTTGTTCCGCGTACGTAACCGCCGTACGAAAATCAAGAACAAGCAGGTCTTAACTGACGAAGACACTAAACACAACACTCAACAAAAGAAATCCGACTTCATCACGCGCTACTGCTATAGTGAGGAAGAGCGCCTGCAGGCCATCAGCCAGTTAGGTCCAGACCCGGAGATTACCCGATTCAAAGGTCTCGGTGAGATCTCGCCCGAGGAGTTTGCCGGCTTCATCGGTCCCGACATCCGTCTGGAGCAGGTGACGCTGCACAAGACCGACCAGGTACAGAAACTCCTTGAATACTATATGGGCAAGAACACGATGGAGCGCCAGAACTTCATCATCGACAACCTCGTCATCGAGGAAGACCGGCCCGAAGAAGACGTGTACGAATAAATCGCATGTTTTTTAAACGACAACTTGGACAACTTAGACAACTTAGCCATCCGGATGGTATCGAATAAAAAAAAGTTGTCTAAGTTGTCCAAGTTGTCGTTAAATAAAAATACCAAGTTGTCGTCAAACAAAAATACCAAGTTGTTTTTACTGCGTATCACGCCATGTTCCCTCGTGCAGAATGGGAGCTTTGGTCGTCGGTTCTAACCGCAGGGGAGACATCCGCTTGTTTGTACGTGCCCCACTCTTCTTCGCATTGACAAACTCCTCGCGTCCGGCAGCATCGAACTGCACAAAAGTCTCGTAGTCGTAAACCCACTGTGAGCCTTCAGACTCGCGCATGACAAACTTGTAAATGGCCTCACGGCTTGGGGCATTGAACGGTGTGTCGTTATAACGCATCATACTGTTCTCTGTAGGACGGTAGGCACCACTGCCATAGAGGAAGCTGCCTTCATACGCACCAAGCCCCTCTTCAGCATATCGCGGGTCGGCCACGAACTTGCTCCATTTCACTTCCGTAGGCGTACTACGCCAGTCGACATTGGCACCAGAGCCGTAGTCAGCCCAATAAGAAATCATCCTCTGCTTCTCGCTTTCAGGCAGCGAAAGACCTTCATAGCCGGGTTCCACATATTCGTCAGACAGACGGCCAATGCCGTGGCCACCCGATTCATGGTTGAGCAGCATGCTGGCACCACCGTCCATCGCATAGCAGACGTAGGAGCCATCGCCGAAATAGGAAGAACAATAGCTGCGGTCGATGCCATAGCCATCGGTGTTGTAGATAACGTTCACGTGCAACCCCTCGTCGGTTCTGAGGCCAGAAATCTTGCTGGCATAACGGAAGGCCTTGCTGTCGTCACGGTCAATGGCACGTACTGCGTATTGAGAGAACTCAGCATTGGGCGACACCGCCTTCACACCATAGACATTGAAACGGCTGCGCAACGACTTGAGAGGCTCCACGGCGAAGAACTGCTCCATGGCCTTCTGCATCGTCTTCTCATACTTGCCGCCATCGCCCATATCGGTGTCCACGAAGCCGTCGCCCATAAACACCAAATTGATGCCGCGCCCCTCGGTAGCCGTCTGCATGGTATACACCTCACCGTCGCGGGAGTAGTCTGTAGAAGTATAGTATTCGCCACCCTCCAAGGCACCGAAGTATTCTTCCAGCTTTGGCACAAGTGCATAAGTGTCAGGATCCTCCTTCAGGATGTTCGAAAAAATGATTTTCCCGTTCTGGTCAACCAGCAACAGTAAAGGAACACCGCTTAAATAATGTATAACATTCAAGAGATTGTCAAAGTCTTCTACGACATTGGGCCACTCCACATGATTCGTCTGCAGGTAGTCCATCCATTCTTCCTCTGTGCTACAGGGCGTGGCCATACCACATAACATAGTCAAGCCGAGCACCTGGAACCCCTTGTCTTTATACTGGCTGTAGGCTGGTATCAGCTTCACATTCAATTCCTTCGAATACGGGCACCAGGAACCCCACTCATAAAGAAGGGTCAGTTTGTTCTTTGCATACATGTCACTGCTCCTGTGCACTACGCCGTTCATGTCGGTCAGTTCAAAGTCGGGGCCGGGAATCTCAATGTCCTTAATGTCGAAGTCGCCAATTTCTCCGTCCTGTATCAGAATGGCAGGCCAGAGGTTGCGGAAATTCTTGTGGTGCAGGATGGCATCGGGCACCTTCCCCGTGAACCGGTTATGACAGATCCACATGTCATTTGGTTCTTTCGCTTTATCCATCATGAAGGTGAGCGTCTCTGGTATCGTCCCGCTGAGTTGGTTTTCTTGGAGATTGATTTGCTTCAGGCGTGGAAGCATGAAGAGGTTTCCTGGTACCGGGCCTGTCAGACCGTTATAGTCCAGGCCAATAAACCACAGATTCATCAGCTTCCCTAAAGCCTGGGGAATATTGCCTGTGAGGTTTGGATTGTCTCTTATTGAGAGGTACTCCAACCAAGACAGATTCTCAAGGCTTTCTGGCAGCGTTCCCTTCAGTTTGTTAGTACTGAGCATGATACTGGTCACCCTGCCCGTAGCGTAGTCACAGCCAACGCCATACCACTCACTCAGGGGCTTGTCGCTACACCAGTTGGTGTTGTTTGCCCAGTGGTCGCCGTCCGTTGCGTTGTATAGTTCTATGAGAGCCTCGCGCTCCTTGGTGTCGTCGTAGGCTTTGTTACGGAAGAGTACGCTCTCAACGTCCTTAAAAGGTTGCCCATTGTATACCCAAGTCAACTCGTCACGCTCATCAATATCAAAAGACAGTATGGAGCCCCAGCTGGCAATGCTAACATGCTGATGTTCACCACTGTTCTTTACAAACTCTAAATGCTGGGCATAAATAGTGGCCGTTGCCGCCAGCAAGAACTGCAGAATAATGAGTGTCCGTTTCATTGCTTCGTGAATTTAAGGGTTTCACCAAAGGATGTCTTTACGATGTAAGTCCCTGCAGGCAGCGACGTTGTTGAAATCGTGGTCGTGCGGCTGGCGACTTTCTCTCTGAGTAGCACTTTTCCGGAGAGGTCTGCAAATATCACTTCCGTATTGTCCTTCAAGCCTGACAGGACGACGGTCTGGTCGTGGCCCAACTCTATGGAAACGGTGTTGTCCGTCGGTCTGCTGATGCCGGTCGTCGTCTTTTCGGCATACATCTTGGCGATGTCATCCATGGTCAGGAACAGAGTTTCGCTACCCAGTCCCACAATGACATCTTCATAACCGACAGAGATTTGTCCGTCAGAGGATATCGGCAAGCGAAGTGTCTGACCGTTGGTTTTCTCTATGACCAGTTCGTAACTCTTGGCGCCTTGCGCCTTAACGCCCAAAGGCAGCAGCATGAGCCCGACGATCAGCCATAGCCATTTGGATTGTTTGTTGTTCTGTTTCATAAGCTATTGGTTTTTGTAATTTGGGATCCATATATATATCAAGAGTAACTTCGATTGCAAAGATAAGGAATTTTATCCGAAATTCATCTCTTTTTTACATCTTTTGTTTAATTGGTGCACGTTTTTGTCTGATTGATGCGACGAAAGGGTCTTATGAAGGCCGCTTCGTAAGCCAATTATAGTTTTTTTTTGACTTTTCTGCCGATTTCTTGTTATTTTGCAGTACCTTTGCAGGCAAACAATTGTTAACGACATCAAGATGAAAGCAATGAAGATAGCAACGGTGGCTGTCAGCCTCATCGCCGCCGTCAGTACTCAGGCCCAGATGCGCATCAATATGAGTGAAGACTCACCCATGCGTAAGTTACAGATAGCCGAATTTGCTACCACCAACCTCTACGTAGACTCCGTCGACGAACAGAAACTCGTCGAGGACGCCATCCGCGGTATGTTAGAGAAACTCGACCCGCACTCCACCTATTCCGATGCCAAAGAGGTGAAGCAGATGAACGAACCGCTGAACGGCAACTTCGAGGGCATCGGCGTGCAGTTCAACATGATTGACGACACGCTGATGGTCATACAGCCCGTCACCAACGGCCCGTCGGAGCGCGTCGGCATACTGGCCGGCGACCGCATCGTCTCGGTCAACGACACGGCCATTGCCGGTGTGAAGATGTCGAAGGAGGAGATTATGCGACGACTGCGCGGCCCCAAGGACACGAAGGTGGTCTTGGGCGTTGTCCGCTCGGGCATTAAGGACCGTCTGACGTTCACCGTCATCCGCGACAAGATTCCCGTCCACAGCGTTGATGCCGCCTATATCATACGTCCCGGCATCGGCTATATCCGTATCGGCAACTTCGGCGCCACCACCCACCATGAGTTCTGCGACGCCTTGCAGAACCTGTATCTGCAGGGAGCAGAGAGCCTCATCCTCGACCTTCAGGAGAATGGCGGCGGTTACTTGCAGGCTGCCGTCAACATTGCCAATGAGATGCTGGCTAAGGACGAGCTGATTGTTTATACCGAAGGCCGTCGCGTGCCCCGTCAGGAATACCGCGCACAGGGCAACGGCAGCTTCATGGATGGCAAGGTCGTCGTGCTTGTCGACGAGTACACAGCCTCGGCGGCTGAGATTGTCACAGGAGCCATTCAGGACCAGGACCGTGGCTATGTCGTGGGTCGCCGCACCTTCGGCAAGGGACTCGTCCAGCGTCCCATCGACCTGCCCGACGGTTCGATGATACGCCTCACCATCGCCCACTACTACACCCCTTCGGGGCGCTGCATACAGAAGCCCTACGAGAAGGGTAAGCAGAAAGACTATCAGATGGACGTCTACAACCGCTGGAAGAACGGCGAGCTCACCAATCAGGACAGCATCCATTTCGCCGACTCCCTCAAGTTCCAGACGCTCCATCGCGGACGTACCGTCTATGGCGGCGGCGGCATCATGCCCGACTATTTCGTGCCGCTCGATACAACCCGTTACACCCCATTGCACCGTCAGTTGGCAGCCAAGGGCATCATCATTCAGCAGAACCTGCGCTATGTCGACAACCACCGCAAGCAGCTGAAGAAGCAGTATCCCGCCTTCGACAAGTTCAAGAAGCACTTCGAGGTACCGCAAAAGCTCGTCGACGACATCCTCGCTGAGGCTAAGAAGCAGAAGCTGGAGCCGAAGGACGATGCCGAACTGCAGCGCACGCTGCCCTACTTGAAGTTACAACTGAAAGCTCTCATCGCCCGCGACCTCTGGGACATGAGCGAATACTTCAGCGTCTTCAACGAGGAGAGCGACATCGTGAAGAAAGCCCTGGAGGTTATTCGGAAGTAAGCAAACAGTTTTCCTGTGAGAAGTTGTTTCCTCGTCCTTGCCGCTCTGCTCCTTGCCGCCTGCAACAGCGGGGAGCGGCAGCGCCTCCAGCTTGAGGAGCTGGAGCGGCAGAACCGTGCCGACAGCCTGATGCTGAACGACTCGCTCGCCCGTGACCTCGCCGACTGGTTCGACCGCCACGGCACGCCCAACGAGCAGATGCGTGCTTACTACATCCTTGGCCGCACATACGCCGACCGCGGCGAGGCGCCGCAAGCAATAGCGGCCTACAATGATGCAGCTGATAAGGCAGACACCACCGCCGCCGATTGTGACTACGCCAAACTATCACGGGTATATGCCCAGAAAGCTGAGGTGTTCTATTACCAGTTGTTGCCCGACAACATGGTCCATGAGGAGCGTCAGGCTATGCGCTATGCACAGATGGCGAAAGACACCATGCAGTATCTTTATTGCTACGGGATGTTGGCAGAAGGGTATGATATGAAGAATATGCCAGATTCTGCACTTTCTATTCTGAAAGAAGCTTACTCTTTATATAAAAAGGTTGGGGAATGTCAGCTGGCATCGGCCCTCTGTTGTTCAATGGCAAGTATATGCATCCAGAAGAAAGACTTTCAGTTGGCAGACAAATACCTTCTTGAATATGAAAGTGGCTCTGGTTTCTTTGATGAGAATGGAAATATAGAATATGGAAGGGAGATGTATTATTTCCGGAAGGGCCTTCTGTGTCTTGAAACATTCAAAAAGGATGAGGCAGAATATTACTTCCGGAAGTTGCTTGGGACTTCTGAGTCATATAATCTGAAAATTGCAGGCTTTGACGGACTACAGCGTTACTATTCCCAATACTTTAACAAAGACTCATTGATAAAGTATGACCGTCTTAGTGATAGCATTTGCAGTATTGCTCATAATGAGATGGAAATCCAAAAAACCATGCAAGTTCAAGCTATGTACGACTATACACGCAACGAACTTATTGCGAACGAAAAGAGTCGTGAAGCCTCCCAACTGCGTTACCTTCTGGTTATTGTTATTTCACTTGTTGTAATCTTAATATTGCTTTTTGTTATCATTTACATCCGTCATAAAGCAGCACGTCAACTTTTAGAAAGCCAATATAGAACAGTAATGGAAAAATTGGTTCAGGCACAAGAAGACTTGCTATCCTTAAGATCGGAGCAGTCAATCTCTCAGAGATTGCTCCGTCAGAAAGAAATAGACATAAAAACTCTCCAGGAAAACGCAGACCAATACCGCCACAAGATAAAGACCTTACAGGGCTATGCTTTGAACGAAAGACTGCAACAAGCGTCAGTTACAATTCGATTCCAGAAGTATCTAAAAGAGAATCCTTATCAAATACCAACATGGGAGGATTGGAAGGAATTGAAGATTCTTGTCAACCACGAAATACCTTCTTTCTATGATACATTGAATGTAGATGGTAACAGCCTGAATGAATTTGAGTATGATGTATGTGTACTCCTTAGGCTTCAGTTTTCTCCAGTCAACATTGCTAAACTGAAGAAATGCACCCCTTCATATATAACTCAAATACGCAAGTCAATTTATCAGAAGTTATTCCAAAAGGATGGGCGTGCAGAAGAGTTGGACGATTACATCCTTACCTTGTCATAAGAATTAAAAAACGCCCATTTCATCGGGCAATTTCCCAAATTCTAACGTTTTTTTATTATCTCTTGGAACAACTTACTTAAATCATTTAAGTTGTTTTAATTTGTATAGTTTTACCTTTAGTCATACTTTTGCACCGTCTATTTCAAAGTCACAGGTGGACAGCCCCCCTGTGAGCATAAATTTGGAAAAAGAATGTTAAATAAGTTTGGATGGTAGTCTTGTTCCTATATATTTATTAATTTTGCATTAAATACTATTCAAGATGAAGATAAAGACCATTGAAAAAGCCGTCAGTATATTTGAAGAGAGCGCTTCTATTCACGCGAAGGCTTCTATAATTGGAGATTACAAAGTCGCTAATAAGAACTATGATAAAGTGATGGATGCTATCGTTTTCCTCCATGAAGTAGGTCACTTATCAGATTTATATGCTTTGCTTAACCATGATGATATTGGTGTAAGGTTATCTGCAGCTTATGCACTTTTGCCGGTATGTGAGGATCGGAGTAAGGCCGTATTATCTGCTTTAGCACATGACAATTTTGGAATTCTAAGTTTAAACGCAGAAATGGTGTTAGAACAGTGGAAAGAGGGAAAACTCGTTTATCCCTTTCAAGATGAATTTAACAAAAGTAAGAAATAAAACATTAGGCTCATTAGGCTCACAGGGGGAACCCCCTGTGATAAATAAAAAGTATAGGATATGACAATTGAACGATTTTTAAACCATATTTATTACTCTTTTCAATCCTTAGACAGAGCTTTCTCTATCAGCCCAAATGAATTTCGTGAAGGAAACAAGACGGAGATTATGGCAGGGAGTATTATGGGACTAACAGCTGTTGGCTATCTTGTTGGGGTAATATGGATAATACCTTCTTTGCTAATGATTCATTATCATTTGACAATTCCGAAAGATTATATTGCATTAATATCTTTCGTTACCATTGTCCCATGTCTGTCTTATTTCACTTACCGTTATTTTAATAATGGTTTGTTTACAAAATACTATGATGAATTCAGCCAGGATCCAAACTACAGCAAGTGGGAATGGCATTCTATCGCTTGTTTTGTTGTTTTGGGAGCCGCTGTGTTTTTCTGTTCTGCAATATATTTGATTTCTATGGTGACATAATATGTGGATTGGAGAAAGTTGCTGTCATTTATCCCTTTTAAGTTAAGATGAATCAAACTCAATGAAGAAAACTATACTGACGTTTACCGCTATGGTGGCATTGATGCTTTTACAGGGCTGCGAGTTCAGTACGATAGACTTTTACTGTTGCAATAAGACTGCAGATACTATTTATGTGTATCTCGACGGTAGGTTGTCAGACCCTTTGAATAGCGTGAACAGTAATTATCTTGCAGAAACTCTGGCGAAGCTGCCACCAGACGGAATCATACAAAAATCGGTTGACGAAGACTCTTTCTTCGGCAGTGGGCATATTGAATACATTTCTATTATCCAGCAGTCTACCCTTAAGGACCACACGATAGACGAGATTCTTCAGTGGCAATTATACAAGGAATATGGCTTCACGGCCGTACAGCTACGCCACATGGGATATATGTTTGTGTTGAAAGACGAAGACCTATGAAAATACCTAAACACCTGATACATACTTTCGTACTCTTTCTGCTGCTGGCCGTTCCACGTTCGGCAACGGCACGTCACACGTTCTCTTTTAACGTGTTGCCAGGAGTCGTCACTTCGAGTTATTATCCTGTCCCTGGCCGGTCATATGTCAACCGCACGGGGTTAGGTTTCAGTATGGGTTACAGGTATATGAGCAGTGGAGGTTTTGGGGGAGAGGCCAGTTTCTCACATTGCCAGACTTTCTATCCTTACAACGGACATCTTAACTGTAATTTCTACGACATTTCGCTTGTCTATGGTCACGATTTCAGCAAAAAGTGGATGGCTGTGATAGGAGGGGGAGTCGGCGTGGCGGTCTGTCTGAATCAGTTTGACCAATCGACAAGACTTGGACCTCAGTTCATGGCTGGGACAGAGTTTAAGTTATCTGACCGCATAGGTCTTGGCACAGATATCATCTATCAGTCTAACTCCTTCCACAGCCGTAAAGATGACGGTGGCGCGAGCGAAACGGTTGGGGCTGTCTCTCGCCTGTCACTTCAGGTTGGCATAAGGGTCTATTTATGATATGGCGTTAATTGGGAAACAGATACTTATGTACGGAAAAATTATAATTCAGGTAATAGCAATGTATACAAAATCATTCAGGGGTATCCGCTATATTAGGAAATGGAAAAGTATTCTGATGCTCGTTTCTGTGTTGTCCCTGTTGTCACTGAGTGGATGCGAACAGCTGTTTCCAGACTGGTACGATTCCCTCAGTGAAAGGGGAGTATGC
>ONYA01000010.1 GCA_900321965.1 uncultured Prevotellaceae bacterium
GCGACCATCATCTGGTTGCAAACTCCGGTGCAATTCCCTGGCGCGTCAGCAGTCTATCCGTCATCCATCAGTCGACAGCCGAACGGACACAAAGCGATCTTTGACATTACTAACAGTCTTATAGGTGAAAACGTCGCGGCCTCTGAGATAATTGCCACTTTCCGTCCAATTAATGTGCTAATCATTTTGCTGTTTACAGAATTCTTTGTATTTTTGCACGCGTAAATCTAAACCAGCGAGATGAAGAAAGAAGCTAATTTCTTTAACTATGCCGTGTCCAGGTACGCCCTGCTGTGGCTCTTCGCCGCTCTGACGGCCCTGCCTGCGTGGGCTGCCAACGTGGTGGTGCGCGGCATTGTTGTCGACGCCCAGGGCGACCCCCTCATTGGTGTCACCGTGCAGCAGAAGGACACGAAGAATATGTGCCTCACCGACCTCGACGGCCGCTACACGCTGACCGTCAGCGGCAGTCTGCCCGCAACGCTCACCTTTACCTACGTGGGCATGAAGAAGCTGACGCAGCGCGTCACCACGACGGCCGAGCAGACCGTGAGAATGCAGGAAGATTCCAAAATCATCAAGGATGTGGTCATCGTCGGTGCCTATGGTACGATGCAGAAGCGTAGCGACCTTGTCGGCTCGGCCTATCAGGTGGGTTCTAAGGAACTGGAGAACCTGCCTAAAGGACGTCTCGACACGATGCTTGACGGTCTGATGCCGGGTGTGAAGATAGATATCAACAGCGATTCGCCCGATAACTCGCGTCCCCGTTTCAATGTCCGTGTGCGTGGCGAGGGATCGCTGTCGGCCAGCAGCGAACCGCTGTGGGTCATCGACGGTGTGCCGATGTTCACTGGCGGTACCACCAACCTGATGCCAGGTCAGAACTATACCGTCAGTCCCCTGTCTTTTCTCAACCCCGACGACATTGAGAGTATCACGGTGTTGAAGGATGCCACAGCCACCTCTATCTATGGAGCTGACGGTGGTAACGGCGTGGTGCTCGTTACGACGAAGAAAGGTCGTGAGGGTAAAACCAATGTCTCGGTGAATGTGGAATACGGCATAGCCAACATCGACCGTTCTACGGCTCCGAAGGTGCTCGACGCTCAGCAGTTCCTGGAGCTGGCCCGTGAGGCGTATGCCAATGCCGGTCTCGACCCGCGTGCCTTCCCCTATCAGGACAACGAGCTGAACCAGTATTCCACTACCGATACCGACTGGCTCGACGTCTACTACGATACCGGTTCGACGTTCCAGGGCAATGTCGCCGTCAATGGCGGAGCCGACAAGGCGAAGTATTATCTCTCCGGCGCCTACTATCAGAACCAGTCGACCATCAAGGGCAACAAGCAGCAGCGCTTCTCGATGCGTTCCAACTTAGACTTCCAGCTCCACAAGAAGGTGAAGCTGAACACCATCCTGTCTGCTTCGTACAACACCAACGACCTGTTCAACATGGGGCGCGATTTCTATGAGAACCTGCCCATCTTCACGCCTTATAATCCCGATGGCACCCTGCGCCTCTACAACAGGATGGTCAGTGGTCTGGATGCCGACGGTAATCCCGTGTTCAAGGACTATAAGTTCTTTAACAGTGTTGCTGAGCGCGAGCAGAACGAGAACAACCAGAAGGCACTCTACGTCAATGCCAACTTCTCGCTGAAGTACGACATCATGCAAGGCCTCAGTTATACCGGGCAGTTCGGCGTCGACTTCCAGAGTAACCTTGAGCAGATGTATTCGTCGCAGAAGAACTGGAGCGGCACCTCTGTCATTGGCTCTGAGGGTTACAGTACCCGCCAGTCGGCCCATGTCAGCAACTGGAACACCATCCACCGTCTGAACTTCAACCGTACCTTCGGACGCCATACCATCGGTGTCTTGGCGGGCTTCGAAGCAGGTTCGCGCGACTATACCGTCGTCGGTGCCACTGGCTCGGGCTTTATCAATGACTACATTCAAGATGTGTCGTACGCCAACAGCCGCAATGGTTCCAACTACAGCAGCACCACCCGCAAGGCGTCGTTCCTCGGGCAGATTAGCTACTCGTTCGACAGCCGTTATTATCTGACGTTTAATGGCCGTCGCGACGGTAATTCGCAGTTCGGTAGCGACGTGCGCTGGGCCGATTTCGCCTCCGTCGGTGTGTCGTGGAACGTACATAACGAGAAGTTCTTCAAGATACCCTGGATTACGGTGCTCAAGCTGAAGGCCAGCTACGGTGCCAACGGCAACTCGCGTCTCGGCTCACAGGAGGCCCTCGGCCTCTATTCCTACGGCGAGAGCTATGCCTATAACGGCGAGATGGGCGGTACGCAGAGCGGCACGCCCAACCATACGCTGAGTTGGGAGACCACTTACAAGACCAACCTCGGTTTCCGCTTAGAGCTGTTCAACCGCTTTGATATTGACTTTGACTGGTATAACCACCATACGAAGAACCTGCTGAGTAACCTCGATGTCAGCCGTACGACGGGCGATACCAAGGTCTACCGTAACGTCGGTGAGATGCGCAACCGAGGTTTCGACCTGTCGTTGACGACGAAGAATATCGTCAGCGAGAAAGAAGATGGTTTCAAGTGGACCACCGAGCTGAACCTGGCCCACAACACGAATGTCCTGTTAAAGCTTTACAATGGCATCCAGAAGAACTTCGGCACCTATTCCTACATTGAGGGCTATGATGTCAGCACGATGTTCCTCGTGCGCTGGGCCGGCGTCGACCCTGCCGACGGTTCACCGATGTGGTACGACAAGGACGGCAACATCACCAAGCAATATTCCGCCGACAACCGCGTGGCCGGCGACAACAGCCACAGCGACGTTACCGGCGGTATGACCAATACCCTCAGCTACAAGGGCTTTTCGTTGCGTTTCCTGCTGAACTATCAGTTTGGCGGCTATGCTTTCACCAGCTTTGGGCGCGATATGTTCTCGGACGGTCTCTATTCGTCGTCTCAGAACCAGGCTGTCGAGCAGTTAGACCGCTGGCAGAAACCCGGCGACGTGGCGCTGAGTCCGAAACCTATCTGGGGCGTCAGCACCAGTTCGGTGATGAACTCTACGCGCTACCTGTACAACAAGACGCTCATCCGTCTGCAGAACGTGGTGCTCAGCTATCGTTTCTCGCGCGACCTCATCAAGCCTTTGGGACTGAACCAATGTGTCGTGTCGCTCATCGGCAACAACCTGTTTGCCTACTCGCCATACGCCAGCAGCGATCACAACTCCTACAAGACCTGTATGAGCGGCTATCCCGCCGAGCGCTCGGTATCGTTGGCAGTGACTGTTGGATTTTAGACCCACCCCCAGCCCCTCCCTGTGAGGGAGGGGAGTAATTACAAGGAAAACAGAACAAATACAAGGATATGAAAGAAAAGATATTGCAAATATTTCGGACGGTAATCTATATGTTCCTCCCCTTAATAGGGGGAGGTTGGGTGGGGGTCTCCTGCTCCGACTTTCTTGAGGTCGACGTGAAGGGTAAGGCTACCATCCCGTCGTTTCTTGGCGACCCGCAGGGCCTGCATGCCGGACTGGTTGGCACCTATAATAAGATGTATGCCTACGTCGACAACGAGTTCACCAAGTATGGCGACGTGGCCGGCAATATGGTGTCGTTGCCCTCGGCCTCTACCAGTGGCGACATGGTGCCCCAATACAACTTCACCAGCGACGAGTCGCAGGTGACCGGTGCTGTGGGCTATATCTGGCGTAAGATTTACGTGGCTCAGGCCAATGCCAACAACATCATCGAGTACGGCCCCGATGTGGCCGACGCCTATCCCGCCCAGCGCGACTACTGCAACCGCATCGTCGGTCAGGCCCTGCTCATCCGTGCCATGTGCCATTTCGACCAGTGCCGAGCCTACGCCCAGCCCTATAACTACAGCGCCGACGCCAGTCATCTCGGCGTGCCGGTGCTGCTGCGCACCCCCGGTGCCAACGACACACCGTCGCGTTCTTCCGTCCGCGAGGTCTATGCCGCCGTACTGAGCGACTTGGAGCGAGCCGCCACGTTGCTTACCGATGATGTGGCAGAAGACATTCATTACGGTTCGTTGCAGGCTGTCCGCTGCATGCAGTCGCGTGTCTATCTTTATATGGAAGACTGGACCAAAGCCTTGGAGTATGCACGACAGGCTATCGGCTCTCAGCAACTGGCGCAGGGCGAGGATTATATTGCTATGTACACCGACTTGAACCAGCGGGGCGAGGCCATCTTCCGTCTCTCGGGTGACAAGATGAACGGCTATCTGAAGTCGTTCTATGAGAACAGCTGCGTGCCTGCCGACACCCTGTTGTCGCTCTACGATGCTGCCGACCTGCGTCTGCGTCTGCTCCGCGATGCTACGGGAGCCAAGCGTTGTGTGAAGTTCTCGGCTGTTGTCGTTCCTGACAATGAGCCGAAACGCGACGATCCCTTCCTTTTCCGTCTGTCCGAAGAATATCTCAATGCCGCTGAGGCCGCCTGCCAGTTGGGTCAGTATACCGATGCCCGCCAGTACATCCGCGCCATCATCGTGCGTGCCGTCGGAACAGCGAAGGCCGATGCAGTCATGAGTGCCACCACCGACGCCCAGCTGCTACAGCTGATTCGCCGCGAGCGTGTCAAGGAACTCTGTTTCGAAGGGCATAACTTCTTCGACCTGACGCGCTGGAAGCAGGACGTTGTCCGCGAACAAAACACCACGTCCATCGCCCGTGTGATGACCTATCCCAACGACCGCTTTGTGCTGCCTATCCCGCAGGACGAGCTTTTTGCCAATACCAGTATGCAGCCTAATCCGACCGTGAATAGCGGAAATACTGGAGGAGGGAAAGAGGAAGAGTAGACCCACCCCCAGCCCCTCCCTGTGAGGGAGGGGAGTAATTACAATGAAAACAGAAAATGTGGAAGATATGAAGAAAATATTATATTTACTGATGATGGTTGCTATTTGTAGCTGTGCCGATCAGGAGGGAGAGTGGTTCGACACGCCTTTCGTGCGTATCTCTACCGAGACGGGACAGGCGAGTACCGTGGTGCTCAGCGATGTCAGGAATGTCAATACCTACTATGTCTACCTCTCGTCGCCGCCGTTGAGCGAGGAACTGACCGTCAGCTATGAGGTCATTGCGGGTAACGGTCTGCAAAGCGGAGTCGACTATGAGATTGTTACTGGCGGCGAGACATTGTCGTTTTTGCCGGGCTTTTACGATGCTCCCATTCGCGTGCGATGGATTCCCCATCGTGTAGACCCTGCGAAAGATAATACGCTGACCATCCGTCTGACGGGCAACAGTCGTGGGTTCAATCTGGGCTATCCCGGTCCCGACCATCTGCAGCGCCAACTGATAATAGAGAAAAAAAATAATTAGTATTAACCAACCCAATTAAAAAATTATGCTTATGAAACTGAAAGATTTATGGAAATTGTTCACCGTGGCTTTTGTGGCCATGTTCACTTTCGCTGCTTGTAGCGATGATGACGACCCGGAACCCGCTCCGACACCTGCAGAAACTGTGGCCGATGCCAAGTTGCTGACTTTTGGCTTTTACAAGGAAGATAATCCTGAGTTCCTGACGCGCGACTACATTGCCACCGTGCCTGCTGTTGTGGCTGGAACCAATTCTTACAAGATTGAAATTCCCATGCCTGTGACGGTTATGAAATCCTTGCTTAAAGCCCGTTTCACTGTTAACGAAGGCAACGAGGTGACTGTCAACGGAGCTGTGCAGACCAGTGGTTCTACGATGAACGACTTCTCGGCCGGCATCGAGTACTTTGTTAAGAATCTCGACAAGTCGCAGACCTTGCGCTACACGATCAACGTCACCAAGGCTGACAATATGGCTTGGGTCGAGCAGACTGTCCTTGATGCCACTGCCCTTACCGGCAATGCTGAGGTGACAGGTGTTTATAGTGATGCTGCTCTTCAGGTGAGTCCTAAAGACAACAAGCCTTATGTGGCTTTTGGCGCCCGCGGTGTTGACAACAAGCTGAGTGTTGCCAAGAACGAAGGCGGCTCATGGGCTCTCGTTGGCCAGCCGTTCTTCACCAGTCTTGTCAATGGCTCGCATTTCGACTTTGCTATTGATCAGGACGGTACACCCATTGTGGCTTATGGCGATCAGGATGCCTCGTCGCTCAAAGGTGCCCTCTCGGTGATGAAGCTTGACGGGACGACCTGGAAGAATGTTGGTGAGCAGGGCTTCTTCAAGGTACAGGCACAGTATGTTGCGTTGACCACCCTCGACAACAATATCTATGCCGGTATGATTAACAATAGTGCCAGCGGCGACATCGCCCGCCGTGCTATGGGCTTCGCTTCCTATCAGGGTGCTGCCTGGACTACTGGCGAGTCTCCCTTCCTGCCTTCTGGCCAGGGTGTCTATATGGTGAAGGCTGGCAATAATGCCACAGCCACTCTGCCTGCGTTCATTTCTATTAACCGTGGCGCTGTCGAAGGTGTCAACTATGGTCACAACGTGTTCTACCGTGACGGTGCCGAATGGAAATCGCTGCTTACCAACTTTAAGCAGGAGGGCGCTACCCAGACCAGTATCGCCGCCGGCAGCTTTGGCGTTACTGCCGACCTCAATGGTAATGTCTATGTATGGACGGGTGATGATGCCGATGCTTCTGGCGTTTATCAGGTAAGACTGCGTCGCTACAATATCTCTGCCAACGAGTGGACAACCGTCGGCGGCAATACCCTGCCTATTGGTCATGACGGTGGTTTCGAAAGCCATATCTCGCTCGATGTCGCTATTGCCAGCGACGGCACGCCCTTCGTGGCCTTCAACAACTTTAATGACCAGAAGAAGCTGTACGTGATGTATCTCGACCCCGAGACGAAGCAGTGGACGACACCTCAGCAGCTGGCTACCGATGCTGTCGACGTCAACATCAAGTTTGGTGTCAATGGCGAGGGCTATATCACCTATACTGACTCAAACAACAAAATCCACCTGTTCAAGTACGCCGAGCGCCAGTAACGCGTGGTCTTTTTAATAGAAGAAGCGGAATGAGTAACCCGATGAGAAAAGCAGTCATGCTCGCCTCGTGCCTGGCCGTGCTGACGGCCATGGCCGGCGAGCCCCTGAAGCGCGACCCGAAGTTGCGTGTGGGTAAGTTGGATAACGGACTGACATATTATGTCTATCCTAACCAGACGCCGCGTGGCGAGGCCGTCTACCGCCTGTTTGTCAAGGCCGGTTCCGTCAACGAGCGTGACGACCAGCAAGGGTTGGCTCATTTCCTCGAGCATCTGGCCTTCAACGGCACCCGCCACTTCCCTGGCGACGGCATCGTCAGGTTCTTGCAGTCGAAGGGCGCCAAGTTTGGCAAGGATCTTAATGCACATACATCATTTAACGAGACCGTCTACAAGCTGCAGTTGCCCAGCAGCGACGAGCAGCTTGTAGACTCTACACTGACCATCCTGGCCGACTGGGCCTGCGGACTGACCATCGCCCCCGAGGAGGTGGAGAAGGAGCGTGGCGTCATCCTGTCGGAGTGGCTGTCGCGTGGCGGCACGAAGACCGACAACTCCATGAAGCTGGTGATGGAACTGCTCAACGGTTCGCTCTACTCGCGCCGTATCACCATCGGCGACACTGCCATTATCCGCCATGCTACGCCGCAGACCATCCGCGACTACTACCAGCAGTGGTATCGTCCGGAACTGATGGCCGTGGCCGTGGTGGGCGATGTCAATGTGGCGCACGTCGAGCGGATGATTCGCGAGAAGCTTGGGGCAATGGGACCTATGGGACCCATGAGTCCTATGGGACCTATAAGTCCTATAGCCATCCCCGAATACTCCACCGAGGAGGCGCGCATAGCCATCACTCCCGGTGCCGAGCAGATAGACTTTGACATCCTGATGCTGCTGCCCCAGCCGGCTGCTGTGCAGACCGCCGCCGACTATCGCCAGTATCTGGAGCGCAGTCTGCTGAACAGTCTGGCCAAGCAGCGCTTCAATGCCCTGTCGTTCAACGACCCCGCCTATGCCCGTGGCTCTCTCCAGTACAGCCGCTTCCTGGGTGCCACCGGTGCTACCGACGCCTCAGTGGAACTGACCAGTGGCAAAATCCGTCAGGGCATCCGCGACTTTATCAGTGCTTATGCTCAGATTTACAACTACGGCTTCACGCAGACAGAGATAGCCCGTGCCAAGAAGTCGCTGCAGAGCAAGCTGGAGAACAAGATTGCGGCTGGCAACGACGTGTCGTCGGCAACGCTGATGAACGAGGTCTATGCCGACTTCTACGATGGCAACCGCCTCATCTCACGCAAGGACGAGCTGCAGTTGGTGAAGCGCTTCCTGCCGCAGATAGACTCCGTCAGTCTTGTGAAGCTCCTGCAGTCAACCTTCGACACGCGGCCACGCCACTACCTGCTGCGCGGCGGCAGAGAGGTGCTGCAGGAAGTGTCTGACGAAGCCGACCTGTCGATGCTCATCGACGAAGCCCGTCGTCAGCCTGTGGAGCGCTATTGGCACCAGGTGGACATACCCGAAGCGCTCACGCAGTTGAAGACGACGCTGAAGCATATCGTCAGCGAACGGGCGATACCCGAGATTGACGCTACCGACATCCGGCTTGACAACGGTGCCCGCGTCATCTTCCGTCATTCCGATACCGAGCACGACCACCTGACGCTATCGGCTTTCCGTAAGGGTGGCCAGTACGGGCTCGACAGCACCCGCTATTTCACTTCCGTCGTCGGCCCCAGCGTCGTCAGCCTGAGCGGTGCGGGCGACTTCAGTCGCGAGGCCCTGAGCCACTATCTGACGGGCAACACCGCTTCCGTCCGTATGCTGGTCGACAAGCTGCGTACCGGTGTGGCCGCCTCGGCCCATCTGGCCGACGTCGAGACGATGTTCCAACTGTTGTGGCTGCGCTGGACACAGCCGCGACTCGACACGGCTGTCTGCCGCATGACGCTCGACAAGCTGCGTGAGGGCAACCGTAACCGAAAAGACACACCGCGTGATGTCTTCACACGCGAGCTGGGGTGGCTGATGAGTGGACGCAACTATACCAGTCAGCAGCTGACCGACAGCATTCTCAACACCGCTGTGCGCCAGGACGACATCCTGCCGCTGCAGCACCGCTTCTATGGGCCGGCCACAGGCTATACCTTCGTCATCCTGTCCGACTGCGACTTGGCCGACGTGCGCCCCTATATCAGCACCTACCTCGGCGCACTGCCCGCAGGTCAGGCTGATACCACGTGGATAGCCGGTCAGCGCCAGATACCACACAGCCACAACGAACTGATACGGCGCACCTACGACCAGCCGAAGGCTATGGTGACGCTCGTCTGTCAGCAGGACGAGCCCCAGGGCACGCTGGCTGAACAGGAACTGAAAGGCAATGCGCTGAAAGCCATCCTGCGCACAGCACTGCTGAAGCGGTTGCGCGAGGATATGGGCAAGGTCTACTCCGTATCGGCTTCTATCGGTGCCACGCAATATCCCACATTCCTCAGCCGCGGCACTATTGCCTTCGTCTGTCAGCCTGCCGACGTCGACACGCTCGTGGCTGCCGTCTATGACGAGGTGCAGCAGCTGTGCGACCACCCCGAGCGCTATGAGGCCAGTCTGGCCGACGTCAGGCAGAACCTTGTCAAGGAGCACGCCCTGCAGCTGCAGCAGACGTCGTACTGGACGTCGTTCATCCGCAATTCCGTCTATAACAACAACGAGGACTGGACGTGGAACGACCGCTATGTCGATGTCGTCAACAGCATGACGATGATGGACTTGGCCGACTACGCCCGCTACGCACTGCGCGATGCCTATCAGATAAAAGCCGTACTGCTGCCTGCTGACACCGCCGCTGCTGTCGTCGCCGCCGCACCAGCGGCAGCGCCCGTCAGTGGCATGGTCTTCGACGACCGTAATCAGAACGGCAAACTCGATAATGGCGAGCGCGGCATCAAGGACATCCTCGTCAGCAATGGCGACACGATAGTCCGTACCGACCGTCAGGGACGCTACGAACTGCCCTACGTCGAGGGCACCAGCGTCATGCCCATCCTGCCTGCCGACTATACCATGTCGGGCAGTAAGGTGGTAAACGCTAACTTCAGCTATCGCTCCGGCCATGCCGACTTCGCCATGGTCAAGAAGAAGGTGAACCGCCGCTTCCGCCTGAATGCCATCGGCGACGTGCAGGTGGGCAACTACCAGGAGCTGGACTATGCCACGCGCACACTATGGCCCGAACTGTTAGACGATGACGGTGGGGCGACGCCCTCTGTCAACCTCTTCCTCGGCGACTTGGTGAACAACAACCTTAAACTCTACGGCGACCTGCGCACGCTGATGGAGCAACTGCCGCAGCAGACGTGGACCGTCCTGGGCAATCACGACCGCGACGTCGACACCGTGCGCTGGCAGCAGACGCGTACCTATAATGAAGTCTTTGGCGCCGATATGTATGCCTTCAACGAAGGACGCGTACATTTTATCATCCTGAACAACGTCTATGGCGACGGTGCCCGTGGCTATAGGGGCCGCCTGTCAGCCCGCCAGCTCCGTTTCGTCGAACAAGACCTGAAGTACGTGCCTCATGACCGCCTGATTGTGCTCAGCATGCACATCCCACTGGCACACACCCGCAACCGTGGCGACCTGCTCAAGCTGTTAGAGGGTAGGGGCGACGTGCTCGCCGTCACGGGACACATGCACCAGGTGGGACGCTTCTTCCATCAGGGCGAGGGCGTCCGCGTCCATGAGTTGAGCGCCGGTGCCTCCTGTGGCTTCTGGTGGGTTGGCGAGAAAGACGCCGACGGTGTGCCGTCAGCCCTGCAGCAGTGTGGCACGCCGCGCAACTATTTCGTCCTCGACTTCGACGATGCCCGTTACACGATGCGCTGCAAGGCCATCGGCCGTGACGTGCGTCACCAGATGACTATCCACGTCACTGGCATCGATACCCTCGACACCCATCTGCGCGATATGAAAGACGTGCCTGGCGGACAGCTGATGATGACCGTCTACGGCGGTTGCGACAGCACCACCGTACGTTGTCGCATCGACGGTGGCGAGTGGCTGGCCTGCCAGAAGACGAAGATGATAGACCCCAACGTGGCCCGTACCCGCGAGATGAACCTGCTCAAGGCATACCCCACGACGTATAACCGCATGAACCCGCTGCGCCATCGCGAGACGCACCAGGTGTGGATGCTGGAGTTGCCCGAGGCCTACCGTCAGGGTGCCCATACGGTCGAGGTGGAGGCTGCCGACAGTTGGGGCTTTACGGCTACAGGCCGTCGCAGCTTCTGTTTCCCTAAGATTGTGCGGTAGGGAATTTCCTATGCCGATTTAGGGAAATTCCATTTGAAAGATGTACGGAATCAATTATCTTTGCACCGTGAAACTCTAACATTTCGAAAACATGAAGAAGACATTATTGCTTTCGCTGACAGTACTGCTTGCCTTGAGCAGTTGTGGCACATACACAGGAGCAGGCGCCTATACCGGCGCACAGTTCGGTTCTATCATCGGTTCGGCTGTGGGCGGCATCTCAGGCGGATGGCGCGGCCATGAGGTAGGCAAACTGATAGGACTGGCCGGTGGAGCTGCCGTCGGCGCTGCCGTCGGGTCGGCTGCCGACCGTGCTGCCGAAGAGCGCATGCAGGAGCGTGCCGGGCGTTACGAGGGGCGTACGGGCATCAATACCCGTCAGGTGCAGGACGATAGCGGTTACGACCCTCAGGGACGTGGCGACGACCGTATCACGATGGACGGCGGCGCGATGCCTCGTGGCTACGTGGCCAATGCTGCGGCGTTGGAAATCAGCCATGTGCAGCTGGTGGATGCCACAAACGACGGTCAGCTGAAGCGCGACGAGTCTGCCCATATCGTGTTTGAAATCCGCAACACGTCGTCGAAGCCCATCTATAGCGTGCAGCCTTCCGTCCGCGAGATGACGGGCAACAAGCACATCCATATCTCGGAGAATATTCTCGTGGAGTGTATCCGTCCTAACGAGGTGATCCGTTATACGGCACAGGTCAAGGCCGACCACGGCCTGCGCAATGGCGAGGCTGTCATTCAGGTTACTGTCTTCCAGGCTGGCCGCGAGGTTTCGTCGCAGAATCAGGTACTGCGTATCGCCACCTTCAAGCACTGATGCGTTTATTCGGCGATGGAGTCGACGCGCTCCACCGTGCAGGGAACGACCCCTGCTCCCAGCATGTTTAATTTCTTGGCGGCTCCCCACGACAGGTCGACGATGCGACCGCGTCCGAAGGGGCCGCGATCGGTAACACGCACCACCACCTGAAGACCGTTCTTAAGGTTGGTGACGCGCAGTAGCGTACCAAAGGGGTACGTGCGGTGGGCGCAGGTCATCGAGTCATGATGCAGCCGCTCGCCATTGGCGGTCCTGCGTCCCGTCCACCTCTTAGAATAGTAAGAGGCTTTTCCGCGCTGGATATTCTGTGCCAGCACGGAAAAGCCGAAAAAGGCTGATAGTATGATGATCGTCAGTCGTCTGTGCGTCATACGATTCCTTGCGCCATCATAGCCTTGGCCACCTTCATGAAGCCGGCCACGTTGGCACCTTTGACGTAGTTGATGTAGCCGTCGGTCTCCTTGCCGTACTTGACGCACTGTTCGTGGATGCCCGACATAATCTGGTGCAGACGCTGGTCGACCTCCTCAGCCGTCCACGACAGACGCATGGAGTTCTGGCTCATCTCCAGTCCCGAGGTGGCCACGCCACCGGCATTGACGGCCTTGCCCGGTGCGAAGAGCTGGTGGGCGGCAATGAACTTCTCGGCAGCCTCGGCTGTGCAGCCCATGTTCGACACCTCGGCCACGCAGAGCGGCTTGTGCTGCAGTATCTGGTCGGCATCGTCGCCGTTCAGCTCGTTCTGGGTGGCGCAGGGCAGGTAGATGTCTGCCTTCTGCTCCCACGGTTTCTTGCCAGCAAAGAACGTGGCACCGTCGAACTCCTCGGCGTAGGGCTGGCAGATGTCGTTGCCCGAGGCGCGCAGTTCCAGCAGGTAGTCAATCTTCTCGGCGTCGAGTCCTGCCGGGTCGTAGATATAGCCGTCGGGACCGCTGATGGTGATGACCTTGGCGCCCAGTTCGGTAGCTTTCTTGGCGGCACCCCAGGCCACGTTGCCGAAGCCGGAGACAGCCACCGTCTTACCCTTGATGTCGAGACCGTGCTCCGTCAGCATCTGGTTGACGAAGTACAGGGCACCATAGCCCGTGGCCTCGGGGCGCAGGATGCTGCCGCCCCACTCACGGCCCTTGCCGGTGAGCACGCCCTGGAACTGGTGCGTCAGTTTCTTGTACTGGCCGTAGAGGTAGCCTATCTCGCGGGCACCGACGCCGATGTCGCCGGCGGGCACGTCCTCGTCAGGACCGATGTGGCGGTACAGCTCGGTCATGAACGCCTGGCAAAAGCGCATCACCTCGCCGTCGCTCTTGCCGCGAATCGAGAAGTCCGATCCGCCCTTGCCGCCGCCCATAGGCAGTGTGGTCAGCGCGTTCTTGAAGGTCTGCTCGAAGCCGAGGAACTTTAGTATCGAGAGGTTGACGGAGGCGTGGAAACGCAGGCCGCCCTTGTACGGGCCGATAGCCGAGTTGAACTGCACACGGTATCCGAGGTTCACTTGTACCTCGCCCTTGTCGTCGACCCAGGGCACGCGGAACGTGACGATGCGTTCCGGCTCAACGATACGCTCAACGATTTTCGCTTTCTCGAACTCAGGATGCTGGTTATAGACGTCCTTGATGCTTTCCAAGACTTCGCGCACGGCTTGCAGGTATTCCAGCTCGCCCGGATGTTTGCGCTCCAATGCTTGCATGATGTTCTCTACTTCCATAGTGTAGTGGTTTTAAAGGATTTGTTAGTTAGATGACATTATGTTATTAAATATGCCGCAAATATAAGAAAAAAAATGGCAACCTCCAAGGAGATTGCCAAATTTTTTTGTTTTGTTGTGACGTTTCTTCTGTTTTCAGTGCCTTGACAGGCTTTCGGGTTACGAAATCTCGATGCTCTTCGAGACCTTGGCCTCCTTCTCCTGCTTCGGCAGTGTGACGGTCAGTATGCCGTTCTCGACGCGGGCCGAAATCTTGTCCTTCACCACGTCCTCGGGCAGCGTGTAGCTCTGCTGGTAGTTCGTGTACGAGAACTCGCGGCGCAGGTAGTGCTGCTTCTTGTCCTCCTCCTTGTGCTCCATCTTGTTCTCGATGGCTATCGACAGGTTGCCGTCTTCGTTGAGGCTCACGCGGCAGTACTCTTTCTTGATGCCGGGAGCGGCTACCTCCATCGTATAAGCCTTCTCGTCCTCCTTTACATTAACGGCCGGAGCTGTCGTTGTGCAGGTGCTCGGCGTGACGTCGCTGTTCAGAAACTCGTCAAATACTGTAGGAAACCAACTGTTCTTAAACATTACTGGTAGCATAATCATTACCTCCTAATTCTATTGTTTTAAAGGGTTAAACTTTTGTTTTCTTTTCTCTGCGCCTTAGCCTTAGCCTCGGCGTTCACAGAAGATCATGCAAGTTACGTGCCAGCACGATTTTATCTGTCATTCTGTCGCTTCGTGCTGACATTATGGCATAGCTTGAACGAAAGCACGGAACGCATCGCTGCGGTCCGTGCCAGTCCCAAGGGAAAAATTCGTTGTTATACTACTTTATTTGAACATGTTCTGCTTGATGGCCTGCTGGATGTCATCAGGCGTGTTCTTTGCCTTGCAACAGGCCAGAATGTGTTTCACCACCTTGTCAGGCAGGTTTCTTTTCTTCCAGATGTCGTGGCGGTTCTTCCATGTGCCCTTTGTTGTTGTCTTGTCAACCCAGACGATAGCATCCTTTATGGCAGTACGGCCCATTTCGCTGTACCAACCATCCTTGAAGGTATAGGTACCATACTCATGGGGCATCACTACTACCTTGCCTTCCTTGGTGAGAACAATCTGGGCGCAGGCATACTCACCGTCGGCACCATAGTATTTGAACTGAGTGTAGCCGCTCTCCTTGCCGCAAATGGTTTTCTTCTCACCCTCATACTGCATGGACTCCATTACCCAGACGCCAATGAGTTCCTTGTCGTCAATTTTCGTCTGAGCGTTCACTTGCAAGGCACTCACGAGTGCCATTGCCATCACTAATAACACCTTTTTCATAAGCTTTAAGTTTTTAATTATTATGACTGTTATGCGCCAATAGAAAGGACGAAGTCGTCCCACTCCTTAGTGCTCCCTTTACGTCCGAATACCTTTTTGTATAGGCGGCTGCGTACGGTACTGATAGTACTCACGTCGCGGGCTAGTACGGTGGCGATGTCCTTCGGCGCGATGCGCAGTTTGATGAGCAGGCACGTCTCGTATTCCAACTCCGACATCGGGTAGAGACCATGCAGTTGACTGGTGAAACCAGGATAGACGGCTTTCAGCTGCTGCTCTATTGCGGCCCAGTCTTCCTCTTTCAGTCGCAGACCAGAGGCTATACGTCGCTGTAGAGCCGTATGTTCGTCGGAGGAAAAATACCGATCCTCTTCAGCTGTTATGGCCTGACGTACAGCCTGTGCTCTTTCCGTGTGTTCCTCCTGAATCAGCCGCAGTTGTAATTGTAGGTGTCGCTTGCTTCGTTGGTTGGCCACGACGTACTGTATGGCGATTAGCAGGATGAGGCCGATGGCATAGACGAGCCAGTGGATGGTGCTTGCCTGTTGTCGTTCCTTGGTCGATAGTACATAGTAGTGAGGCTCGGTGTCATCGTTACCATCCTTGATGACGATATCGCGTATCTCGTCGCCCCATTCGCTGTATATGTAGTTGTCTTTCAACCATGTTGACAGAGCGCCGTTGTGCTGGATGACTGCCGTCGAATCGTTGACGATAGTGAGCGGTTGCGGATTGTCACCCTCTAAATAGATCCTCTCGCCGCCACCTTTGTCTATTAGCGTCACATCCATCGCCTTGTGGGGCAGGATAATCATCCCCGTAGCGGTTGTTGCCAGCTGGCATTCATAGAATATGCTGTCACCGTCGTAGATGCGGCAAAACGTCTCGCCGCTTTCTGTCGGATAGTTGAGCTCAGTTCCTGTTGGATATTCGATATGTCTCAGCGTCCATGCACCATGCATGACGTACGTCTGTTTGACGTTCGCTGTCTCGCTACAGGCAGCCATCATACCCGTCATCAGGATTAGTAGAAAATGTTTCATTGTGATTCTCATTTTTGTGGCGCAAAAGTACTAAAATTCCGCCAATCGGCGAAACGTTTTACTTTGCATTTCGTTTGCATGTCGTTGGCTTTTTGTTTGCAAGTCTACCCCCCCAAAAGCCGATATAGTAAATATGCAAGAGAAATAGGGATTATTCACCTTGATGGTAACAGGCTGTATTCCTTCATTGCTCCTGTTGTCACCACCGTCCTCTTTTTCTTCGTTGAAATTATGCTATTTCATTTGCCATTAAATGCCAATTCTTTAACGGCTCCGATAAAAGCCTCGGCCTTTGGCAATAAATACGCTACGCTGTCGGCATCTCTGAATGCGTATGCCTCGTTCCGTTGTTCTTCGGTTAACTTTTCTTCTTTCATAACATCACCCCTTCACGTTTTACGTTCTGGTAGAATGGAGTTATTACCTGTGGATTCTCCCATTGCTTACGGGGCATGATGAGAGAGCTAATGACCACTCCAGACTGGAGCTCGATTTCATAGAGCTTGCTGGCGATGGCATGTTCCCTTTCCGGGAGAACTTTTTCCTCTGGAACGAGGATGAGCAAATCAATGTCGCTGTCAGGACGGGCATCGCCGCGAGCCTCCGAGCCATAGAGGATGGTTTGGGCTTCGGGTAGAAAAGCCCGGGCCTGTTCCCTGATTTGGTTTACTATCTCATCTCGTTTCATAATCCTATGCATGGTATTGCAATTATTGTAACCCGCTGCAAAAATAAGCAAAAAATTCGAAAGTCCAAAGATTTCTGCGGTTAAATTGTAAAAAGTGAAGGAATGATGCTCTTCGAAAGTAAATCTTCAGAAGATATTTGGATAATTCATGGAAATAACAGAAGAACCGTCTGTTGTACCTCTGTGGCAAGGCGTGGCTTGCCCGCTTTTTGTAACAGGATTGTAACATCGGTGTAACGCTCGCGTAACAAGATTCCATTACCTTTGCCGCGTTAATATAACGATAAGGAAATGGAATTGATTATCAACATCTTTTCTCTCGTAGGTTCCCTGGCATTGTTCCTCTTCGGTATGAAGACGATGTCGGAGGGTTTGGAGAAGTTTGCGGGCGACCGCCTGCGCAGTATTCTGGCGGCGATGACCAAGAACCGTGTGATGGGCGTGCTGACGGGCGTGCTCATCACGGCACTCATCCAGTCGTCGAGTGCCACGACGGTGATGGTGGTGAGTTTTGTGAATGCCGGACTGATGACGCTGGGACAGTCCATCGGCGTCATCATGGGTGCCAACATCGGTACCTTTGCACAGTAAAATGGATATGCAAGGTTTCTCTACATCCCTACTGGTCGTCGCCGCTTTGATTCAGGTCGCCGTGCCCGACGAGTTCTTCCTGCAGTTCGGCAGTCAGCCCCTGTTGCAGATGTTGGTCATACTCGTCATCGCCGTTCCGATGTCACCACACAGAGAAAGAGAAGGAGCAGCTGCTCGGGAATTCCGAACAGCTGCCCCATGTCTTAACCGTCAGTATAGATGGTGGCGGTTCCGAGGTCGTTGCCTTAAATCTTGTCTAAAGCCTGACGGATGTCGTCGAGAATATCCTCCACGTCCTCGATGCCTACGGAGAGACGGATGAGGTCGGGCGCCACGCCGGCTTCGAGGAGCTGCTCGTCGCTGAGCTGGCGGTGTGTGTGGCTGGCGGGGTGGAGCACACAGGTGCGTGCGTCGGCCACATGGGTGACGATGTTGATCATCTCGAGAGAGTCCATCCACTTGATGGCCGTCTCGCGGGTGCCTTTCAGTCCGAAGGCGATGACGCCGCACGAGCCGTTAGGCAGGTACTTCTGCGCCAGTTCGTAGTAGGGGTCGTCCTTCAGTCCGCTGTAGTGAACCCAGGCCACCTTCGGACAGTCGTGCAGAAACTCTGCCACGCGCTGGGCGTTCTTGCAGTGCTGGGCCATGCGCAGGTGGAGCGTCTGTAGTCCGAGGTTCAGCAGGAACGAGTTCTGCGGAGCGGGAATCGAGCCGAGGTCGCGCATGAGCTGGGCCACGAGCTTCGTCGTGTAGCCCATCTTGCCGAAGGCCTTCACGTAGGTCAGTCCGTGGTACGACTCGTCGGGGGTGCACAGGCCGGGGAACTTCTCGGCATGAGCCAGCCAGTCGAAGTTGCCGCTGTCTACCACGACGCCGCCCACCTGGGTAGCCAGACCGTCCATGTACTTCGTGGTGGAGTGGGTGACGATGTCGGCGCCCCACTCGAAGGGACGGCAGTTGACGGGGGTGGGGAAGGTGTTGTCGACAATCAGGGGTACGCCGTTCTTGTGGGCGATGCGTGCGAACTTCTCAATGTCGAGCACGGCACAGCCGGGGTTGGTGATGGTCTCGCCGAAGAGTGCCTTTGTGTTTGGACGGAAGGCTGCCTGAATCTCCTCCTCGGTAGCGGTGGGCGACACGAAGGTGCTCTCGATGCCGAGCTTCTTCATCGTCACGCCGAAGAGGTTGTAGGTGCCGCCGTAAATCTCGTTAGAGGTGACGAAGTGGTCGCCAGCCTGACAGATGTTGAACAGGGCGTAGAAGTTGGCAGCCTGGCCCGACGATGTCAGCACGGCACCCACGCCGCCTTCGAGGGCTGCAATCTTGGCAGCCACGGCGTCGTTCGTCGGGTTTTGCAGGCGGGTGTAGAAATATCCCTCTTTCTCTAAGTCAAACAACTTTGCCATCTCGTCCGAGTCGTCGTACTTGAACGTCGTCGACTGGATGATGGGCAACTCTATAGGTTCTCCGTTTTTGGCCTTGTAGCCTGCCTGTACGCAGAGCGTACCCGGCCTCATTTTCTTTTCCATTTGTTTTGCGGTTTCTGTTACAGCGTGCAAAAGTACCACTTTTTTTTCTGTTTCCGCAAGGTTATTGCGAAAAAAAGACTATCTTTGCAGCAACCTTTTCGTAATTACTTATTTGTAGCGAAGTCGATATGAAGAAAAAAACTGTATTTATCACAGGCGCCACCAGCGGCATCGGCCTTGGCTGCGCCAAGAAATTCGCCGACAATGGCGACCGCCTTATCCTTAACGGCAGAAATGTTGAGAAGTTAGAGTCTATCCGTCAAGAACTGTCGGCAAAGGGCACCGAAGTGCTCCTGCTGCCTTTCGACGTCAGAGATCGTGAGGCTGCCCGTCAGGCCATCGACAGCCTGCCTGCCGAGTGGCAGCAGATAGACGTGCTCGTCAATAATGCCGGACTGGCTCTCGGACTGGAGCCCGAATACGAGGGCGACCTCGACGACTGGGAGACGATGATTGACACCAATGTCAAGGGACTGCTGACGATGACCCGTCTCATCGTGCCCCAGATGATAGCCCGCAACAGCGGACACATTATTAATATAGGTAGTGTGGCCGGCGATGCCGCCTATGCCGGTGGCAATGTCTACTGCGCTACGAAGGCCGCCGTCAAGGCACTCTCCGACGGCCTGCGCATCGATGTGGCTGACACGGCCGTCCGCGTGACCAATCTCAAGCCCGGCCTTGTGGAGACCAACTTCAGCAACATCCGTTTCCACGGCGATACCGAGCGCGCCGCCAAGCTCTATCAGGGCATCAAGCCCCTGACAGGCGACGATATTGCCGACGTGGCCGTCTATGCTGCCAATGCCCCTGAGCATGTGCAGATTGCCGAGGTGCTGATACTGGCTACCCACCAGGCCAGCGGCAGCGTCATCGTCCGTCGGTAGGATGGGGTAGCGCGGATGCTGTTTACTCGGTAGCCAACGGCAATGATGGCGTCAAGGCTATAGAACTGTGTCTGATAGCTTTTGCCATCTGATGCAGTATGTGCAAATTTTGCACATACTGCATCTTCCTGTAGCTCTCCCGAGGTAAAGATGTTTCCCAAATGTTTTGTAATGACACTTCTGTCGCAGTCGAACAAAGTTGCCATTGCTTTTTGCGTAGCCCAGACGTTCTCGTCCTAGTAGAACACCTCTATACCTTGTTCCTTGTTCATCAAATGCCTCAACATCTTCTGGATATGTTTCTTTACGAATCTCAATATTAGTTTCTAATGCGCTTTTCAGTGAATTAGTAAAGTTCCTGTCAAATATGTAGATGATATCTTCTAACTGCTTGTCATCGACCTGCGATATAAGTAGTGAGGTCATTAGGTCCGTAATCATGCTACGATACAACAAATTAGCAGGAGCGCATAAAGTTGCGTATTCCTCATAGGGAATATAATGCAATGCGTTCAAGGAAACGCGAATCTTTCTTGCAAGTTCATTTAGTGCTATAATTCTTTTGCACCCACCATTTTTCGACTTACTCTCTGTAAGCGAATGCAGATATTCTATCTTGCTTAATGCGTCTTCTATTGTCACAAAGTATTCCATATCATATGAGTTCTGTCTCCTTACGCTTGGTAACAACCTTACAAAATCTATGCATATACAATGCCGACTCGCTCATCGACGAGCTCTCGCGGATGTAACAACCTTACAAAATCTATGCATATACAATTCATGGTGGTGTTCAGACCAGCCAACTCGGATGTAACAACCTTACAAAATCTATGCATATACAATGGGGTCGAGGTCGTAGGAGTCCATCAGTCGGATGTAACAACCTTACAAAATCTATGCATATACAATACTCTAAAGGTGCTATCTGGAAAGCATCCGGATGTAACAACCTTACAAAATCTATGCATATACAATAGACTTATGTTGTTTTCCTGTTTCAACCTTGACTGTTGCAATCCCATTCACAGAGAAACGGGAGAGCAGAGCCGTCAAGTCCGCAGGCGTAGATTCGGGATAATCCGTCCCTATTTTGTGATTCACTAATAGTCCCAGCAGATTCAGACTGGCGTTCAGGTCGCGGTCGATGACTGCTCCGCAATGCGGGCAACGGTAGGTGCGGTCGCGGAGCGTCAAATCGTCCTTCTTCTCTCCGCAAACCGAACACGTCTTGCTGCTTGCAAAGAAGCGGTCGGCCTTCGTGACTTTCACGCCGTTAGTTTCGGCTTTATACTCTATCTGTCTGCGCAGTTCGCCAAACGAAACATCACTGACGGCCTGAGCCAGTCGGTGATTCTTGGTCATGCCCTTCACGTTCAGGTCTTCAATGGCAATCTCGCCATAGTGTGTGGTCAGAATCGTGGTGACCTTATGTAAGAAGTCACGCCTGATATTCGCCACGTGACCTTGGGCCTGAGCCAGCCGCACAGACAGTTTCATATAATTGTTCGACTTCCTGACGCCCTTCAGCCTTTCCTCTTTGGTTTTCGGATGGAACCGCTTACTGAGCTGTCTGCTGAGTCTTGTTATTTTTCTCTGATTCTTCTTCAGTGGCTTGGGATTCTCGATAGCGATGCCGTCGGAGAGTATCAGCGCTGACTTGATGCCCATGTCAACACCTACTTTCCTGTTGGCATCGACTAAGTCCACATTCGGATGCGTTCTTTTATATTCTTCTTCTGTAATCTCCAAACTGAACGATGCGTAGAACTTGCCACCACTTTGCGAAATGCATACATTGTTTATCTTGGCATAGTTGAAGCGGATATGCTCAGCCATCTTCACCCAACCCAATTTTGGAAATTGCATATATTGATGCTTCCCATTTTCATTGTGTGGAATCTTATCGAAAGACTTCGAGTTCTTGTTTACTTCTGATAGTTCCACTTCACTGGATTGAAGATAAAACTTTCCTTCGTTATCTCTTTTCTTCTTAAACTGAGGATACTTGCCAAGTCCCTTGAAGAATCTCTTAAAAGCCATATCAAGATTCATAAAAGGTTGGTCAGTGGCACACTTTGTCACCTCGTATGTAAACGGAAACTGCTCCTTCTTGATAGCATTGAAACGCTTTCGGATTTCCCTACCGTTCGGTTTCTCGCCAGCCTCGTACATCCGTTTCCATTCTGCCAGTCCCCAGTTATACGCCAATCGCGCACACCCGAAAGCCTTGCGGAAGTATGTCTTCTGCTTGTTGTTCGGTTTCAGTTCTATTCTGTGCGCAATTGAAATCATATTTTTAGTTTAGATGTTGAGTCTATATTGCCACTTTCTCCGGCATCTGCTGAATGATTTCACCTAACAGCAGTTTTCCATTTGCATGCTTGTTACGCTTCACACCATCACTGCCCCAGGTTCCCCATTGCTTGAAAAAGAATGCAGCACCTTGCAGTTCGACTTGACGCTTGATGTTTATTACCCATTCCAATTGCATGGGACGGGCTTTGGGGCCGCTCTCGCCTCCGACGATTACCCAGTCGATGCCGTCAAGATTCATGTTGCCCAAATCTTCTATTAGCGGCTCGCATGACAGGAACTTGATGCTGGCATTCAACTTACGAAGGTAGTCAATGCGCTTTTTTGTCGCCTCGCATTCAACCGTCACACCCAACCAAACATTACGCGGAATGAGTCTTGAAGCGAAATACTCGCTCATTCGTTCAGCACGTTTTGTAAGTATCTGGTAACGATGCTGAGGTGTCATGACAATGGTATGCATAATTCTGTCGACGAATTCAAAAGGCACGTCTTCGTGGAAGATGTCGCTCATTGAACAGACAAAGATGTTATGAGGTCTTTTCCATTGCAATGGTTCTTCCAAATCATCCTCATGCAGAGTCAGCCCAAAGCCGTTCTGGTATTTCTCTAATCCCATAGCCTTTAGCCGGCGAGCCATCACCTCAGCATAACAATGGGCACAACCCGCAGACTTCTTGGTGCAACCTGTTATAGGGTTCCACGTCTTATCTGTCCATTCTATCTTTGTTGTTCTCATACTACTTTCCTATTTTGTATTCGATAATACGATGGTTATTGAATATTTGCTCATACGTCACCAAAGGCGATGGCGCATCATAACTGATAAGTCCTTCTTTCTTCAGCTGTCTCAAGACATCAGCCGCTTGTGTGGGAATGTGTCCTTGGTCAAGGGTGAACAAATAGACTTCTTCATTGTTCCGTAATTCATACTTTAAGATCTTCTCACGGAGCAGTGCAGTAAAGGCTTCTTTTTTAGTTGGCTTCTTCTCCTCAAATAATGAGAGTTGCGACTTCGACAGGTCTTCGTCAATATCAAAGTTCGCCTCTCCATTAATTGTGTTCTTTTTCCATGCCACATTCAGGAACTTGTCAACAGCGAGTGGATGGCTCGCGCCAAAAATGATTCCATAAATGTTTGTTCCCTTTTTTATGGAGAATGGATAAAGTTTCATATTTGAGTCCGCAGGAATCTTTTCTCTGAATTGCTCTAACAGACTACGATGAATAAACTTATATGGATTGTCTTTTGCTCTCTGCATGTCAATCTGTACATTCATCATAAATTCCGGGCGCTCACCGAATCTAAAGAAGTAAGACGATGAAACGAAATACAGGAAATCAACGGTTGATGTAGTGACAAGTTCGTTAAAATATTGATCGGATAAGAATTTAATTCCATTCTGGTCAAGAAAAACCAAAGAAGGAAATCTGCGGATGATTGTTATTACTTGAGGGAACAAATCAGCAAAGTCTAAATATGTGTATTTAATCTTTACAATCTCTTTCTCAACAGCTATTTTCAGTTGGTTGTTTTCTTCAATATATTGTTTGCAACAATCACAGAGCAAACTATATTTATCTTTATCATATTCATTAAGCCACAAATAGATTCGTTTGTCACGTCTTATAATGTTTTCCAACGTGCCGTTTATCTGTTGAAGTATCCGAATCGGACTTCCTGCGACTCCTTTCTGGTCACGCCCTGTTCCTGCAAACAAATCAAATATGCAGATATGCTTAAGGGGTCCCATAACAAAGACAGGCAGCCATTCTTTTGTGTAGGCTTCGAATATTTCCAGTTTTGTTATTGTTCCCTCGTCAAAGGGATGTCTATGTAAATCCATAATAATAATGTTTATCAGAAATGTTTATAATAATCTGGTTGTGGATAGTCAAGGGGAATATACTGTCATTTGAACGGCAAATCCATTTCATCCAGTTCTTCGGCATGTTTATCCAACAATCCGTTTTCTACGCTATAAAGGTAGATGTTCTTTAGATAGTGGATGAGGATGTTTAAGGGAGGCCATTCATTGCGCACCTCGCTGTACCATTCAAACAGGTCCATGTTGCCTTTCGACGAGTTGCACGTCTTGCAAACCATGATGATGTTATCCATGTCGTTGGCACCGCCCTTGCTCCTTGGAAAGACGTGATCTTTCGTCAGCTTCGATGGCTCCATTTCCTTGCCGCAATACCAGCAATAGTTGTTCTCCTTTATCTTCGCTATGTTGAACTCCAGTAAATCGTGTATGTTCCATCGGCCTTCTTTGTAAGCCTTGAAAGCCTTAGAGCGTATCATGTAGCACGAGCGGTCGTACTTTTCTTTGCCCATATTCAGCGCAGCACACAGCATCTGCAAGTTGGCATACGACCAGAACAGATACTCACCAAAGTTCGCAAACTTCGGCTCTCGCTTCTGCTTCTTTAGGGTATTGGTCTGGTCAGTCGTCATCTATTTGCGTGATTATGTTCATTTATTGTTTGCAAAGATAGTCAATTTCCCTGACTCTCGGATGCTTTTTGACTAAAAAAAGCATAAATCTTAACCGTTTTTAGTTTAGATGTTGAGTCAATCCCATCTACACGAAATTGGACAACGCAATTTGCGACTTCCAATTCTCATCTGTCTAATCCATCACGACATCGTCTTTTGAGAAGCGGATGGTGTGGTTGGGCTGGGTTTTTACGCAGTCGGAAAACATGATGCCGAAGACGACGGCGATGATGTAAAGCAGGAATAATCCGTCCATAATTCTTATTGTTTTTAGTTACACATTTATTGTTTTCGAGTGCAAAGATAGGGCGGGGGTGTACCATAAGTCGGTACACCCCTGAACCTTTTCTGTTAAAAGATGCTAAACGGACGGGCGCTACTTCTGATAGCGCTGAAGTATGGATTCTACCTGTTGCTGGAACCGGTCGCGGAGTTCCTGTGGCTGAAGAATCTCTAGACCGTCGGCGTGGGTGAGAAGCTGGCCGAGGAAGTCGGCGGTGGGACGGATGTCGAATGAGAAGTCGGTATAATCGGTGGTGACGGTCGTCGTACGCTGCGACAGATGGAGAGGAAGGGTGCGCAGGTAGTTGGGCGTCTTGCCGTAAGCACGGACGACGACGTGGGTCAGGGGTGTCTCGTCGGTCAGCACGCCGAAGTACTCTGCGAAGTAGTCCTGCGGCGAGAAGTCGGCGGGCATCTGGAAATCTTCGTCGGTAAGGTTGACTGCCTGCATACGGTCAAGCGAATAGGTGGCGAAATGATGGCCGGTGAAGGAGAGCAGATACCAGCGTCGGTGGAATAGCTTGAGGGCGTAGGGTGCCACGACCTTCTTGTAGCTGTCGGCCCCGAAGCGCTGATACTGCATCAGAATCTTCTTGCCGGCCTTGATGGCACTGATGATGGTCTCGAGGTATTCCTCGCCTGCGGGTACGTTTTCAAGGATGATGCGGTCTTTCAGCGAGACGCTGTCGGAGAGTACGCCGCCGACGGTCATCGTGGAGAGCATCCAGCGCTCCAGACTGTCGTCGAGCAGCACTTCGGGGTTGGCGATGTAGTACTTGTAATGGTCCTTCACGTCGCAGTCGATGATGACGCCGAACATGTCGAGTATGGCGTCGCGATGGCGGTTGAAGGTGGTGCGGGGCAGGGGGTTGCCGTCGGCTACCCCCTCCCTCATCCAGTGTTCGTTCAACTCGTCCAACGTCATCTGCCGATAGCGGCGGAAAGCGTTGATGAGCCAGATGTACTGCTGGTATATCTGTGCGGGCTTCATCGGCTTGGGCTACAGGAAGAAGCGTTGGAACTCGCTCTCGAAGTTGGGCGTGAGGCGCTCCTGGCCGATAGCGGCGCGTATCTCGTCGAGCGTCCAGAAACGGCCGCCGTCGAGCTCTTCGGCTGACGGGCTGACGGGGCCGTCGTAGGTGGTGCTGTAGACGTAGACCAACTCGCGTTCGCGGCGGCTGTCGAAGACGTATTTGCCATTGAACGTGGGTGTGAAGTCGGTGATGCCAAGTTCCTCGCGCACCTCTCTTGCCAATGCCTGCTCAGGCGTCTCGCCGTAGTCCATATGTCCGCCGACGCTGGTGTCCCATTTGCCAGGCTGGATGTCTTTCCATGCGGGCCGTTTCTGTAGATAGACCTCGCCCCGCGAGTTGAAGACGTGCAGGTGGACCACGGGGTGCAGCAGACGTGAGCCGTTGTGACATTCGCCGCGTGTGGCCGCGCCGACGACATGGCCCTCGTCGTCGACGATGGGGAACCGTTCTTGCAGATTGTCTTGCATCATCATAGTCCGCGGGCTTTAAGGAGGCTGGAGGCATCGGGCTGCTGCATTCCCGTGAAGTCGGTGAACATCTGCATGAGGTCGCCGGTGTTGCCCCGGCTTAGAATCTTGTCGCAGAAGTCGCGGCCGGTGGCGGGGTCAAGTGCTCCGCGACGGGCAAAGACGTCGGCGATGTTGACGGCCAGCACTTCTGTCCACAGGTAGCTGTAGTAGCCGGCAGCATAGCCGCCGCCAAAGACGTGGTTGAAGTAGCTGGTATGATAGCGGGGCGGAATCTGCTCGTTGAGCAGTCCCACCTGTCGCAGGGCCGCGGTCTCGAAGTCGGCAGCCTTGTCGGGTGTGGGAACGTCCTTGGCGGCGAGCATGTGCCAAGCCAGGTCGACGCAGGTGGCGGCCAGGTTCTCGCCGAGGGCGTAGGCCGTCTGGAAGTTGATGCTCTTCAGCATGCGCTCCTTGAGGTCGGCGGGCATGGGCTCGCCCGTCTCGCAGTGGCGTGCATAGTGGTCGAAGACCTCGGGGATGGCAGCGAACGACTCGTTGAACTGCGAGGGCATCTCTACGAAGTCGCGGGCTACCGAGGTGCCGCTCAGGCGGTTGTACTGGCAGTCGCTGAGTATGCCGTGCAGGGCGTGTCCGAACTCATGGAACATCGTCGTCACCTCGTCCCACGTCAGCAGCGAGGGCTTGCCTTCAGGAGCCTTGGCGTTGTTGCAGACGTTGAAGATGATGGGCTGCTGGTTCCACTGGCGGCTCTGCTTCTGGAAGCCGTCCATCCAGGCGCCGCCGCGCTTCGTCGGGCGGCGGTAGTAGTCGGTGTAGAAGAGCGCCTTCGGCTTGCCGTCGCGGTCGAAGACCTCGAAGGCACGCATGTCGGGGTGGTAGAGGGGAATATCCTTGCGCTCCTTGAAGGTGAGGCCGTAGGCCCGCCCTGCGGCGTAGAAGACGCCGTTGAGCAGGACGCTGTCGACGTTGAAGTAAGGCTTCACCTCGTCGTCGCTGACGTTGAGGAGCTGCTTCTTCATCTTTGCGGAGTAGTAGAAGCGGTCGTAGGGCTGGAGGGAGAACGACGGGGCGTTGGTGGCCGACGGGGCGGTGGCGCCCGACGGAGAAGCGTCGGGAACGGCGGCGGCGAAAGCTTCGATGGCCTTTGTCTCGGCGTCGGCCTTCGGGGTGTACTGGGCGATGAGGCTCTTCAGGAAGGCGTAGACGTTCTCAGGCGTCTTGGCCATGGTCTTCTCTAACGAGTAGGCGGCGTAGTTGGGGTAGCCCATAATCTCGGCCTGCTCGGCACGCAGTTTGGCTATTTCGCAGACCAGCGGGTAGGTGTTGTACTTGCCCGTGCCGTCGGCACGGTGGACGGATGCCTCGTAGACCTTGCGGCGCAGTTCGCGGTTGTCGAGGCTGGCGAGAATCTGCTGCTGGGTGGTGTTGGCGATGACGATGGCGTAGGGCGCCTTCTTGCCCCGGCTCTCTGCATCCTTCATACACTGGGCCATGTCGGCCTCGCTGAGTCCTGCCAGGTCGGCTGCTGAGTCCACCCAGACGACGGCATCGTTCGTGGCGTTGGGCAGCATGTCGCCCCACTCGGTCTGCAGGTCAGCTATGCGCTTGTTGATTTGCTTCATGCGCTCCATCTTGTCGTCGGGCAGCAGGGCACCCTTGCGCACGAATTCCTTGTAGATTTCTTCTAACAGCTTTTGGTCTTCAGGCCCACCCCCGACCCCTCCCGAGGGGAGGGGAGATTGATGACTCTGCTGGTAATTGTCGTAGACCTGATGGATGCGCTCAAAGAGCGGTTTGTTGAACATAATCTCGTTCTCGAGGTCGGTCAGCATGGGCTGTATCTTCTTTTCAAGCTCGCCCAGTTCCGGCGTCTTGTCGGCCTCTACCAGGGCAAAGAAGACGCGGCCGACGCGGTCGAGCAGGCGTCCGCTCTCCTCGTAGGGCAGGATGGTGTTCTCGAAGGTGGCAGAGTCAGGGCAGTCGACAATCTTCTGTATGTTGTCGCGCTTCTCCTGGATGGCAGCCTCGAACGCCGGCAGATAGTCGGTGACTTGAATCTTGCTGAAGTCGGGTGCGCCGTAGGGCAACTGGCTCTCAGCGAGCAGGGGATTCTCATGCTGCGCCTCCTTGCAGGCGCTGAAGTGCATCGTCAGTGCCGATGCGATAGCGATGGTCATAATAGTCTTTGTTATATTCATAGCTATATCTGTAATTTCGGTGCAAAGATACGAAATAATTCATAATGTTTACTGCATTATTCATAATTATTTTCTAACTTTGCAGCCGAATTAATGTAAAACCTATGAAAGAGAATCGTATTTTTGCAGCTGCCCTCATCGCATTGGGACTGGTGTGTCTGGGCTGGTTTATCAAGGCTGGTATCGACGACTTTGCCAGCAAGGACCGTAAGGTGAACGTGAAGGGACTGGCCGAGCAGGAGGTAGAGGCCGACAAGGTGACGTGGCCTATCGTGTCGAAGGAGGTGGGCAACGACCTGCCTGGACTCTACGACCGCATTGGTGCCACGCAGCAGAAGATTAAGGCATTCTTGCTCCGTAGTGGTATCAAGCAGGAAGAACTGACGGAGAACGCGCCGCAGGTTGTCGACCTTCAGGCCCGTGAGTATGGCGACAACAAGCCCTACCGCTATATCGTGACGAGTGTCATTACCGTGACGAGCAGTCAGGTGAAGCAGGTGCGCCAGATTATCGCCAGGCAGGGCGACCTGTTGAAGGAGGGTGTCGCCATTGTCGACGGCGGCTACGACAACCCTGTGAAGTACGAGTACGTATCGTTCAAGGAGATGAAGCCGAAGATGATGCAGGAAGCCATTGAGAACGCCGAGAAGACGGCGCAGCAGTTTGCCGAGAACTCGCACTCGAAGCTCGACAAGATAGTGAGTGCCGACCAGGGTCAGTTCTCCATTGAGAACCGCGACGAGAACACCCCGTATATCAAGAAGGTGCGCGTAGTGACCACCGTAACCTATTCGCTGAAGGACTGACCGTCAGGGTGAGAGCGAGGCCGGCAGCGCGATGGCCTGTCAGCCGATGCCTATAATGATGATTATGGACGAGACAAACAACATACCACAGGAGTGGAATAAATTCTATCTGAAAGACGTGTCGTTCGTCAACCTGATGACGAAGCGCATCTTCAACGTGCTCATCGTGGCCAACCCCTACGACGCCTTTATGCTGGAGGACGACGGACGTATCGATGAGAAACTCTTCGACGAGTATATGGAGCTGGGCATGCGCTACCCGCCGTCGTTCACCCAGGTGTCGACCACCGAGGAGGCCGATGCCGTGCTGGCCACGACGGACATCGACCTGGTCATCTGTATGCCCGGTAATGCCGACAACGACGCCTTTACCGTTGCCCGTGAGGTGAAGGCCGCCCACCCGCAGATTCCCTGTGTGGTGCTGACGCCCTTCTCGCACGGTATCACGAAGCGCATACAGGACGAGGATATGTCGGTGTTCGACTACGTCTTCTGCTGGCTTGGCAACACGAACCTCATCATGTCCATCATCAAACTGTTGGAGGACAAGATGAACATTGAGCACGACATACGCGAGGCCGGTGTGCAGATGATTCTGCTCGTCGAGGACAACATACGCTTCTACTCCTCCGTACTGCCAAACCTCTATAATTACATATTGGCACAGTCGAAGCGCTTCTCGACCGAGGCGCTGAACCCCCACGCCGCCGCCCAGCGCAAGCGTGGCCGTCCGAAGGTGGTGCTGGCCACGAACTACGAGGAGGCAATGGAGATTTACGAGAAGTACCACGAGAACACGCTGGGCGTCATCAGCGACACCCGCTTCCCGTTGAAAACTGTTCCCGGTCGCCTCTCGCATGTCGAGGAGGGCGACCCCGAGGCCGGTCTGAAGCTGCTGCGCGAGATTCGCCGGCGCGACGAGTACGTGCCGCTAATCCTCGACTCCAGCGAGACGGTCAACGCCGAGAAGGCAGCAGCAGAGGGCTTCCACTTCATCGACAAGAACTCGACGAAGATGAACGTCGACCTGCACCGGCTGATGGAGGAGCACATGGGCTTCGGCGACTTCATCTTCCGCGACCCTGCGACGAAGCAGGAGATAGCCCGCATATCGTCGCTGAAAGACCTGCAGGACAATATCTTCAAGATTCCCGCCGACTCACTCAGCTACCACGTCTCGCGCAACAATATGAGCCGCTGGCTGACGGCCCGTGCCATCTTCCCCGTCTCAGCCTTCCTGAAACACGTCACGTGGCATAAGCTGCAGGACATTGACGCCCACCGCCAGATTATCTTCGACGCCATCGTGCAGTACCGCCGCATGAAGAACATCGGCGTGGTGGCCGTCTTCGACCGCCTGAAGTTCGACCGCTATGCCCACTTCGCCCGCATCGGCGAAGGCTCGCTCGGCGGCAAGGGCCGCGGCCTGGCCTTCCTCGACCGCATCATCAAGCGCCACCCCGAGCTGAACCAGTACGAGGGTGCCCAGGTGTCGATACCGAAGACCGTCGTGCTCTGTACCGACTTCTTCGACGAGTTTATGGAGAAGAACAACCTCTACCCCATAGCCCTGAGCGATGCCCCCGACGAGGAAATCCTGCAGCACTTCCTCCGTGCGCAGCTTCCCGACTCGCTCATAGCCGACTTCTTCACGTTCTTCGATGCCGTGAAGTCGCCTATCGCCGTGCGCTCCAGTTCGCTCTTGGAGGACAGCCATTACCAGCCTTTCGCCGGCATCTACAGTACGTACATGATTCCCTATCTGAACGACAAGTACGAGATGCTGCGCATGCTGGCCTGTGCCATCAAGGGCGTCTATGCCTCGGTCTACTACAAAGACTCGAAGGCCTATATGATAGCCACACAGAACGTCATCGACCAGGAGAAGATGGCCGTCATCCTGCAGGAGGTCGTCGGCCGTCAGTATGGTGACCGCTATTACCCCACGTTCTCGGGCGTGCTCCGTTCGCTGAACTACTACCCCATCGGCGACGAGACCGCTGAGGAGGGTATCGCCTCGCTGGCTTTGGGACTGGGCAAGTATATCGTCGACGGCGGACAGACGCTGCGCGTGTCGCCCTATCACCCCACGCAGGTGTTGCAGACCTCGGAGATGGAGACGGCGCTGCGCGATACGCAGACCCGCTTCTATGCCCTCGACATGAGCCACGTCGGCGGCGACTTCAAGGTCGATGACGGCTTTAATATCGTGAAACTGCGTGTGAAGCAGGCCGATGCCGACGGTGCGCTGACCTATATCGCCTCGACCTTCGACCCTGTAGACCAGGTTATCCGCGACGGCATCTACGAAGGCGGCCGCAAGGTTATCTCGTTCTGTGGCGTCCTGCAGCAGGGCATCTTCCCGCTGCCCGAGTTGCTACAGATGGTGCAGAAGTTTGGCTCCGAGGAGATGCGCCGACCGGTTGAGATAGAGTTTGCCTGTAATCTGAACGACGACAAGACCGGCGAACTGAACCTGTTGCAGATTCGTCCTATCGTCGATTCGAAGCAGATGCTTGACGAAGACCTGGAGAAGATTGACGATGCCGACTGTCTGCTGCGTTCGACGAACTCCTTAGGTCACGGCATCTCGGAGGATGTCACTGATGTCGTCTACGTCAAGACGGGCGATGACTTCACGGCGGCCAACAACCCCATTATCGCGCGCGATATTGAGCGCATCAACCAAAAGTTCCTCGAAGCCCCCTCGGGGGCAGTAGGGGGGGCTAACTACGTCCTTGTCGGTCCTGGCCGTTGGGGCTCCAGCGATTACTGGTTAGGCATTCCCGTGAAGTGGCCCCATATCTCCGCTGCCCGTGTCATCGTCGAGACGACCCTGAAGAACTATCACGTCGACCCCTCGCAGGGTACCCATTTCTTCCAGAACCTCACGTCGTTCGGCGTGGGTTACTTCACCATCGATACCGGCAATGGCTCCGGCCTTTTCAGGCAGGACGTGCTCGACCAGCTGCCCGCCGTCGAAGAGACGGAGTACGTGCGCCACGTGCGCTTCCCCCGTCCGCTGAAAATCATGATGGACGGCAAGAAGCAGCTCGGCGTCGTCTTACTGCCCGCCGAGTCGTGAGAAGTATTCTATCACGTCCTCCCACGTCTTGAAAGTATCGGAACCAAACTCCAGGAGGGTGGCCATCGTGTCACCCTCTTTTTGTCGGCTGATGAGATAGTCGCCGTAGAGCAGGTCGCGGCGCGGGGTGTAGATGGTATGCTGCCAGGCAGGCACGTTGATGTGCTCTTCGAGCCACGCCGTGCTGTCAGCTTCGCCAACAAAGTACACGTCGTATTGTTCTATCAGCTGCCTGACGGCTTTCTGACTGCTGCTGGCCGGTTTGCCGTAGCTGTCCATCAGCGTCTCTACACCGATATACACGATAGGACGCTGCCGATGCTCCTGCCGGTCGTCAATCCAGCGGATGACAGGCACGACGGCGTGCATGAACGAACGGTCGTCCATGCGGTGCTCACCGTGGAAGTGGCAAGCGTAGGGATAGTGCTCATGGAACAGGGTGAAGGTGTCTACCAGCTCGTCGCGGTCGCCAAACAGGCCGTAGACGCGCTGGCGGTCTTCGTCGTCCAGACCCTCGAACCGCTGTTCCGATACCTCGCGGTAGGCTTTCACCATCGCCTTGTCAACATAGAACGTCTGTACGCCGTCCTGGCGCGGGTTCTGAAATGTCTGCGTGCCCGTCATGCCGTGAGCCTGCATCGTCTCGGCAATGCAGAGGGCCGGGTTCACGCAGATGCGGTCGAAGCCGCGCAGCTGCTCGGTGTACATACCGCCCATCGACGTGCCGATAATCAGGTCGGGGCGCTCCTTGTCGCACAGCTCGCGCAGCAGACTGATGGCATCTTGTGGCTGTACGGGCAGGTCGGGGGCCATCACCGTCGCATGGGGAAACACCGTGCGCAGGCGCTTCACCGTTCCTGACTGGCCACTGGAGGCAAATCCGTGGACGTACATGACTTTTTTCCCCTCGAAAAGTTCGGGAAATTGTTTTACATATTGATTCGTTTGTTCCATACGTATGCAAAAATACAAATAATTATTGAAATCGCGGCAAAAACGGCGAATACGTTGATGCAGAGAGAGTTGCTTTTTGATTTAAATCAATAAAACGTAGTATTTACACTTATTGATAGGGCGAAAAGTTGCATATATATAAGAAATGTGCTACCTTTGCAGCGTGTTTTTCATAGTATTAGATTTAAGGTTAACAAAGGTTGGGGCTTAGCGAAGCCCCTTTTTTATGCCCAAAAGTTTGGAGCGTATTGTTTTTTTTATTATTTTTGCAGGCGGAAATAAACTAAAAACATTAAACATTAAAGATTAAACATTAAACATTAAAGATTAAACATTAAAACATTAACGACTATGAAAAAGTATTTAGCAGAAATGGTGGGCACGATGGTGCTCGTACTGATGGGCTGCGGCGTCGCCGTGAGCCTGGGTTGTGACCCTGTTAACAACATTCCCGCCGTCGTCGGCACGGCTTTCGCCTTCGGTCTGGCTGTCGTCGCCATGGCCTACACCATTGGCGGCATCTCCGGTTGCCACATCAACCCGGCCATCACCCTGGGCTGCTTCCTCACCGGACGTATGGACGCCAAGGATTGCGGCATGTATATGCTGTTCCAGGTCATCGGTGCCTTCATCGGCTCGGCCCTGCTGGCCCTGCTGACGGCAAACGTTCCCGGACTGGAGGGTACGGGTGCCAACGACCTGCAGGCCAATGTCACCGTCCTCGGTGGTTTGCTGGCTGAGATTATCTTCACCTGCGTCTTCGTGCTCGTCGTGCTGGGTGCTACGTCGAAGACCAACGGTGCCACCAACAACTTCGCCGGTCTGGCCATCGGTCTGAGTCTGGTGTTAGTCCACCTCGTCTGCATCCGTTATACGGGTACGTCGGTGAACCCCGCCCGTTCCATCGCTCCCGCCGTCTTCCAGGGAGGCACCGCTCTCACCAACCTTTGGATTTTCATCGTCGGTCCCTTCGTTGGTGGTGCTCTGGCTGCTGCTGTCTGGAAGATGATACATCCCGCCAAGAACTAATCACGACCGTGATTGTAAGTTGAATACTGGGAGGGGATGTCGTTCGCGGCGTCCCCTCTCGCTTTTTCTATACAAGGAATTTTGCGTTTAAGGGTGTCAGGGTGACAGAACACCGATGTACAGGGCATATGCACCCTTTTTCAAGGGTGACAAGGGTGACAGGAGGGTGACAGGTGTCCAAACCCGGACAAAGAGTGGCTTGGAGTAAAGACAAGATTCAAGTATAGTACCGAATTCTCGAGAGAATTTAAGGCTTTATCGGTAGCAAACGTTTGCTTTATCGGTTCTAAAGCCCCGAATTCTCTCGAGAATTCAAAAGCCGTAAACGCGGCATCTTCGTCTCGCGCCGTTATCGCCATCGGACGAGGTGGTAGTAAAAGCACCTGCTTTCACCCGTTTTTGTGCTGTGTGCGTCAACACCTGACACCCTCCTGTCACCCTTGTCACCCTTGAAAAAGGGTGCACAAGCCCTGTACATCGGCGTTCTGTCACCCTGACACCCTATTTCGTATAATTCTTAGTGTAAGTGAGCGTTCAGCCATTCGATTGAACTCATGATTGTTCACGGGATATTGTCGACGGTTAAAGGCTCTGTTTGCATTTTCTTTCCCTTTTTCTTGTTTGCTCCAATTCTTTTTACTAACTTTGTCCCCTGAACGCTGGCGTATGCCTCAGAGGAGGTGTCGGCGCGACTTTAGTGGGTGAATAGATAGTTGTATCTATATTCTATAGAAGCTCATCCAAAAATTCCGACCAGAATTGTAACAGGGCTTCGTGGAATCGGGATACACCTTTACATAAGGTGTGCCCGTTCCTTTATGTTCCTGTTACAGGTCTCTTTGGTCGGATACCTTGGGTGAAGCATAAATGTGAACGTGGTACACTTTCTTTGTATCTGCACTTTGATATCGTTTCACGTAAAAATCCGACCAATTATGAACGTAACGGACGATAAGCAAGAGAGGCAGGTAGTGTCACGGCAACGCGTGGCCGACCATGGCGAGGTGTATACCGCCAAGAGGGAGGTGAACGCGATGCTCGACTTGGTGAAGGAAGAGACGGAGCGTATTGACTCCCGATTCCTGGAGCCTGCCTGTGGCAATGGAAACTTCCTCGTAGAAATACTGAGCAGGAAGATGGAGACGGTGCGGCGGCAATACAGTCGAAACCGCTTTGAATACGACCAGGCTTCGGCAGTGGCCGTCAGCTCGATGTATGGCGTAGAGTTGCTGCCCGACAATGTGGAGGCTTGCCGCCAGCGCCTGATGAATCAGTATCTTGAAACCTACCGGGAGCATCAGCATGTGGATGCCTCGCCGGAATTGGAGCGATGCATCCGTTTCCTGCTGCGCAAGAACATCCTTTGTGGCGATGCGCTCACCATGCTTCAGAACAACGGAGAGCCTATCACCTTCTGCGAATGGACGTTCATTGGCACCAACGGCAAGGTGAAGCGGCGCGACTTTGAACTGTCGGAACTGCTGAAGAATGTGGAGTACGACAAACCAAAGGCTGGCGAGGAGGGCCTGCTCTTTGCTGACACGGGTGAGCCAACCTTTGTCCACCTGCCCAAACGGGAATACCCTTTGACCGACTACCTAAAACTGCCCGACTATGAATAATCATTTGAATTACAACCCCGACGTGTTGTCATGTCTTGCTAACCTTAGCAACGACGAGGTGTTCACACCACCGCAGTTAGCCAATCAGATGCTCGACATGCTGCCGCAGGAACTATTTCGCAGTCCCAACACGAAGTTCCTTGACCCTTGTACAAAGAGTGGCGTTTTTCTGCGAGAGATTGCCAAACGGCTGATTGAGGGCTTGGCCGACAAGATTCCCGACCTGCAAGAACGCATCGACCACATCATGCACCATCAGCTTTATGGCATCGCCATCACCCGTCTGACATCGTTGATGAGCCGCCGTAGTCTCTATTGCTCGAAGAATGCCAGCGGCAAATACAGCATCTCGCAGTTCGACGACGAGGATGGTAACATCCGCTATCGCGACATCCGACATACATGGGTGCAAGGCAAGTGCCAGTATTGCGGTGCCAGCCAAGAGGTCTATGACCGAGGCGACGATTTGGAGTCCCATGCTTACGAGTTTATTCACACAGACAATCCTAATACATTATATAATAATATGACTTTCGATGTAATTATCGGCAATCCGCCGTACCAATTAGAAGACGGAGGAGGAAGAGATTCTGCTGCAATTCCTCTATATAATAAGTTTGTTACCCAAGCAAAGAAACTGTCTCCTCATCATATGATAATGATAATTCCTGCACGTTGGTACTCAGGAGGGCGTGGACTTGATGATTTCAGAGACGAAATGATTAATGATATGCGCATAAAAGCATTATGTGACTTCCCTGAAACCAATGATTGCTTTCCTGGCTTAAACATTCGCGGTGGTATTTGCTATTTCTTGTGGGACAGAGACTATCATGGAAAGTGCAAAATAACCAATTTCATTAAGGGAGAAAAAAACGAAGCCGTAAGATACTTGAAAGAGAAAGATTGCCCAATCTTAATTCGATATAATCAATCCATATCAATTCTACATAAAGTTCAGAATTTCAAAGAACAAACACTCAATCATTTTGTAAGTGTCAGCAGACCCTTTGGTATGCGATCTAATTTTACCCAGTTTGTGCTTCATAAGGACGAAAGAAACTATATCAGACTTTACAGATTTGGCGATAATGGTTATGTTTCTATAGATAAAATTACAAATAACAACCAATTAGTTAATCAATACAAAGTTATTGTATCTAAAGCAAGCCCTGGAGGTGATGAATATCCTCATTCAATAGTTAGCACTCCAATTATATCAGAGCCAAACTCCGTTTGTACAGAAACATATCTTGTAATAAAAGCAGTTTCTTCTAGAGAACAAGCGGTGAATTTAATATCATATATAAAAACAAGGTTCTTTAGGTTCATGATGTCTTTGGTGAAGAATACTCAAAATATATCTAGAGGTAGTTACATGTTCGTTCCCCTCCAAGACTTCTCGAAACCTTGGACGGACGAGGAGCTATATAAGAAGTACGGACTGACGGACGAGGAAATCCAGTTCATCGAGTCGATGATTCGCCCAATGGAGTAAAAAAGAAAACAATAACAACGGCGCTCTTTGAAAAGTTTTGATTGGAAATTTTGGAAGTTTAGGAAATACTTCGTATCTTTGCATCGCAAACGTATAAAGACTGTAATGGATGGAGATAATTCTGAACGAATACCACAAGAAGGTGAATGCAGAAAAGTTGGCGAGTATGGCTTATTGGAAAGCGCATCCGCTGTCGCGCAGCGAGTCCTTGAGGAGATTGAGGCTCTTGCGGGAACAACGGCTTGCAAGTCAGTCCAACTGGTAAGGCTCAAGAAATGGGCACAGGAGCAGGGCTGTTGGTTTGAAGATCGCGATCTGTTTGGTGATTTCTTTGACCGAGGGTCAGAGAATGAGACATATTTATCAACTAATGGCAACGAAATCATTAAGCTAAACGATTTTCGTTATTCTGATGACAACCTCTCTTCTTTCTTTGAACGCATCAAGGCACACAACAAGTATTTCCCTGATTGTGCTTATCGTATGATAGGTTTTGGCGAGAACAGTGATGGAAAAATATGTGCTGTTTTAGTACAAAGGTTCGTACATTCAGTTCGTCTTGCTACTACGCAGGAGATTCACGATGAGTTCATTCGTTTAGGTTTCTACCCTGAAGACAATGGAGAATACTACACCAACGGGCAGCATGACATCTTTGATGCCGTTGATGGCAATGTTCTGATTGGAGATGACGGGTATGTGTACTTCATAGATACTATCATTTATCCATCCGATACCGGCGGTTACGACATCTACCGCAGTCTTTCACCTCATTACAGTAATTCCAGTCAGACTTGAACATTGAGCGCCATAACAAAACGATCAAGTTATGGCAACAACACAGAATTATTTCCCACGGAAGTCGGAGTCGGCTCCGATAATTTATGCTTACGAGGATAAATACGACCCCAATCTAAAGGGCATCCTGAAGGTGGGCTATACCACTATTGGTGTGCAGGAACGTGTGCGCCAGCAGTATAACATCGTTCGGCCTGGCGAGCCTCCGTACCGCATATTGGTAGAAGAGTCGGCCATGCGACAGGACGGTACGGCATTTATGGACCACGACGTCCATCGGATGTTGGTCAAGATGGGGTGCCAGAACATTGAAGGCGAGTGGTATCGCTGCACGCCCCAGCAGGTCAGGGCTGCCATCGTAGCCGTCAGGGAACGGATGGATGTGGCATGGAACCGTGACAAGACTTTCGGCATACGCCCAGAGCAAAAACGGGCGGTTGACAAGACGGCCGCCTACTTCGACAGCTACAAGTCGGAAGCCGGCCGCGTCCCTCACTTCCTGTGGAACTGCAAGATGCGCTTCGGTAAGACATTTACTACTTATCAATTGGCGCTGAGGATGGGTTGGCGGCGCATGCTGGTGCTGACGTTCAAGCCGGCCGTGGCTCATGCGTGGGAAGAGGACCTGATGACGCATGTAGATTTTGACGGATGGCAGTTCATTGCCCGTAGTCAGGAGGTGTCGATTGATTATCAGTTTGAGCATGCCGACCAGTCGAAACCGATGGTGGTGTTTGGCTCGTTCCAGGACTTTCTCGGCAAGAATACGGCTAATGGCGGCATGAAACTGAAGCACGAATGGGCGCGGGCGTTCAACTGGGACTGCATCGTGCTCGACGAATACCACTACGGCGCCTGGCGTGAGAACGCAAAGGAGTTGATTGGCGTGAGCGAGGACCTGGGCAGCGAGATTGAGAATCCCGACTACTTCGATGAAGACCTGATTCCTATTACCGCTAATCATTATCTCTATTTGTCGGGGACGCCCTTCCGCGCCATTGCGTCAGGAGAGTTCATTGAGGAACAGATTTACAACTGGACTTACTCTGACGAGCAGCGGGCAAAGGAGGACTGGGGCGACAAGCCAGGCAATCCCTACGCCTCGCTGCCGAAGATGGTGCTGCTGACCTATCAGCTGCCGGCGGAAATATCAAGAGTGGCTGAAGAGGGGGAGTTTGATGAGTTTGACCTGAACTCATTCTTTGAGGCTGAGGGCAAAGGCGAAGAAGCCGTGTTCAAGCATCATGATGAGGTACAGAAGTGGCTCGACATGCTACGCGGGCAATATCTGCCCACCTCTGTGAACGACCTAAAGGCAGGAAACCGAAAGCCCCCTTTGCCTTTCCTCAACGGCGACCTCTATTCGAACATGAACCATACGCTTTGGTTCCTGCCAAACGTGGCCTCATGCTTCGCCATGCGCAACCTGCTGACGGAACTGCAGAACACCTTCTATCACGACTATCGGCTCATTGTCTGTGCCGGAACAAAGGCCGGCATCGGCCAGCAGGCATTGCCTCCAGTAGAGAAAGCTATGTCGCACCCTGACCCGCTGCATTGCAAGACCATCACGCTGACCTGCGGCAAACTGACGACGGGTGTCACCGTCCGCCCCTGGACGGGCATCTTCATGCTACGTGACACGTCGTCGCCAGAAACCTATTTCCAGTCGGCTTTCCGGGTGCAGTCGCCGTGGACGATTACTAACTGCGACGGCTTGCATCCCAACCAAGTGGAGATACTGAAGAAGGTGTGCTACGTGTTCGACTTCTCGCCTAACCGTGCCCTGCGGAAGGTGGCCGACTACTCCTGCCAGCTGAACGTGGAGGAGGGGAACCCGGAGAAGTGCGTGGACGACTTCATCAAGTTCCTGCCTGTGCTCTGTTATGAGAACGGCGTGATGAAGGCTCTGTCAGCCAGCGACGTGCTGGACATGGCCATGAACAACACGTCGGCCACGCTTCTGGCGCGCCGCTGGGAGAGTGCACTGCTGGTGAATGTTGACAACTTCACGCTTCAGCGATTGATGAACAATCAGGATGCTATGGCTGCTCTGATGAAGATTGAGGGTTTCCGCTCGCTGAACCAGGACATTGAGACCATCATCAACAAGACCGATGCCATCAAGAAAAAGCGGAAGGAACGCGAAGAGGGTCTTACCAAAAAGGAGAAAAAAGAACTCTCTGACGCCGAGAAGGAAATTAAGAGCAAGCGCCGACAGATACAGGAGAAACTGATGAAGTTTGCCACGCGTATTCCTATATTCATGTATCTGACAGACTATCGGGAGTACTCCTTGAAAGATGTCATCCTGCAATTAGAACCCAAATTGTTTGAGCGCGTAACAGGACTTACCAAGCAGGACTTTTCCCTGCTGGTCAGTCTGAACGTCTTCAACGAGGCGCTGATGAACGATGCCGTCTATAAGTTCAAGCGCTATGAGGACTCCAGCCTTTCATACGCGGGAGTTGACAAACACGCAGGCGAGCAACAGGTGGGCGGCTACAGTACCGTCATCACGGTTGAGGAGTATCTGAAGTCGTAGGGCATGAATGGTTATTACTCGCATCAGAGCCTGCTACAGTGAGGCCAGCACGAGGCGTAATTCTTCCCATTGCACGTCGGGGGGACAGAGAAAGTGCTGATAACTCGCGAGTATTATCCTGAAAAGACTTTGGCAGAGCTCTACGACCCAGATAAGATGCCACAGGATTTGCGTGAGGCCCATGCACGACTCGACGACATCGTGGAAAGCTGCTACCCAGGCTACCCCTTCGCCTCAGACGAAGCCCGACTGGAATGTCTGTTTAAACTCTACGAAAAGATGACGGCTGCGAAATAATCACTTGATTTCTTGGAAAAACCAAAAAGACTTTGTAAATTTGCAGCGTTAAACTCAAAATGGCTCAATGAATGGAGAGAATAGAACTAATATTCAAAATGATTGCCAAAGAGGGCTTTACCGCTCTGACATTACAAGAGATTGATAACTACATAAAAGAAATACAACATGGGAGAGAAGATTTTTCTAGATTCAATCTATCAGAGCATGCAGGACTCTGCAAGGGAGGTGCGCCTCTCATTGGGGCGTCCATCATCGCATGCTACGCGACAGCAAGCATTACAGCAGGTAGCAATGTTGAAAGCTGCCAAAGAAGCCCAGCAAACTGGGAAATAGACGAACTACAAGAAAAGCTTATAGAACAGTGGGCTAAAGCTGCAAAGCTATGGGAGGATAATTCTGAGCAAATTCTCACCGCTAAGTTTGGACCTATGATAGCACAGGGTGCAGAGGCGAAGGTATATTATCATGAAGGTGATATATCTGTGGTGAAAGAGCGTACATCTATCTATTCTACTTGGCAAAAGGCTCTTGATGCTATTGTGTTACATAATTGTCTTTTCCCTGAAACAGAGATGAAGGTAATTGGGTTCACTCGCGATAGCGATGGACTTATGCGCATAGTGCTTACCCAACCATACGTGAACTGTGAGCGATTGGCTACAAAGGAAGAAATCGATGAAATGGTGATGGCCAAGGGCTTTCGTGACAACTGGAATGGACAAGGCGTAAATTACATTTCAGATCGTTTGGCTCTCGAAGATATGCATCCGGCTAATGTGTTCATTGATAAGATTACGGAGAAACCGATCTGTATTGACTGCATTGTGAAGTTTGTGAAATAGAAATGGAGGTAATATTGAACGATTATCACAAGAAGGTGAATGCCGAAATGAGAGCACAACTTGCATACTGGAAAGAGCATCCCCTTCCACGTGAGGAGGCCCTGAGAAGATTGAGGCTCTTACGAGAACAGCGGCTTGCAAGGCAGGCTGCTGCAAACTCTTCTGAGAAACAATAACAACAGCGCAATAGACAACTAAGAATTCGAAACGTCTCTTAAGCTTGGCCGCAGACAGACAAACGTAGAGAGTATCTTTTGAGAGAAGCGCCTTTTTAGGCGTTCTGGGCTGAAAATATATCTTGAAGAACTATTGAATTGCAAGGTTGATGTCCTGCGCATCCATAAGAACATGGACAACTACTTAATTCATCAAATTGACCGAGATGGAATCCTTATCTTTAAATGACAAAAAGTCAGAGTCGGCTACCGCGACGCCAGCACGAGGCGTAATTCTTCCCATTGCACGTCGGGCGGACAGAGGGTTTTGATGGCGGAGAGACCGCCATCGGCGCCTACTTTGGCAACGGCTTGCTCGATGGCTTCGCGGTGTTCGGGCGATACGACGCGGGTGACATCGACCTTGCCCTCGCCGACCAGTTCGGCGAGATGGCTGAAGATGGTGTTAGGGCTGAGGCTGCGCTCGACAGCTATCTGAACGGGCGTCATGCCCTGGTTGAACAGGCGCAGCGTCACCTCGGTGGTTTTCTCCTTTGGCGGCTTCTGCGGCTTCAGGGCGCGGCGTAGCTTCTGGTCGTCGGCGGCTTCGAGCATGGCCATCTGGCGGTGCTTGAGATAACCCTCCACCGTAAAGCCCTCGTCGGCTATATGCCGTAGCAGCGTGGTGTGCAGATACCACTGCTGGCGCAGTTCGGGCAGAAGGTCGCTCAACCTGTTCTGTGCCCGCTTGTTGTTCGACTTGATGTCGGCAGACAGCTGTATGGGCTTGACCAACAGTGCGTCGATGGTCTGTGCAAAATAGCCGGCACTGCGCTTCACACGGTCGAGGAAAGCCGCATCGTGCAATGCTTCGATAGGCATCTGGCTGATACGCTCCGTCCATTTGGCCGCCACGTTCAGCACCTGCTGGTTCAGTCCCGCGTAAGTCTGGTTGTGGAGCTGCATCAGGTCGGCGTGACTGCGCAGGAAGTACTCGGCCATCAGGCGCAACATCGCGTCTTCGGCATTGAACAGCGAACGGAAGTTGAACAGCTGCAGGAGCAGCTGCCGTTCGTACTCCTGCCGCAGTGTCGGCAGTTGGGCAATACTCTGGCGGGCCGCCTCCTCCTGATGGGCAATGTAGCCGTCGACGCGCTCGTCGTTGATGACGGCTCGCGCTTCTATAGGGGCGGCCAGCATCAGTCCTTCGAGCGTACGGCAGCGGCTCAGGGCGACGTACACCTGGCCCGGGGCAAACGACATATTGGCATCAATCATTGCGTGGTCGAAGGTCAGTCCCTGACTCTTGTGGATAGTGATAGCCCAGGCTAAGCGCAGGGGCAGCTGATGGAAGGTGCCCTGCACGTCGGCAACAATCTCGCGGGTCTCAGGGTTCAGCGAATAGCGTGCATTCTCCCATTCCAGCGGCTCTACCTCGATGGCCTGTTCGTCGCCTTCGCAGAGTACCAGGACCTTCTTCTCGTCGAGGTAGGTGACACGTCCAATGCGCCCATTATAATAGCGGTGACGGCCTGTGGGGTCGTTCTTGATAAACATCACCTGGGCACCGACCTTCAGCACCAGCGTCTCTGCCGTGGGATAGCTGTATTCCGGGAAAGTCCCGTCGACGACAGCCTTATACCAGAAGACCTTGCCCGTAAGCCGTTGCAGCTCCGAGTCGTTGTAATTGTTGGCCATCTGGTTGTGGGTGGTCAGGTGGATGTAAGAAGAGCCGTCCCCCTGCGCCTTGAGGGTGAGTGGCGTGATGACCCTGCTGTTGAGCTTGGCCAGTGTCTCTGCCGAGGGATGCCCCTGACGGATGTCGTTGAGGATGGCCAGGAACGTATCGTCTTGTTGACGGTAGACCTTTTCGAGCTGGATGGTGACGTAGTCTGTCTGGCTGAGAGCCTTCGAGCCGAAGAAATAGGGCGTGTCGTAATAAGGCTTCAGCAGCCGCTCGTCTTCGGGAGTGACGACGGGCGTCAGCTGTGCCAGGTCGCCAATCATCAGCAGCTGCACGCCGCCAAAGGGACTGTAGTGGTCGCGATATTGGCGCAGCACGTTGTCGATAGCGTCCAGCAGGTCGGCGCGCACCATTGATATCTCGTCGATAATCAGCAGGTCGATGGAGGCGATAATCTGCCGCTTCTGCTTGCTGAAGTCGAAGCGCTGCTCGGTCTTCGCTCCCGGCACGTAGGGCGACAGCGGCAACTGGAAGAACGAATGGATGGTGACGCCGCCGGCATTGATGGCGGCCACACCGGTGGGGGCCACTACGATAGGCCGCTTGCGCGACCGTTCGACGATGGTCTTCAGGAACGTGGTCTTGCCCGTTCCGGCCTTGCCTGTCAGGAAGATGCTGCGTCCTGTGTTTTCGACAAACTCCCACGCCGTGCGCAGTTCTGGATTCCGTTCTGTATTCATATCTTAGTGGTTTTCTGCTCTTTTGTATTTTCCGTCTTAATAATTTGGCCGCAAATTTAACGTTTGTTTTCCGAAAAACCAAAAAATGACGTAAAATAAATGTTTATTTTTGTTAGCAGATTTCGGTAAATCACCGATTCTTTGTATTTTTGCAAAGTGAAAATCGTAGAATAAAAGATGAAGAAATTTTTGACGGGGGCGTTGACGCTGATGCTGACGGCATCAGTGTCGGCCCAAACTAAACTATGGACGCTGCAGGAGTGTATTGACTATGCCATGCAGCATAACATCACGCTGCAGCGGGCCAAGCTGCAACAGCTGTCGGCCAAGGAGGACGTCAGCCAGTCGAAGGCGGCTCTGCTGCCCTCGCTCAATGCGTCGACGAGCCACAACCTCGGCTACCGTCCGTGGCAGGACTCCGGCATCACGACCGTCACCAACGGCACCGTGAACACCAAGGTTGACAAGGCGTCCTACAACGGCTCCTACGGTCTGAACGCCTCATGGACGGTGTGGAACGGCAACCGTAACCGCAACCAGGTGAAGCTGACCCGTCTGACGGAGGAGCAGGCAGAGCTTGAAATCCAGGAGACGGCCAACTCCATTCAGGAGAAGATAGCGCAGCTCTACGTGCAGATACTCTACTTGAAGGAGGCTGTGAAGGTCAACGAGGCGAGCCTGGAGACCTCGCGGAAGAATGAGGAGCGCGGTCGCGAGATGGTCGAGGTAGGCAAGATGTCGAAGGCCGACCTGGCCCAGCTGTCGGCCCAGCGCTCCAACGACGAGTACAACATCGTGTCGGCACAGGCACAGGTAGAGAACTACAAACTACAGCTGAAACAACTCTTGGAGATTCTCGGCGACGAGGCGTTCGACGTGGCAACTCCCGATGCCGCCATGACGACCAACGAGATGGCCCTGGCCGACGTGCCTGCACTGATGAGCGTCTATGAGCAGGCACTGGCAACCCGCCCGGAGATACAGAGTGCCGAGATGGCCGTCAAGAGCAGCGACGTGAGCATTGACATTGCCAAGGCCGGACGTATGCCGACGGTGAGCCTGCAGGCCAGTGCCAGTGCCAGTACCAACTCGCTGGCCAACAACGACTGGAGCGACCAGATGAAGTCGAACTTCAACACCGGGGCGGGCGTCTCTGTCAGCGTGCCCATCTTCGACCAGCGTCAGACGAAGACGAATGTCAACAAGGCGCGCATCCAGAGGGAGAGCAACCTGCTGGCTCTGCAAGACCAGCAGAAGCAGCTCTATCAGACGATAGAGAACTACTGGCTCGATGCCACGACGAATCAGCAGAAGTTTCGTGCTGCCATGGCTACCGTCGAGAGCGAGCAGCAGAGCTATGACCTGTTGCAGGAGAAGTTTAATGTAGGACTGACGAACATCGTCGAGCTGATGGCAGGTAAGGACAAGCTGCTGGTGGCCAAGCAGAACCAGCTGCAGTCGAAGTATATGACCATCTTGAACCTGCAGATGCTGAAGTTCTATAGCAGACCCACCCCCGACCCCTCCCTGTGAGGGACGAGACCCACCCCCGACCCCTCCCTGTGAGGGAGGGGAGTAGTTACCAATGTACAGATAAAAAAATAATGTCAAACTAAAATACCCCCTAAGCTTATCGTTCCCCTCCTTCGCAGGGAGGGGTCAGGGGGAGAGTCTTATTTATGATGAAGAACAAGAAACTGTGGATTGCCGTGGGCGTTGTTGCCGTGGCAGTCGTCGCTTATCTCCTGCTGTCGGGCGGCAAGAAGGAAGAGAAGGTAGAGTTTGAGACCGCCAAGGTAGAACAGGGCAATATCCAAACCTCGATTACTGCCACGGGCACCATCGAGCCGGTGACGTCGGTCACGGTGGGTACGCAGGTGTCGGGCATCGTCTCTAAGCTCTATGTAGACTACAACTCTGTCGTCAAGAAGGGGCAGGTCATTGCCGAACTCGACAAGACCAACCTCATCAGCGAGCTGAACACGGCCAAGGCCAACCTCTCGTCGGCACAGAGCACGGCCACCTACGAGCTGTCTAATTATAATAGGTACAAGACGCTCTACGACAAGGGACTTGTCTCGGCCGACGAATATGAGAGCGCCCTGCTGTCGTACCGCAAGGCCAAGGAGCAGGTGGTGACGGCTACGCAGAGTGTGCAGAAGGCACAGACGAACTTAGGCTATGCCACCATCACCAGTCCTATCGACGGCGTCGTGCTGTCGAAGTCGGTGGAGGAGGGGCAGACCGTGGCCGCCTCGTTCAACACGCCTGAGCTGTTCACCATTGCCCAGGACCTGACCGACATGCGCGTCATTGCCGACATCGACGAGGCCGACATCGGTGGCGTGAAGGAAGGGCAGCGCGTGTCGTTCACCGTCGATGCCTTCCCCGACGATAAGTTTGAAGGACAGGTAACACAGGTGCGCCAGCAGGCAACGACGGAGAGCAACGTCGTCACCTACGAGGTGGTAATCTCTGCCCCGAACAACGACCTGAAGCTGAAGCCCGGTCTGACGGCCAACGTCACCATCTTTACGCTTGAGAAGAACGGCGTGCTCGTTGCTCCCGCCAAGGCGCTGCGTTTCATGCCCAACGAGGCCCTGCTGAAGAAGGATGAAACCATCGAGGACGTTGAGGCTCCCCAGAAGTTGTGGACGAAGGAGGGCAATGTGTTCAAGGCTCACAAGGTGGAGACGGGGACGACGAACGGTATGCTGACCGAAATCGTCAGCGGTATCAGCGCCGGCACCGAGGTGTTGGTAGACTTCTCCATCTCCGGTGGCGAGGAGGTGCAGGGACAGCAGGCCCAGAATCCCTTCATGCCGCGTCCAAGGAACAACCGCCAGCAGAGCGGCAACCAGCAACAGCAGAAGAAGTAATACTACGAATTATACGAATTAAACGAATTGCCTGTCCGGCAGGATAATTCGTATAATTCGTGGAATTAGTAGTGAAAAGATAGAATAGAATATGGACAAGAAAGTAGTCATCGAACTGCAGAACGTGAAGCGCTACTTCCAGGTCGGCTCCGAGACGGTGAAGGCGCTGCGCGGTGTGTCGTTCAAGATTTACGAGGGCGAGTTCGTCACCATCCAGGGCACGTCGGGTAGCGGCAAGTCGACACTGCTCAACCAGCTCGGCTGTCTCGACACCCCAACCTCTGGCGAGTATTTCCTCGACGGCATTTCCGTCCGTACGATGTCGAAGTCGCAGCGCGCCCACCTCAGGAATCAGAAGATAGGCTTCGTCTTCCAGAACTATAACCTGCTGGCGAAGACCACCGCCGTGGAGAATGTCGAACTGCCGCTGATGTACAATTCGAAATATAACGCCCAGCAGCGCCGCGAGGCTGCCGTCAAGGCTTTGCAGGCCGTGGGGCTGGGCGACCGTCTGGAACATAAGTCGAACCAGATGTCGGGCGGACAGATGCAGCGTGTGGCCATCGCCCGCGCACTGGTCAACAATCCCGCCGTGCTGCTGGCCGACGAGGCTACCGGTAACCTCGACACCCGTACGTCGTTCGAGATGCTCGTGCTCTTCCAGGAGTTGCACCGTCAGGGTCACACGATTATCTTCGTGACCCACAACCCGGAGATTGCCGAATATTCCTCGCGCAACATCAACCTGCGCGACGGCAAGATTCGTGAGGACACCATCAATACGAACATCAAGTCGGCTGCCGAGGCCCTGGCCGCACTGCCGATACCACAAGACGATTAAAGCCCACCCCCAACCCCTCCCCAAGGGAGGGGGGCTTAAAGTGACTGGGGTGTGGAAAACGTCTCGCTATTTAATAAAAGAGTATAAACAAAATATGGAATAATCCCCCACAAATGTAACTAAGCGCCCCTCCCTTGGGGAGGGGTTGGGGGTGGGCTTATGAATATACTAAATCTATTTAAAGTGAGCCTCCGGGCTGTGGCCAACAACAAGATGCGGTCGTTCCTCTCGATGCTGGGTATCATCATCGGTGTGGCCGCCGTCATCATCATGATGTCTATCGGACAAGGCTCTAAAGAGAGCATCCGGCAGGAACTGTCGACGATGGGTACCAACCTGCTGACCATCCGCCCCGGTGCCGACATGCGTGGCGGTGTGCGTCAGGACCCGTCGGCCATGCAGACGCTGAAGATGGCCGACTACGAGCGTATCCTGCGCGAGAAGCGGTTTGTGACGAAGGTATCTCCAGAGGTGACAGCCTCGGGACAGGTCATCTATGGCAACAATAACACCACGACCTCGCTCTATGGCGAATCGACAGACTATCTCGACATCAAACAGTGGAACGTCGAGGAGGGCGAGTGCTTCACCGACGAGGACATCAAGAAAGCCGCCAAGGTCGTCGTCGTCGGCACCACCATCGTCAAGGAGCTGTTTGGCAATGTCGACCCTATCGGCAAGACCATCCGTTTCAAGTCTATTCCCATGCGCATCGTCGGCGTGCTGAAGTCTAAGGGCTACAACTCGTGGGGCATGGACCAGGATAATGTGATGATAGCTCCCTACACGACGGTCATGAAGCGCATTGCCGCCCAGACGTGGTTCTCGAGCATCGTCTGCTCCGCCGTCACTGAGGAACTGAGCGACGCGGCCATCGAGGAACTGACGCAGATACTTCGTAATAACCATAAGCTGAAGGAAGATGCCGTCGACGACTTCACCATCCGCTCGCAGGCAGAGATGATGGAGACGATGTCGTCGACGATGGACACCGTGACGCTGATTCTCGTCGTAGCCGCCGCCTTCTCGCTGCTCGTCGCCGGTATTGGCATTATGAACATCATGCTCGTCTCCGTCACCGAGCGCACCAAGGAGATTGGTCTGCGCATGGCCGTTGGCGCTACCGGCCCCGTCATCTCGTTGCAGTTCCTGATAGAGTCGGTACTCATATCGGTCACGGGCGGACTGATAGGCATTCTCGTCGGTGGCGGCGTCAGCAGTCTGCTGCCCCTGATGGGAATGCCGTCGAGCGTTCCTGCCTGGTCGGTCTACGTGTCGTTCCTCGTCTGCGTTTTCATCGGCGTCCTCTTCGGCTATATTCCCGCCCAGAAGGCAGCCAATATGGATCCTATCGAGGCCATCCGCCACGAGTAGCACTATTCGTGGCTCCAACGACTTTATTTTCTTTTTTATAAAAAAGTTCAGGGAAATGCGAGATATTTCCCTGAATTTGTCGTATAACTATTAGAAGTGAGACAAGAAGCAACTTCTCTGACAGAGACAGCGATCGTGGAGGCCGATGGAAACAGAGACCGTCACCTATATCGTCCCTGAGGGCGAGCCTTTCGCCATGTGGGGTGCCAACTGGAGTGGAAAGGTGCAACCCTTCAACATCAAAGAACTACGCGACAACCAGAAACTTTTTGAATACCATCCACGAGAGATTGTGAGATAGAATTGGTTAATATTTATATACCCGGGAGTTGTATGGGGCGCAGTGATGCGTCCCATACAGAAAAATAAGCAGCATAATATTTGGTGGTTTAGATAAAAGTTCGTATCTTTGCAACTGATAATATTTAATTAGTTTGCAAGATGAACAGCCTGGATGCTAATAATATGTTGTCAGTTCTTGATAACTATACGCTGGAGACTATAGATGATATAGCTCTCAAGCTGGCTGAGGACTTCCGACGTAGACGTATAGAAAAGAATTTGACTCGTGAGGAAGTTGCTCAATCTGCCGATGTAGCCCTTAGCAATCTCGTTAGGTTTGAGCAGAAAGGACTGATTTCGCTAAAGAACCTAATAGCATTGGCAATGGCCTTAGGCTATGCCTCTGAAATCAAGAATCTGTTTGCAACTCCTAAATATGCCACAATGGAGGAACTGACACAAATCCGCAAGAACGCCAACAAGAAGAAAGTATATAAAAAGCAATGAAAAGTATAGACCGCCTGACTGTAAAATATCACAATCGGGTTGTTGGTATGTTATCGCTGACACCCGATGACAAGTTCTGTGCTTTTGAATACGACAAGAGTTGGCTGGTTGATGGTTTCAGCATCTCGCCCCTTGAGCTTCCTCTACGACAAGGGCTATTCATTGCCAAGCCACAGCCCTTCTATGGTAACTTCGGCATTTTCGAGGACAGTATGCCTGATGGTTATGGGCGCTATCTACTCCATAAAGCCCTCATGCGTGAGGGTATCAACGACTCGAACCTATCATCTCTTGACAGACTAAGCCTCGTAGGGAGTGGTGGTATGGGGGCACTTACCTATCACCCAGAAACACATATTCAACAAAATAATGATGCGGTTGATTTAGATATCCTCCAGAAAAAGGCTCTTGAAGTCTTGAAAGAACAGCAAGACACGGATGCTGGATTGCTACTCTATAATAGCGGTAATAGTGGTGGGGCACGTCCCAAGGCTATCTTTCATGACGAAGAAGGGCATTGGCTGGTGAAATTTCGTCATACTTATAATCCAAAGGATATCGGACAGCAAGAATACCATTACAATGAAGTAGCAAGACGTTGTGGCATCAACGTGCCAGACTTTAAACTGATGAACGGACGATATTTCGCTTCAAAACGTTTTGATCTTGATGCAAACGGACAACGCATTCATACGGCTACTGCTGGAGGCCTGCTCTGTCTGTCGCTTGCAAATCCTGTTCTTGACTACAGCAACCTTTTGGCTTTGACGGGTTATCTTACCCAAAGTGCACTGGAAGTAGAAGAAATGTTCCGCCGTATGGTGTTCAACTACCTGACGGACAACAAAGATGACCATTGCAAAAACTTTAGTTTTTTAGTCTGTCAGGAACCTACAGGTCGTTATGTTTGGCATCTTGCTCCAGCCTACGACCTGACGCTCTGCACTGAAGGCTATAATGGCGAACACGCCACATCAGTCAACGGAACAGGCAATCCCACATTGACAGATATGATTGCAGTTGGCACCAAAATAAAAATGAAAGAAGAGCGTTGCCGCGAGATTTTCGAAGAAGTAGAGTCTGCCTGTGGCGACCTTTTACTTCATCAGATTTAACGATAACAGTAAATAGTACATATTATTCAAACATGAAACTAAAAACCATTATTACCCTATTGCTCGCCCTTGTTTCTATGACGGGACAGGCTAAAGACATTGTATGGGAGAACCCATCAGCCTTTATGGGAGACTACAACTCCGAGTTTTACATCACTAAGGTAGAGTTGAAGCCAACGGAGACCGTGTTGCACGTCACGGCTATCTACAGACCCGGCAGTTGGATTCGCTTTGCCAAAGAGTCGTTCTTGCAGACACCCGACGGCAAGAAGTACGGCATCACAAGCGGCGCTAAGACCAACGAGAAGGAGAGCGACTTACAGCCTGACTCGCTCTTCTGGATGCCTGAAAGCGGCATTGCCCAATTGGCCCTGCATTTCAAGCCCGTACCCCTCGACACCAAGGAGATGGACTTCCTGGAGAGCTACAACGAGCGCGACTTCAAGTTCTGGAATATCAGCGACACAAAGACGAAGAAAAAGCTGGAGATGCCTGCCGACTGGAAGAACGTGCAGTACGCCAAGGACGAGACGCTGCCCGCCGCTAAAATCAATAAAGGTGTGGCCACCATCAAGGTGAAGATGTTAGGCTACAAGAAGGGCATGGATTTGGAGTTCTTTGTGGGCACCTTTGTCCCGTTGGGCTCGAAGGAACGTTTCGACAAGACCTTCCGCTTTGCCGATGATGGTACTGTGAAGATAGAGGTCCCCCTGCGGTTGACGCGCGAGGTGACTGTCGGCGTGAGTGGATTGGCTTTCGGTAACATCGTCATCGGCCCAGGACAGGAGACGGAGATACTGATGAAGGTCTGCAGCGACAACGAGCCGTTCCTCGCCTTCAAGGGCTACATGGCCAAGACCAACATGGACCTGGTGAATGCGAAAAAAGCTAACGAAGCCGTTGATCTCGTCGGTAATGATGACAAGGTATTCTTGAAGGTCAAGGAGTGCAAGACGAAGGAGGAGCGCCTGCAGTGCCTGCAGGACATCTTCGACCAGCGCGTGGCCACTATCAGGAAATCGAAATACACCACAGCGGCTCAGGACCTGCTGTGCATGATGGCAGAGTCGAACTTCGTGAAATGGTCGCGCCAGTTTGCATGGAAGTATAGCAATTATTATGTGGACGAGGACGGAAGGGTGATCATGTCTCAGGAGAATATCTTTGAGAAGATGGAGAAGAACAAGGACCTGCTTCCGCTTTCAGAAGAGGAACAGGCCTACACTTGGAAGTTCCTGAACGAGCCTACATCGCCATGCAGCCAGGAGTTCTGGGATGCACCATTGAGTATGTACGATAAGAAAGCCTTAGAGAATAATACCTTTAACAACGAGCTAAGATGTATACAATCCGTCATGGACCCAGGACAAGCGAACCTGATGGATATGTTACTCGAGAGGATGAAACATGAGGACTGCAAGAACGTCCTCCTTGAGTATAAGGCCGAGCAGAAGCGCATCGCCGACGAGCTGGCCAGCCAGCAGAGCGTCTTCTTCCAGAAGTTCGACGACGTAGCCCCTGAGAACATCCTACAGACCATCCTCGACAGGTACAAAGGCAAGGTCGTGCTTATCGACATCTGGGCCACATGGTGCGGCCCCTGCAAGGCTGGTCATAGGATGATGGCTCCATGGAAAAAGGAATTAAAAGACAAGAATATCCAGTTTGTCTACATCACTTCACCCACTTCGCCCCTCGGTACCTGGCAGGAGATGATCAAGGACATCGACGGTGACCACTACTACTTGACAAAAGATCAATATAATTATCTCCTCGACAAATACGAGTCGGAGGGCATCCCCACTTACGCCATCTACGATACCCAGGGCCAGCAGACCTTCAAGAAGACAGGCTTCCCGGGCCTCGACCCCTTTAAGGAGGCGGTAGAGAAAGTTTTGAAAAGGTAAAATAATAAATATGGTGAAATTTATGAAGAAGGTATTCGCTATTGCCCTGTGCGCAATGTTTGTGGTTGTAGCAGCCACGGCACAGAAGAAGAGTGCCCCCGCGTTTAAGTGGGATTTCCAGAACCCGCAGCTCTCTTACGCCGAGCGCGTTGAGAACCTGCTTTCGTTGTTGACACCCGAGGAGAAGGTGGGCTTGATGATGAACAAGTCGGTCTCTGTCGATCGTTTAGGCATCCCTTCCTACAACTGGTGGAGCGAGGCGTGCCACGGTGTGCGGCAGGGGGACTATACCGTCTATCCGCAGCCCATTGGTATGGCGGCGGCTTTCAATGCGCAGTTAGTGTACGACGTCTTCTCGCAGGTGAGCGATGAGGCGCGGGCCAACTGGAACCGCACCGACCATAACGACCCGAAGCTGTTTAACGTGCCTATGGGCGTGACCTATTATCCTGGCAATCCAGAACTAACCTTCTGGTGTCCGAATGTGAACATCTTCCGTGACCCTCGTTGGGGACGTGGCCAGGAGACCTGTGGAGAGGACCCGTATCTCAATGCCGTGTTAGGCGTGCAGACGGTGCTCGGTATGCAGGGCAGCGACGATAAGTATTTCAAGACCCATGCCTGTGCTAAGCATTACGCCGTGCATAGCGGTCCCGAGCCGTTGCGCCACTCCATGAATGTGGAACCTACGAACCGCGACCTCTGGGAGACCTATCTGCCGGCCTTCAAGGCTTTGGTGAAGAAAGCCAATGTACGCGAGGTGATGTGTGCCTACCAGCGTTTCGAAGGTAAGCCGTGCTGTACGAGCGACCGCCTGCTGATTGACATCCTGCGTAACAAGTGGGGCTACAACGCCATCGTGCTGACTGACTGCGATGCCATTAACAACTTCTTCAATCGCGGACAGCACGAGACACACAAGGACGGGCTGTCGGCGAGTGTTGATGCCGTGCTGAACGGTACTGATCTGGAGTGCGGCAAGGTGTTTATGTCGCTGACCGATGGACTGAAGAAAGGACTCATTACCGAGGCCGAGCTGGACAAGCACTTGCGCTATACGCTGATGGGCCGTTTTGAGTTGGGCATGTTCGATCCCGCCGAAATGCTTCCGTGGTCGACGATTACGGCTGCGACTATCAGCTGCGAGAAACATAACGATCTTGCTACACAGGCCGCCCGTGAGTCGATGGTGCTGTTGGAAAATAGAAGCCTCCCCAACCCCTCCAAAGGAGGGGCTTTGAAGCCGGTGCTCCCGCTCTCCAAGAACCTGAAGAATATTGCTGTTGTCGGGCCGAATGCCGACGACGTAGAGTTGCTCAACGGCAACTATGGCGGTACACCCACCAAGGAGCACCAACACTCATTGCTCGAAGGCATCCGCAATGCCGTGCCTGGTGCCAACGTCTTCTACAAGAAAGCCTGTGAGCTGGCCGATGGTGAGAGTACCATCCACCACCTACAGGACTTCAACGACGGCAAGGGCGTGCTCGTAGAGTTCTTCAACAACAAGGAACTGAGCGGAGAGCCTGCCACGACGGGCTACTATAATGAACTGAACTTCTCGACCTTCGGCGCATGGGGCTTTGCCCAGGGTGTCAGCAAGGATACGCTCTCCGTCCGCGTCAGTGGCCGGTATAAGGCGACGTTCACGGGTGATATGAAGTACACCCTCACCACTGATAACGGCTACACGCTCAAGGTCAACGGGCAGGTGGTGGAAGAGGCACAGGCAGGCAGAGGCCGGGGCGGTTTCCGACGCAGGGTAGAGTACAAGTCGTTCCCCGTGGAGGAGGGGCAGACCTACGACGTCGTAATCGAGTATCGTCACGGCAACGGCCAGTTTGCCATGCTCCGTGGCGACATCTGCGAGCGTAAGCCCGTCGAGTTCAACGACCTCGCTCAGGAAGTGAAGGATATGGATGTCATCATCATCATTGGCGGCATCTCTGCCCGTATGGAAGGCGAGGGCGGCGACAAGGCCGACATCGAGCTGCCTGTCGTGCAGCAGCGTCTGATAAAGGCGATGCACGCCACCGGCAAGCCTGTGGTCTTCGTCAACTGCTCTGGTTCGGCCATTGCTTTCGGCAGTGTCGAGGGCCAGTACGACGCACTCCTTCAGGCCTGGTACCCCGGTCAGGGTGGTGCTAAGGCGCTGGCCGACGTGCTCTTTGGTGACTACAATCCCAGTGGCAAGTTGCCTGTCACGTTCTACCGCTCTAACAACGACCTGCCCGACTTCCTCGACTACTCGATGAAGAACCGCACCTACCGCTACTTCACGGGCGAACCGCAGTACGCCTTCGGCTATGGTCTCAGCTATACCACGTTTAAGTACGGGAAAGGTAAACTTTCCCGAGCGAGCATGAAGGCTGACGGCAAGGTGACGCTTACAGTGCCTGTCACCAATACCGGCAGCCGCGAGGGTAGTGAGATAGTACAGGTCTACGTCAAGGCGCTCGACGATCCCGATGCCCCCATCAAGTCGCTCCGGGGTTTCCAGAAATTGGTGCTGGCTGCCGGTCAGACGGCAAAGGCTACCATCACCCTCGATGGCGAGGCCTTCGAGTATTATGATTCCACTATCGATGAGCTTTCTACCCGTCCCGGCCGCTACCAGATTCTCTATGGCAGCAGTTCGCGTGACCAGGATCTTCAGAGCCTTAATTTCGAAGTAAAACCGTAATTGAATGAACGTATGAGAATAATCAGGGACATCAAATTGCTGTGTATGACCGTACTGCTTTCAGGCTGCCATTCAGCCACTATCGACATGGAACAGTTCGTTGAAGTATCCGACAAGACAAACGCTAAACAATAACGCACAGATATGAAAAGATTGTTTCTTTGGCTCGTTGTGGCGGGCTTGACTCTGACGGCGAACGCCCAGAAGTTGGTGTCGCCTAATGGGAAGTTATCGGTGACGGCCAAGAATGGCCGGTTTGCCATCAGTTATCAGGGGCAGCAGGTGTTGCAGATGAAGGCGGCTGAGGCGGCGGCTCCGCTGAAGCGGCAGAAGCCTAAGAAGGTGAAGGCCGACTACCAGATGCTGGCCGGCAAGCGTAGCCACTGTACCAATGAGGCCAACGAGTATAGGGTGGGGCAGATGACGCTGCGCCTCTATAACGACGGTCTGGCATTCCGCTACGAGACGCCCGTCAACGCACAGGCCGCCTACATCATTCCCGAGGGCATGAAGCGCTGGATGATGCAGTGGGCTGACAGTTACGAAGGCTTCTTCCCGCTGTCGACGACCTGTAAGCAGAAGGCCGTACCGTCGTATGGCCGCCAGTATAAGGACGCCGAAGGCAATTGCGTGCGCTGGGGCTATCCGGCCCTGTTAGAGCCGCGCGACGGCGTGTTCGCCCTGCTGACGGAGGCCAACATCGAGCGCGGACAGAGCGCATCGTCGCTGTATAACGACGGCGAGGTGTTCCGCGTGGTGCCCGACGAGGGCGAGAACCTCAGTCACTCACCGTGGCGTGTGGTCATCGTCGGTACGCTGGCCGACGTGGTAGCATCGACACTGGTCACCGACGTCAGCGAGCCTTGTAAGTTAGAGGACACCAGTTGGATCAAGCCCGGCGTCGTGTCGTGGATTTACTGGGCCTACAACCACGGTTCCAACGACTACAACATCATTAAGAAATACATTGACATGGCCGACACCCTGCAGTTGCCTTATATGCTGATTGACGCAGAATGGGACAGTATGAAGGACGGTAAAACTATTGAAGACGCCGTAGCCTATGCTAAGTCGAAGAACGTTAAGCCACTTATCTGGTATAACTCCTCCGTCGGATGGGTTGACGGCGCACCGACACCGAAGTTCCGCCTGAACAAACCCGAAGACCGCGAACGCGAGTTTGCGTGGTTGGAGAAGTTAGGCGTTGCCGGTGTGAAGATTGACTTCTTCAGCGGCGACAACCAGCGCAACATGGACTACTGCATCGACCTGTTGGAGAGTGCCGCCCGTCACCACCTGCTGGTCAACTTCCACGGCGCCACCGTGCCCCGTGGCTGGCAGCGCACCTATCCTAACCTGATGTCGACCGAAGGTGTCTACGGTGCCGAGTGGTATAACAATGTGCCGACGTTCACCGACAAGGCCGCCTGTCATAACGCTACGCTTCCCTTCACCCGCAACGTTATCGGTCCGATGGACTACACGCCTTGCACGTTCAGCGACTCACAGCATCCCCATATCACCTCTAACGCCCACGAACTGGCGCTGACCGTGCTCTACGAGAGCGCCCTCCAGCATCTGGCCGACCGTCCTGAGAGCTATCTGTCGCAGCCCAAGGAGGTGCAGCAGTTCCTGAGCGACCTGCCTGCAGCATGGGACGAGACGCGGTTAGTGTCGGGCTATCCCGGCGAGAGCGTCGTCATGGCGCGCCGCTATGGCACCACCTGGTATGTGGCAGGCATCAACGGCACCGATGCCGCGAAGACGCTGAACACACCGCTCGACTTCATACCCCGGGGCGAGGCCATGCTCTTTGCCGACGGCGAGCCTTGGGCGTTCTCTCGTCCCACGGTGCTGCCGCAGACCGTCACCTGTAAGCCTCGCGGCGGTTTCGTGCTGGTGGTGCGTCAGCCGTCAGGCACGCTGCCCTTGGTTTATGAGGTCGAAAATACGGGCTCTTCTTTCCCTAAGCCTGCCATGCCTGCCGTCGGCGACCTGCCCGTGCAGTACGGCCTGCCCGATGCGCTGAAAGGTGTGGAGACGTTTGCCGACTGGTCAAGACGGCGCAGCGTGATAGCCGCCCAGATACAACACTACGGTATCGGCGAGAAACCTGCCGTCGGCAAGGAGAGCATCAAGGCCCGTATGGATGGCGATAGCGCCCTGATTGTCGACGTGACGGTCAACGGTCAGACGCTCACCCTGCGCTCGGAAATTCGTTATCCGAAGCAGGGACAGCCGCCCTATGCCGTCATGATAGGCACCAGTCGCATCTCGCTGCCCCGTCAGCTGTTCGACAACCGCCCCATCGCCACGATGACCTTCCACGAGAAGCAGGTTAACGACTACGGCCAGTGGGGAAAGCACCATGAGCGCGGCGAGCACCCGTTCGACCGTCTCTATCCCGACCTGAAGGACAACGGAGCCTACAGCGAGTGGGCTTGGGGCCTGAGCCGCCTGATTGACGGTCTGCAGCTGCTGGGGCCGGAGGTGACGAAGATTGACACGCGCCATATCGGTGTTACGGGTTGTTCGTATGCCGGTAAGATGGCGCTTTATTGCGGCGCCTTCGACGAGCGCGTGGCGCTGACTGTCGCTCAGGAGCCTGGTGGTGGCGGCGCGGCTGCCTGGCGCGCCTCCCATGAGTCGGCGAAGAACGTTGAGGACTTGGACAAGACCGACTACCACTGGTTCCTTGAGAGCCAGAAGGAGAACTTCCACGGCGACAGCGTCTACCGGTTGCCCTACGACCAGCACGAACTCTGTGCGATGGTCTTTCCGCGTGCACTGCTGCTATTGGGTAATCCCGACTATGAGTGGTTAGCCGACGAGTCAATGCTCGTCTCTGCCAAGGCTGCCCGCGAGGTGTGGCGCCGCTTCGGCGTTGCCGACCGCATGGGGTGGAGCATCGTTGGCGGTCACGGCCATTGTCAGCTGCCGGCGTGCCAGTATCCTGAAGTGGAGGCTTTCGTAGACAAGTTCCTGTTAGGGCGCAAGACCGATACCGGCGACATACGCATAGCCGATTTTTCGACCACGGCAAAGCGCCGATAGCAACTGTAATTGCAAACTGCGCGTTGCAGTTTCTCGTCGTGGGCTCCACTCATACTGCTGAAAAGAATTAAAAACCGTGAAATCTGCGTAATCCGCACGCTTTTCTTTTCTCCGTTTCAAAAGAATTGTGTAACTTTGCGCTCGAAAAATTAAAACCCAATATTCAAAATACAATTAATTATGGTAAACTACAAGGATTTAGGTCTCGTGAATACCCGCGAGATGTTCAAGAGAGCAGTAGCCGGTGGCTATGCTATCCCCGCTTTCAACTTCAACACGATGGAGCAGATGCAGGCTATCGTACAGGCTGCCGTCGAGACAAAGTCACCCGTCATCATGCAGGTGTCTAAGGGTGCCCGTAACTATGCCAACGCTACCATCCTCCGCTATATGGCCGAGGGTGCCGTGGCATACGCCAAGGAACTGGGTTGTGAGCATCCTGAAATCGTGCTTCACCTCGACCACGGTGACAGCTTCGAGCTTTGCAAGGACTGCATCGACATGGGCTTCTCTTCAGTGATGTACGACGGCAGCTCGCTGCCTTACGAGGAGAATATCAAGATTTCGCGTCAGGTTGTGGAGTATGCTCACCAGCACGACGTCACCGTTGAGTGCGAGCTCGGTGTGCTCGCCGGTGTTGAGGACGAGGTAGCTTCTGAGGTTAGCCACTACACCAAGCCCGAGGAGGTTATCGACTTCGCTACCCGTACAGGCTGCGACTCACTGGCCATCTCTATCGGTACGAGCCACGGTGCTTACAAGTTCAAGCCCGAGCAGTGTACCCGCGACCCGAAGACTGGTAAGCTCGTTCCGCCGCCATTGGCATTCGACGTGCTGCACGAGATTGAGCAGAAGCTCCCCGGATTCCCCATCGTGCTCCACGGCTCTTCTTCTGTTCCCCAGGACGAGGTCGACACCATCAACAAGTACGGTGGCAACCTGCCCGACGCCGTCGGTATCCCCGAGGAGCAGCTGCGTGAGGCTTCTAAGAGCGCCGTCTGCAAGATTAACATCGACTCAGACTCGCGTCTGGCCATGACCGCTGCCGTTCGCAAGTATCTGGCTGAGAATCCGGCTCACTTCGACCCGCGCCAGTATCTGAAGCCCGCCCGTGAGAACATGAAGAAGATGTACATCCACAAGATTGTGGACGTCCTCGGTTCTGACGGCAAGCTCGCTCAGTGCTAAACGGCCTGCGGCCTAATTGAAAATTGAAAATTGATAATTAAGAGGCGTGCTCGAAGTGGGCACGCTTCTTCTTTTCCGAGAACCTATGACTAAAAAGATTCTATTGACCACTATCGCTGCCGTTGCGCTGACGGCAACAGCACAGAATTACCGTATTCCCGTCTCCGAGGAACACGAGCAGATGCAGACGGGACAGTTTGAACCCACATGGGAGTCGTTGGAGACGCACCAGACGCCCGAATGGTTCCGCGATGCCAAGTTCGGCATCTGGGCCCACTGGGGAGCACAGTGCGTGGAGGGCTCTGGCGACTGGATGGCTCGTGGCCTCTATCTTGAGGGCGGCGGACAGTACAACTACCACCGCGAGCACTACGGTCATCCCTCGGAGTTCGGCTATAAGGACATCCTGCCCCTGTTCAAAGCCGAGAAGTGGGACCCCGAGGCACTCGTTGAGCGTTACAAGCGCTGTGGCGCGCAATATTTCTTCGTCTTAGGCAACCACCACGACAACTACGACCTCTGGGACTCGAAGTACCAGCCTTGGAACTCTGTGAACATCGGTCCTAAGAAGGACATCCTCGAGGGTTGGGCGCGGGCTGCCAAGAAGGCTGGTTTGCCGCTGGGCATCTCGTTCCACGCCGACCACGCCTGGACGTGGTTTGAGCCCTCGCAGCGCTACGACCTGAAGGGCGACAAGGCGGGCGTCTACTACGACGGCAACCTGACGAAGGAGGACGGCAAGGGCAAATGGTGGGAAGGACTCGACCCGCAGATGCTCTACCAGCAGAACCACCCGATGAGCCAGGGCTCGTGGGACAACGGTCGCATCCACGCGCAGTGGGGCTGGGAGAACGGTGCCTGTCCGCCGTCACAGGAGTTTGTCACCAACTTCTTCGACCGCACCATCGATGCCATCAACCGCTACCAGCCCGACCTCATCTACTTCGACGTCACCGTCCTGCCGTTCTATCCGCTGAGCGACTGCGGAATGAAGATTGCCACACACCTATATAATAAGAATCCGCGCGGTGTCGTCTTCGGCAAGATTCTGAGCGACGAGCAGAAGAAGGCGTTGACGTGGGACGTGGAGCGCGGTGCGCCTAACGCCATCATGGCCGACCCCTGGCAGACGTGTAACTGCATCGGCGACTGGCACTATAACACCGGCACTTATAAGCGCGGCTACCGCACGGCCACCAATATGGTGAAGCAACTCGTCGATATCGTATCGAAGAACGGCAACCTGCTGCTCAACATCCCCCTGCGTGCTGACGGCACCTACGACGAGAAGGCCGCCGCCTTCCTCGACGAGTTAGAGGCCTGGATGACGCAGAACGGTGAGAGCATTTTTGGCACCCGTCCGTGGGTGAAGTTCGGTGAGGGTCCTGTGGCTGAGAAAGACATCGCCATCAATGCCCAGGGCTTCAACGAAGGTCAGTACAACGGCATGGATTATCACGACATCCGCTTCAACCAGACCAAGCGATATCTCTACGTTACCGCCATGGGCTGGCCCGAGGACGGTCGTCTTGTGGTGAAATCGTTGGCCAAGAAGAACCCCCACTTCAAGAAGAGCATCACCTCCGTCTACCTGCTCGGCTATGGTAAGCTCCCTGCGCGCCAGACCGCCGAAGGTCTCGAGGTGCAGCTGCCACCGGCAAGTAGCTCGGCCCCAATGGCCGCTTGCCAGAGCAAGAACAAGATTGCCCCCGTGCTGCGCATCAACAAGTAACGAGCTATATTTTTTGTATATTTTTATCTCAAAGAGTCAAAAAAGTCTGAAAACCTGCCTATCTGCTAATGTGTAGCCACTCTGAGGATTATATACCCACACCTCTTACACCTGGCACTTAACTGGCTGTTTTTCAGCATAGTTTCCCAATGGGTTGGTAGCACCAAGTGTCGCACCTAAGGTCGCACCAAGCATACATCGAATGTTTCACGGAAGTGGGCGGGAACGTAACGGCCTCTCAGAAAAATTTCACGGCCTCTCAGAAAAACGAGAGGCCGTAAGAGAAATGTTTCACGGTTGTTGGTGCGACCTTAGGTGCGACACTTGGTGCTACCAACCCATTGGGAAACTATGCTGAAAAACAGCCAGTTAAGTGCCAGGTGTAAGAGGTGTCACCTATTGTTTCTATATAAGTTTATTGTCTAAACTACGTCGGCATAGGGATTCTCCCCTGAAGTTTAGGGAAAGCGGTTGCTGATGTTAGGAAAAAGTCCTTGGACGGTGACGGACGTTTTGCTAATTTTGCATCGTCAAACCAATAAAACTGTACGACGATGAAAAGAATGATGATGATTTTGATGCTGGCCGCATTGACGGCCGTGCCTTCAGTGGCACAATATGTGAGGCGCCCTTACGGTCGCCCCGTTCCGCCCCGCCATAGGAGTTATTATGCTGACGCCCCACGGACTCGTTCTGCCGTTGGTGGGTATTTCGGATTGCGTATAGGACTCGACGTGGCTACAGTCAATGCTGACGACCGCTTTTTGGACGGCGATTCGCCCAAAGCGGGACTCGGCATTGGCTTTGCGGCGGGGCTGCAGGTGGCTCCGGCGACTCCCGTCTACTTGGAGACAGGACTGTCGTATGTAGAGAAAGGCGGTAAGGGCGGCACTGGCGGTTCCTACACTTACAGCATGAACTACTTGGAGGTGCCGTTCCTCGTCAAGTATCAGCACAACTTCGACCGCCTGACCAGCATCCAGCCTTTCGCTGGCGTCTACTGCGCAACGGGCATTAGCGGCAAAATCAAGGAGAAGGATTGTCGACAGACGCAAAGCACGTTCTCCGACGATGCCTTCAAGCGCTTCGACGGAGGTCTGCGCCTTGGCTGCGGACTACAGTTCGACCACCTCTACGCTGAGCTGGGCTACGACATCGGTCTGGCGAATGTCAGCCACGATGACTTCAATACCGCCCATACTGGCTGCTTCTTTGCCAACGTAGGCGTGAATTTTTAGGAGATTCTCTTAATATAATAAGGTGGAAATGTTAAAAATGCATTTCCACCTTCATTTTTTTGCCAAAAAGTTTGGAGCGTATTGATAATTGTGTTACTTTTGCAGTGTCCTATTTAAGTAGTACACTAAAACAGTAACAAAAAACCATTAAGAATATAGCAATATGATTCAAGTAAACCACATCAGTTTCAAGTATGCCGGATCGAAGCATCTGGTATTCGACGATTTCAGCCTCACGCTGGAGGAGAACCGTATCTACGGTCTGTTAGGAAAGAACGGAACGGGCAAGTCGACGCTGCTCTACCTGATCTCAGGACTGTTGCGCCCCTCTTGCGGTTCTGTGTGTTGTGATGATATCGCAACAAAAAAGCGCGAGCCCGAAACCCTGCGCAACATATTCTTCGTGACGGAGGAGTTTGAGATGCCCGCCATCCGTCTCTCGGAATATGTGAAGCTCTACAAGCCTTTCTACCCGAACTTCTCTGACGAGGTGTTGCAAGAGTGTCTGGCTGACTTCGAACTGCCTGCCGACGTACATCTGAACGAGCTGTCGATGGGTCAGCGCAAGAAGGCCTATATCGCCTTTGCCATGGCTACCAACACGAAGTATCTCTTCATGGACGAACCGACGAACGGACTGGACATCCCCTCGAAGTCGCAGTTCCGCAAGGTCATTGCCCGGCACATGACGGAAGAGCGAACCGTGGTTGTCTCTACCCATCAGGTACACGATGTGGAGCAGATGCTCGACCATATCCTGATGCTCGACAAGCACTCGGTATTGTTGAATGCCTCGATGCAGGAGATTCAGAACCAGTACACCTTCGAATACCGTTCGCCGCAGCAGATGGACGACAGTGTGCTCTATGCCGAACCTACGCTGCAGGGCAATGCCGTCATCTGCCGCCGTCAGGAGGGCGATGCCGAGACGCAGGTGAACCTCGAACTGCTGTTCAACTACAAGACAACCTCAAAGACAGAATCAGTATTGTAAAAGGACCACGAATTTCACAAATTTCACGAATTATTGAATCACAGATTTCCTCGAATTAAACGAATAGACAATTATGAGTACATTTAATATCAATAGATTTGGTCAGGCACTGAAGTGCCACTTCCTGGTAGAGCGTCACACTTGGATTCGCCTCTTTGGCATCTTTACGCTGGTGCTGTTTATGGCCAATTTGTTCTTCACCCGCGTGGCAAACAATAGCTATCAGTCGTTGGCAGAGAACTGGAAGGGCGAAGAACTGTATCACACTTATCGTCACATTGTGGAACAGACCTCCGTCTTTGCTGCCATCTTCTTCTGCTTCGCCATGCTCATCGGTGCCAGCCTGATGTTCCGTCAGATGAAGGACACGCGCAAGCGCTCAGCCTATCTGTTGTGGCCTGTCTCCAATTTAGAGAAATACATCGTCAGTTTTCTGCACAGTTTTGTGCTGATGTTCTTCTTGACGATTGCTTCAATAGTGGTGGCAGATGCTCTCCGCGTGTTCATCGACTGGTTGACAGGACGTGTCATCATCTGGGCTTTCACGATACCATTTGAAGGGATAAATAACCCGAATAGTGTTGCCGGGGATTGGCAGATGGTATGGATGTTCTTCAACTGGGCGTTCTATATTCATTCGCTCTATATCGTGGGTGGTACACTGTTCCGTCGCCAGCAGTTCCTGTTTACCAGTGGCACGATTGTGGTTGTGGGTATCCTGTTGATAATGCTGCTGAACAAGATTCACCCCGATGTTGAGTTCATATCGGGAACATGGGACGAGAAGACGGAAACATACAACCAGGTATTCCACCCCTTCTTCTATGTTTTTAACTCAGTGATGTGTGGCCTGATCGTCTTCCACTACTGGGCTTCTTACAAGCTGTTTACCCGCATTCAGGTTATTAACAATAAATGGTTGAACGTATGATATTTACAAATGATAAAGCGATATACCTCCAGATGGCTGACCGTCTGTGCGACGAGATCCTGTCGGGAGCGTATAAGGACGATGACCGCATACCGTCCGTCCGGGAGTATGCCGTGCTCCTTGAGGTGAATACGAATACGGCGGTGAAGGCATACGACGAGCTGTCACGCGCGAACATTATCTATAATAAGCGTGGACTGGGCTACTTCGTGACGCCGGGTGCCAAGAAGCAGATACTGAAGGAGCGCAAACGTGAGTTCATGAAGGAGCGTCTGCCAGAGCTGTTCCGCCAGATGCAGCTCTTAGGCATCACGTTAGAAGATGTTAAAGATGCGTATGATGCGCAACAATAAGCGCGGTATTTGCGTCTAACATACAAACCATCAACCAAAATGATCCATTTACAAGACGTTAACAAGACCTATTACGGTGCACAGCCGCTGCACGTATTGAAGGGTATCAACCTCGACATTGCCAAGGGCGAGTTCGTGAGTATCATGGGTGCCTCGGGTTCGGGAAAGTCGACCCTGTTGAACATCCTCGGCATCCTCGACAACTACGACTCCGGACTATACGAGCTGGCCGGTGTGCCCATCAGGAACCTGTCGGAGACGAAGGCGGCCGACTACCGCAACCGTATGATAGGCTTTATCTTCCAGTCGTTTAATCTCATCTCGTTTAAGACTGCCGTGGAAAACGTTGAGTTGCCATTATTTTATCAAGGGGTGTCCAGGAGGAAGCGCCATCAGATGGCTCTGGAGTATCTGGAGCGTCTGGGCCTCCTCGACTGGGCCGAACATTACCCCAACGAACTGTCGGGAGGACAGCGTCAGCGCGTGGCAATAGCCCGAGCACTCATCACCCGTCCACAGATTATCCTGGCCGACGAACCTACAGGCGCACTCGACTCGAAGACCTCTGTGGAGGTGATGCAGTTGCTCAAGCAGCTGAACCAGGACGACGGCATGACCATTGTCGTGGTGACGCACGAGAGCGGTGTGGCAAACGAGACGAACAAGATAGTACACATCAAGGACGGCATCATCGGAAAGATCGAGGAAAACCTTAACCACAATGCCTCGCCCTTCGGCAGCGGAGGAATAATGAAATAACTAGAAAATCTAGATGGTCTAGAAAAACTAGATGGTCTAGATAATCTAGATAATCTAGAAAATCTAGAAAAAAAAGAATTATGCGTGATATATTTACAGAAATATGGTCGACGGCCAGACGTAACAAGCTGCGCACGACGCTGACGGGATTTGCCGTGGCGTGGGGCATCTTCATGCTCATCGTGCTGCTTGGTGCGGGCAATGGCCTGATTAATGCCAACCTGAAGCAGAGCGACCGTTTCCTCTCGTCGTCGATGGTGGTCTTTGGCGGTTGGACGTCGAAGCCCTACCAGGGACTGAAGGAAGGCCGCGACATCCGTCTGCATGAGCGCGACATGGAGATTACCGAAACGGAATTTGCTGAAAACGTTGACGAGGTGGGTGCGCAATACAACACATCGGCCACCATCAGCCTCGGTCAGCAGTATATCAGCACGAACATCAGCGGCGTCTATCCCAACCACACGAAGATCAACAAGGTGGAGCTGCTTCATGGCCGCTTCATCAACGAGATTGATATCCGCGAGAGCCGGAAGGTGCTCGTGTTGAGTGATAAGCAGGCGAAGGAATTAGCCCCCCCTTCTGCCCCCGAGGGGGCTACAATAGCATTGGCTCGCAAAACTAACGAAGCCCCCTCGGGGGCCGTAGGGGGGGCTTTGGTGGGCCGCTTCGTCAATGTTGGGAACTTCGCCTTCAAGGTGGTGGGTATCTACAAGGAACAGGAGAACGGACGTGCCGACGTTTTTTCCAGCTACTCGGCCATCAAGCGCATCTTCGGTGCCAAGACCGACGACGCCGGCCGCATCGAGTTTACCTTCCACGGTCTGACCACGGTGCCGGCTAACGAAGAGTTCGAGAAGGACTACCGCCGCCGGCTGAACGCCGAGCATCAGGCTCATCCGGACGACGAGGACGCCGTCTGGCTGTGGAACCGCTTTACGCAGAACCTGCAGATGGAGCAGGGCATTGGCATCATCCGCACGGCCCTTTGGATTGTGGGTCTCTTCACGCTGTTGTCTGGTATTGTGGGCGTGTCGAACATCATGCTCATCACCGTCAAGGAGCGTACCCATGAGTTTGGCATCCGCAAGGCTATCGGCGCCAAACCCTGGAGCATCCTGCGGCTGATTATTGTCGAGAGTGTCATCATCACCACCATCTTCGGCTACATCGGTATGCTGTTGGGCATCTTCGCCAACGAGTATATGGATGCTACGATAGGCCACGAGACCATCGATACGGGTCTGTTCAAGGCCACGATGTTCCTCGATCCTACCGTCGGACTGGATGTCTGCATCGAAGCCACGATGGTGATGATTATTGCAGGAACGATAGCCGGACTGATTCCCGCCTTCAAGGCCAGTCGCATACGTCCTATTGAAGCATTAAGAGCAGAGTAGGAGGCCTCCCCAAGCCCCTCCGAAGGAGGGGATGTTTAAAATGATTAAGCGATGAAAAGAATACAAGATATTATCAGCAAGAGTAACCGAAAGTCCCTCCCTTGGGGAGGGGTTGGGGTGGGCCTTGACCTAGACTCCTACCGCGAGGTGCTCGACACCCTGACACGCAACAAGGCGCGTTCGTTCCTGACGGGCTTTGGCGTCTTCTGGGGTGTGTTCATGCTCGTGGCACTGATGGGTGGCGGCAACGGACTGAAAGAGCTGCTCCAGCAGAATTTCGCTGGCTTCGCCACCAATAGCGCCTTAGTGTGGGCGCAACCCACGAGCAAAGCATACAAGGGCTTCCGCAAGGGGCGTATGTGGGCGATGGACTACAAGGACATAGAGCGCATACGTCGCAGCGTCCCTGAGCTCGACGTCGTCACGCCCCTGCTCTTCTCGAACGGCGGTACCGCCTACTACGGCGACCGCAAGTCCACTGTCGGCGTCAGCGGCGCTATGCCCGACTATCAGCGCGTGAACGAGCCGAAGATGTTCTACGGCCGATACATCGACGAGGCAGATATCCGTGACCACCGCAAGGTGTGCGTCATCCAGAAGAAGACCTATAAGGAACTGTTCCCAGGTGGTGGCGACCCCTGCGGCAAGAGCATCCGCATTGACAATATATATTATCAGATAATAGGCGTTGACTACAACATGAGCGAGGGTGTCAACATCAGTGGTGAAAACGGCACGGGTGTCACCCTGCCTCTGACCTTCATGCAGCAGGCCTATAATCGAGGCAACGCTGTCGACCTGATAGCCGTCACCGGCCGCAAGGGCGTGGTGATGTCGAAAGTCACCGACCGCATCCGCGAGACCGTTGCCCGTGCCCATACCATCGACCCGACAGACGAACAGGGCGCTATGGTGTTCAACACCGAGGTGCTCTTCCAGTTGCTCGACAACCTGTTCAAGGGCGTCAACTTCCTCATTTGGTTGGTGGGTCTAGGAACATTGCTGGCAGGCTCCATCGGTGTGTCGAACATCATGATGGTCACCGTCCGCGAGCGCACCACGGAGATAGGTATCCGTCGAGCCATCGGCGCCACGCCCAAGGTGATACTGTCGCAGATTATCAGTGAGAGTATCGTATTGACATTAGTGGCGGGTATGAGCGGCATCCTCTTCGGCGTGCTGATCCTGCAGATGCTGGAGCTGGCTAACACAGAAGACGGCATCCTCGCCGCCCACTTCCAGATTGGTTTCTGGACGGCCCTTTTCGCGGCCCTTGTGGTATCGGTGATGGGTGTCCTCGCAGGACTTGCCCCTGCCGCCCGAGCCATGTCAATCAAACCCGTTGACGCGATGCGTGACGAATAAGGGTAATGGGATTAATAGGACCTATGAGACCTATGAGTCCTATAAGACCTATAACTCCCATTAGTCCCATTAGTCCCATAAAACAACAACAACAAAACAACAACAATATGAAAAAGTATTCAAAACTGATTATCGCTGCGATTGTCGCGCTGATTTTCATCGGAACCTTCGTGTTCCTGTGGCAGAAGAGCCAACCCAAGGAGATCGTCTACAACGAGTTCACCCCGAAACTCGACAGTATCCAGAAGACGACCATCATCACAGGCAAGATTGAGCCTCGCAACGAGGTCAACGTCAAGCCGCAGATCTCTGGTATCATCTCTGAACTCTACAAAGAGGCTGGCGATTATGTGAATACTGGCGATGTGATTGCCAAGGTCAAGGTGATTCCCGACATGGGGCAGCTGAGTTCTGCTGAGATGCGTGTACGTCTGGCAGAGATCAACCTGAAGCAGGCGCAGACCGATTTCCAGCGTGAGGAGAACCTCTTCAACCAGCAGCTCGTCTCTGCCGATGAGTACGACAAGAGCAAGATGGCCCTGCAGCAGGCCAAGCACGAGAAACTCGCTGCCGAAGATGCACTTGAGGTGGTGCGCGATGGCGTGTCGAAGTCGAACGCTAAGGCCAGCTCGACATTGATTCGCTCTACCATCAGCGGTGTCATTCTCGACATTCCTGTGAAGGTGGGTAACTCGGTGATCCTCTCTAACACCTTCAATGACGGTACGACGATTGCCACCGTTGCCAACATGAACGACCTCATCTTCCGTGGTAATATCGACGAGACGGAGGTGGGACAGCTCGTTGGCGGCATGCCTATGAAGATTACCATTGGTGCCCTGCAGGATTTGAAGTTCGATGCCGCCTTAGAGTATATTTCTCCGAAGGCTGTCGAGAGTAACGGTGCCAACCAGTTCGAAATCAAGGCTGCCGTGAAGCTCTCCGAGGGTGGTAAGATCCGCTCCGGCTATAGTGCCAATGCCGAGATTGTATTGCAGAAGGCCGACAATGTGCTCACCATTCCCGAGAGTGCCATTGAGTTCAGCGGCGATTCCACCTTCGTCTATATCGTCAAAGGCGAAGGCAAGGAGAAAACCTACGAGCGCACAGCTGTCACCACCGGTCTCTCCGACGGCGTGAATATTGAAATCAAGAAGGGCCTGACCGCTAAGGACAAGGTTCGCGGCCCAGAGATTATTGTAGACGACCCTAAAGACGAGTAAACCATGAAGAAATTTTCTATGATCGTTCTGTTTGCTGCGATGTTATCGCAGCCCACGATGGCCCAGTCGAAGCAGTGGACGCTCCGCGAGTGCTGCGACTATGCCGTGACTCATAATATTACCATCAAGCAGCGGCAGAACCAGTGCCGTCAGCAGGAGCTGCAGCTCTCGACAGCCAAGAACCAGCGGCTGCCCGATCTTAGCGGTTCCGTAGGCCAGAACTTCTCTTTTGGCCGAGGTCTCACGGCTGACAATACCTATTCGAACACGAATACCTCGTCGACGTCGTTCTCCTTGGGAACCAGCGTCCCCTTGTTCACGGGCTTCCAGATTCCCAACCAGATTAAGCTGAACCAGCTGAACCTGGAGGCGGCTACGGCCGACCTGGAAAAAGCCAAGGACGACATCCGTATGCAGGTGGCTCAGGCCTACGTCCAGATTCTCTACAACATAGAGATTGCCAACGTGGCCCACCGTCAGGTGGTCATCGACTCGATGCAGGTAGCCCGTTTGCAGGCTTTGGTAGACAATGGCAAGGCGAGCGGAGCTGAACTTTCCCAACAGCAGGCCTCGTTAGCCAATAGCCGCTTCACCGCCATTCAGGCTGACAACAACCAGCGGCTCGCCGTGCTGACGCTGACCCAGCTCCTGGAGCTGCCTACGCCCGATGGTTTTGCCGTGGTGCAGCCGGAAACGTCGGCTATTTCCAACCTGTCGGACATTCCCTCACCGGATGTCATCTATGCCGATGCGCTCGGGATGAAGCCCGAGGTCATTGCCCAGCAGCTGCGCCTTCGTGCCACCGACCACAGCATCAAGATTGCGCAGGCTGGCTATATGCCCACCCTCAGCCTCAGTGGTGGTCTTGGCAGTAATTTCTATACGACCAGCAAATTCGAGTCCGACCCCTTTGGCACTCAGTTGAAGAATAATTTCTCGCAATACATTGGTCTGAACCTCAATATACCTATTTTTAATCGCTTCCAGACTCGCAACAACGTGCGCAATGCACGCATCGAGCAGGAGAACCAGCAGCTGGCCCTCGACAATACGAAGAAGACGCTCTACAAGGAGATTCAGCAGGTGTACTACAACACCCTGAATGCCCAACAGAAGGAACGCAGTTCCAGAGAAACGGTACGGAGCAGCAACGACGCCTTCACCCTGATGCTGGCCAAGTACGAGAATGGCAAGGCTAACATCACGGAGTTTAACGAGGCGAAGAATGTCTACCTGAAAGCAGAGTCAGACCGCGTGCAGGCTCTGTATGAGCTGCTCTATCAGCGTGCACTCATCAACTTCTACCAAGGGCGTGAGTTGTCGTTCTGAAGAGGCTATTTGGGCTGTTCGGCCTCCAGTCTGTCAATGCCGCCTGTAACGGGGTTGAGCCAGAGGCGTGTGCCGTAGTGCTTGTTGAAGAGATCACCGCTCAGCAGTTCGACGTTGCCGAACTGCGCAGCGGGGAAGTCTTCCTCGCTGACGAGGTTGTTGCCATTGAAGATGGCTACCTGCATCTTGCCCGGCACATTGTAGTAGAAGCCGTTCTCAGCCTTTTTCTTCTTGGCAGCTTGTTCTGCGTCGGTGGCCGGCAATTGGGTCTGGTTTTTCACGTTGATCGTGTAGGGGGCACCACTCAGGTCGTCAGCGTCGACCAGTCCGAAGCGCTTTGAGAAGCGGAACAGAGTTCTGTTCAGGTTGCCGTCGGGGACGATGATGAAGACCCGTTCTGTTGTGTCGCGTACAGTCGTGCCGGCGAAGAGACTGGTCAGTGCCTGATCCTGACGATCCATCTGGTTCAGCATCATTTTCATCTGTTCACCGTCCTTCGGCATGAAGTCGGCCTGACCCTTGATGAGCTGGCTGCGGCTGTCGCGGATGTCATAAATCTCCTGAGCTGTCAGCTGTGCCATCTTGGCCGTACTGCCGGCAGCTAAGATCTCCTCGTTCAAGAACTGACGCGGATTGATGGCGGCAGGTTTGGGAGCTGGTTTGAAGGGGACGGGGATGTTCTGCGGTGTGGGCTGTGCGTTGAGAGCCAGCAGGACACCGTCTTCCGCCAAAGCCACATTGATGGCCGACGTCTTGTTGTTGAACTTCACATTGTAGGCCTTGGTGGTGTCGCGGATGCCAACGGCCGTCTGCTGGATGGAGACGATGCGGTAGGTGGTAGACGGTTGGGTGCTGACATCGTTCAGTCTCAGGAACCGCTCTGCGTAGGGGGCAAAGTCGCCTGGCGTGTAGACGGTTTTCTCAATCTTTACGGTAATGTGTACGGCTGTCTTGGGCAGGAAATATGTTGCCCCGTCTTGGGTGACACCTGGTTGATAGGTGCTCGTTGAGGTTTGTGCCTCTACGTTTGAAAGTGTGAGTGCCAGTATGGCTATTGTCAATATGCGCTTCATATCGGATGTTATTTTCAATGTTTGACATTCATGGTGAGGAAAGCCTTTGGCAGACAGCGTATGATGTCGCGGGCTATCAGACTCTCTTCGCCCAGTTCATGGGCAGCAATGTCGCCAGCCAATCCGTGCAGGTACATACCCACGATGCAGGCGTCGCGACGACTGTAGCCTCTGGCCAACAGTCCTGTTAGGATGCCGGTCAGCACGTCGCCGCTGCCGGCTGTTGCCATACCGGCATTGCCAGTGGTGTTGAACACAATATGTCCGTCAGGGCAGCAGAGTGCCGAGTGGTGACCTTTCAGGATAATATAGGCACTAATGCGTTGTGACATGTCGCGTGCCTTGGATAGTCGTTCGAAACTGTCGGCAGAGTGGCCTTCCAAGCGGTCGAACTCCTTGGGATGAGGCGTCATGATGATATCTTTGGGCAGTTGCTGCATCCATGCCCGATGACTGGATAACACGTTGATAGCATCGGCATCGCACACTATCGGGCATTGCGTACGTCGCAGTTGGGCGATGACGGCAACGGCCGTCTGCTCGGAAGTGCCTAAGCCGGGCCCTATGCCAACGGCTTGGAAATCCTCTGTGTCAACAGTCTCCGAGAAGATGGTCTCTTCGTGGTCTATCTGCAGTACGGCCTCAGGCACAGCGGCCTGTATAATGGCAACGTTCTTGCGTGGGGTGTGACAGGTTACTTTGCCGGCACCTGAACGCAGACAGGCTTCTGTAGCCATCGTGGCAGCACCGGCCATACCGTAGCTGCCGGCAATGATGAGCGCATTGCCCATATTCCCTTTGTGAACAAAGGGCGAACGCGGCATCATCAGCTGTCTGACATCTTTTTCTTCGGTCATGGTGTAGTGGGCATCCGTTTTCTCTATGCCCTCACTGCTCAGCCCGATATCAAGCACCTGCAGCTTGCCGACGAATGGCTGGTTCTCGGCAAAGAGCATGGACAACTTCTTCTGGCCAAGGGTCAACGTCATATTGGCGCGGATGATGTTGGCGCGGATATTGTAGGTGTTGTCTTCGGTCATCAGTCCCGAAGGAATGTCGATGCTCACCACCTCGGCGTGTGAGGCGTTGATGTATTTTACCAACGAGGCAAAACCGCCGTTCAATGGCTTGTTCAGACCTGAACCGAACAGGCCGTCGATAACCAGTATACCCTTCCCTAACTGTGGCGGGTCGAACTCTTGTGTCACTTCCGTAAACAAGCCTTTTGCCTTTTTGTTGTCGTTCAGCCGCCGCTTGTTCTCGGCACAGTCTGCCGATATGTGTCCGTTGATATTGAAGAGGAAGGTCTTCACTTGATAGCCTTGCTCTGTTAGTAACCTGCTGACTGCCAGCGCGTCGCCGCCGTTGTTTCCGGGACCGGCAAAAGTGACGACAGGCACGGTCACCGGCCATCGTTGGGTGATGGCTCGTGTCAGTGCCTTCGCTGCACGCTCCATCAAATCAATTGACTTGATGGGCTCGTGTTCGATGGTGTAATTGTCTAACTCACGAATCTGAGCGGCCGTAAAAATCTTCATTCTGACCGCAAAGTTACGATAAATTCATCAGATGGCAAAGAAATAAGGACATTTTTCTAATAAAAAAGACTGAAAAAAGCAAATTTTCGTTTTTTATTCGTATCTTTGCAGCAAATTTGTAAAGGTATGAGCAGAATAACTATTAAGGACAAAACTTTCGAGCCAACGATGGCTGAGTCCGAGATAAAACAACGGGTACGTGAACTGGCTCAGCAGATGAGTCGCGAGTTGGACGGAAAGAATCCTTTGTTCCTCGCCGTGCTTAACGGTGCATTCATCTTTGCAGCCGATCTGATGCGTGAAATGACCATTCCCTGCGAAATCTCGTTTGTGAAGCTGGCTTCCTATCAGGGCACTACGTCGACGGGCACGATCAAAGAGGTCATCGGCATCAACGAAGACCTGGCCGGCCGTACCGTCGTCATCGTCGAGGATATCGTGGAGAGTGGACTGACGATGAAGCGTATGATGGAGCAGATAGGTACGCGAAATCCCGCTTCGGTCAAGGTGTGTACCCTCTTCTTTAAACCAGAGAAACTGGTGGAAGACCTGAAACTCGACTACGTGGCTTTTGAAATTCCTAATGACTTTATCTTAGGCTATGGACTGGACTACGACCAACAGGGACGTGGACTAAAAGACTTATATACATTAGTAAAAGAATGAAGAATATTGTAATTTTCGGTGCTCCTGGTTCTGGCAAGGGCACCCAGAGCGACAAGCTCATTGAAAAGTACGGCCTTAACCACATTTCAACCGGCGACGTGTTGCGTGCCGAGATTAAAAAAGGAACAGAACTGGGCAAGATGGCTCAGAAGTTTATTGATAACGGACAGCTGATCCCCGACGACTTGATGGTGTCTATCTTGGCTTCGGTGTACGATGCTTTCGGCCGTGAGCACAAAGGTGTCATCTTCGATGGTTTTCCCCGTACCATCCCGCAGGCTGAGGCTCTGAAGCAGATGCTCAGCGAGCGAGGCGATAAGGTGGCTGCCATGTTGGAGTTGGACGTCCCCGAGGACGAGCTGATGAAGCGCCTGTTGCTGCGTGGTCAGCAGAGTGGTCGTGCCGACGATAACGAGGAGACTATCAAGAAGCGCCTTGTCGTCTATCATTCTCAGACTCAGCCGCTTATCGAGTGGTACAAGCAGGAAGGCGTCCACTATCACATCGACGGACTGGGTGAGCTTGACCGCATCTTCAGTGATATCTGCGAGGTTGTCGAGAAATTGTAACTAAACATCCCTCCCTTGGGGAGGGCTTGGGTGGGCCTTATGGAGAGTAATTTCGTAGACTACGTAAAGATATTGTGCCGCTCGGGCAAGGGCGGTAAGGGGTCGATGCACCTCAAGCACGTGAAGTACAACCCTAACGGCGGTCCCGACGGTGGCGACGGCGGTAAGGGTGGTAGCATCTACCTGCGTGGCAACCACAACTACTGGACACTGTTGCACTTGAAATACGAGCGCCACATCTTTGCCGAGCATGGCGGAAACGGTGGTCGCGACAAGTGTCATGGCACCGATGGCAAGGACATCTATATCGACGTGCCCTGTGGCACCGTAGTCTACAACGCCGAGACGGGTAAGTATGTCTGCGACGTCACCTACAACGGTCAGGAGGTGCTGCTGCTGAAAGGCGGTCGCGGCGGACTGGGTAATTTTCAGTTCCGTACGGCCACGAATCAGGCACCGCGCTATGCCCAGCCGGGTGAGCCGATGCAGGAGATGACCGTCATCTTAGAGTTGAAATTGCTGGCTGATGTCGGTTTGGTGGGATTCCCCAATGCCGGCAAGTCGACGTTGGTGTCGGCCTTGTCCAACGCCAAGCCGAAGATTGCCAACTATCCCTTTACTACGATGGAGCCTTCGTTGGGCATTGTGGGCTATCGCGACGGCAAGTCGTTTGTCATGGCCGACATCCCTGGCATCATCGAAGGTGCTGCCGAAGGGCGCGGACTGGGTCTCCGTTTCCTGCGGCATATCGAGCGTAACTCGCTGCTGCTGTTCATGGTGCCGGGCGATACCGACGATATCAAGCATGAATATGAAATCCTCCTCGACGAACTGCGCCGCTTTAATCCCGAACTGCTTGACAAACCCCGTGTATTGGCCGTGACGAAGTGCGACCTGTTAGACGAGGAACTGATAGAGATGTTGCGCGAGGAGTTGACCCACACAGCCCCCCCTTCGTCCCCCGAGGGGGACACAAATGTCTTACACGGTAATGAAGCCCCCTCGGGGGCCGTGGGGGGGGCTACTGTCGTCTTTATCTCTGCCGTCACCGGCTTCGGCCTGGACGAGCTGAAAGATGTGCTGTGGACAGAGATGAATGCCGACAGCAACAAACTGGCTGCCATCACCACGACGGAGTCCATTGCTCACCGCGACAAGGACATGAGCCGCTTTGCTGCCGAGATGGCAGACGAGGGCGAGGATGAGGACATTGAGTTTGTTGATGCGGATGATATTGAGGATATTGACGACCTCGAGGACTTCGAGTATGAAGAAGAATGAAATCTTTTTCAAAAAAATAAGGAATAGTACACAGATATCAGATTTTTTACGTAATTTTGCAGCGAAATTTCAAATAGTGGGCTTGCCCGCAAAAATAATTAATTTAAATTACTTAAGTTTATGCAGAAAAGATTGCTCTTTCTGGTGTCCGTGCTGTTGACGCTTTCGTTAACGGTCATGGCGCAAATCACGACATCAAGCATGGCAGGTAAGGTGACTTTCGACTCGCAGACAGGCGAGGAGGTCATCGGTGCAACGGTCGTAGCAGTTCATACCCCTTCGGGTACACGCTACACGGCAGTCACCAATGCCAGTGGTCGATTCTCTATTCAGGGTATGCGTACGGGTGGTCCCTACGAGGTGACCACGTCCTACGTCGGCTATCAGCCGAAGACCATCAAGGGGGTTGTGCTCCAGCTCGGTGAGACCTACAACCTGTCGGTGTGGATTTCTGAGAACGCTACCGAACTGGGCGAGATTGTCATTAGCGGTAAGGCTTCGAAGTTTACGGCTGAGAAGACCGGTGCCTCTACTAACATCACGTCAGCCCAGATTACTGCCATGCCGACCGTCAGTCGTGCTATCACCGACGTTACCCGTCTGTCGCCTTATGGCGGTAACGGCATGACCTTCGCCGGTCGTGACGGACGTACGGCTAACTTCACTGTCGATGGTGCAAACTTCAACAACGACTTCGGTCTGAGCGAGAAGCTCCCCGGCGGTGGTAACCCCATCTCGCTTGAAGCCATCGAGGAGGTGCAGGTGGTCATCTCGCCCTTCGACGTTCGTCAGACAGACTTCATCGGCGGTGGCGTCAACGCTATCACGAAGTCGGGTACCAACACCTTCAAGGGCAGTGCCTACATCTATCACCAGAACGAGAACCTGCGTGGCGACGCTGTCGACCGTGAGACCATCACCGGCGCACGTGCCAAGGACTCGAAGACCACCTACGGCTTCACCCTCGGCGGTCCGATTCTGAAGGACAAACTCTTCCTCTTCGTCAACGGCGAAATGGTGAAGACACCGACGGTTGTCAACCGCTGGCGCGCCTCTGAGGACGGTTCCTACGATGCCAACGACTATCTGTCGCGTACGACGCTGGCCGATATGGCTGCCGTTTCGCAGCACGTCAAGGACAAGTACGGCTACGACACCGGCTCGTGGACGGACTTCCCCGCCGACGAGGACAACTACAAGCTGCTGGCACGCTTGGACTGGAACATCACCGACAAGCACCACCTCGCCCTGCGTTACAACTATACGAAGAACAACATCTGGAACAACACCAACGGTTCGTCAATGGACGGTGGTACGCGCTCGGCTTATAACCGTCTGTCGCAGTATTCGATGGCTTTCGCTAACGCCATGTACTCTATGGAGAACATCGTTCACTCGTTCTCTATCGACCTGAACAGCCGTCTGACAGAGAGCCTCTCGAACCAGTTCCTCGCTACCTATTCTAAGAAGGACGATATCCGTGGTACTAACTCTGACGAGTTCCCCTTCATCGACATTCTTGACGGTACGGGCAACACGGCTAACTACATGGCCTTGGGTTACGAGCTCTTCACCTGGAACAACGCCGTTCACAACACTGTCTGGAACGTGAAGGACGACATCACCTACTATATGGGTGCCCACAAGATTATGGGCGGTCTGAGCTATGAGCACCAGATGGCCGACAACCAGTATATGCGTAATGGTACGGGCTACTACCGCTACCTCTCTATGCAGGACTTCCTCAACGGTGCAACGCCTGAGGTCGTCTGTCTGACCTATGGTTACGATGGCGAGAAAGAGCCTGCTGCCCGCGTGCAGTACAACAAGCTGGGCTTCTATCTGCAGGACGACTGGAACGTCCTCGACAACCTGAAGCTGACCTATGGCCTGCGTCTCGATGCCCTGCTCTTCAACAACAACGACCTGATGACCAACAAAGCCATCTACGACATCGACTACAATGGCCGTCATATCGATACCGGCGTATGGCCCAGCAATGCGCTTATGGCTTCGCCCCGCGTAGGTTTCACTTGGGACGTCTTTGGCGACAAGTCGCTGAAGGTGCGTGGCGGTACCGGTCTGTTCATGGGCCGTCTGCCCCTCGTGTTCTTCACCAACATGCCTACCAACTCGGGTATGGTGCAGTATCAGGCACAGCTGAACGCCAAGAACGGCGAGAAGCTGGGCTACTCGATGGAGGAGTTCAAGGGCGGTCTGGTGACCGACGGCAGCGGTCACGCTACGATTGACGCTCTGTACAACAAGCTGACCACGATGAAGGATGCTAATGGTAAGAACATCTTCCCCACGACGGTAACGCCTGAGGATGGTACCGTTCCCTCTTCTATCTCGGCTGTCGATCCCGACTTCAAACTTCCGCAGGTGTGGAAGTCGTCAATTGCTGTCGACTACCAGATTCCTGTCTCGTTCCCCTTCACGGCTACGGCAGAGTTCATCTACAATAAGATGATCAACGACGTCTGCATCTCCGACTGGAGCATGATGCCCGCTGAGGGCTTTGCCCGCTGGAACGGTGCCGACAACCGCCCCATCTATCCCACGACGTTCCGTCAGGGCACGAAGGCATTTATCCTCGAGAACACCAGCCGCGGCTACAACTGGCAGGCCAGCCTCCAACTGAATGCACAGCCGTTTGAATGGATGAGCCTCATGGCTGCCTATACCCACAGCGCTGCCAAGGAGGTGACCTCACTGCCTGGTTCTGCTGCTGAGTCGGCATTCACCTACATCCCCACCTATCAGGGTCCGAACAACATTATGCTGCACAACGCTACCAACCTGACGCCTGACCGCTTCGTGGCCAGCGCCACGCTGAACGACAAGAGCGGCAACCACTACTCGCTGATCTACGAGACCTATCGTGGCGGTTACAAGTATTCGTATATGCTCAGCAACGATATGAACGGCGACGGCTATTCATACGACGCGCTCTACATTCCTACTGACGACCAGGTGGCTAACAACCAGTTCCGCTTCGCTTCTGAGAGCGACAAGCAGCGCTTTATGGAGTTTGTCCACAACGACGACTACCTCAGCGACCATCAGGGTGATTATGCCGAGGGCTACAGCGTCTATTCTCCGTGGGTTCACCGTCTGGACTTCGGCTACAAGCACGACTTCAAGGTGGAGTTTGGCAAGACCAAGCACAACCTGCAGCTCAGCCTCGACGTGAAGAATATCCTCAACTTGTTCAACTCTACTTGGGGCGTGGCTAAGTACATGAATCCCGACCTGAACGAGGGCCGTATCCTGAAGTACGAGCGTACCGATGCTGATGGCTATCCCGTATTCTCTACGCCGAAGGCTGTCAATGGCAACACCGATACATGGGTTTACAACCACGCTATCGGCCAGTGCTGGTATGCTTCTGTTGGTATCAAATACATTTTCAACTAATAAAAGGAGGAATAGACGTATGAAACTAAAGAATATTTTTGGAATAGCCCTGTCGGCACTGCTCTTTACCGCTTGTGCCGAGGACGATCCCATCGGTAACCTGGGCAGCGTTACGGTCGACAAGACTTTTGTAACCATGCCTATGACTGAGAACAGTGCAACGGTGACGGTGACGGCTGCCAGCGACTGGAAGCTCGAGAATCTCTACTCCGTTGAGGCTACCATCGACGGACAGAAGAAGAAGCTCTACTATCCTGTGCCCGTCACCCTGAACAAGGAGAAGACCGAGGGCGTCCCCACATGGCTCACCGTCGATAAGACCAGCGGTGCTGCTGGTGAGACCGTCATCACACTGAAGGCTGGCAAGACCGAGGCCGGTCGTGAGACTGAGATTTGCATCAACATGGACGGCATGAAGCAGTTCATCAAGGTGCGTCAGGGCGAGTTGACGGCTGCTACCGCCAAGTGCTCTGAGATCATGAACGGTACTGCAGGAAAGAACTACCGTGTCACCGGCCGCGTTACCAAGATTGCTGGTAAGGAGTATGGTAACTGGTTCCTCGATGACGGCTCGTACGACTTCGCCTCTACGGCCAAGAACCAGGACGGTCTTTATATCTATGGTACGCTCGACAAGAAAGGCAAGGCGGGTAAGGTCAATCCTATCGATGGCGCCGATGGCTGGGGCTTCGAGGTTGGCGACCAGGTTACGGTTGAGGGTCCGCTGTCTATCTACAATGGTCAGTACGAGCTGGTCAACGTGACCGTGGTGAAGATTGTGAAGTCGCTGTTGCAGGTGCTGACGCCGGAGACGACGTTCGGCGTCGAGGGTGGCGTCTTTGAGGTCAAGGTGGCCTACAAGGGAAGTGGCGCTTACTTCACGCTTGATGACGCTGCCAAGTCGTGGATAAGCTATGACAATGTCAGCTATAAGGCTGGTACGAAGACCATCTTCGAGCAGAATCCTGCCGACACTGCTGTCTTCAAGTTCACTGCCGCTCCCAACACGGGCGCAAGCCGTAGCGGTGCTATCACCTTCAAGTCCAGCAGTGGCAGCAATGCTTCTGAAATCAAGTACAACGTGAAGCAGGCTGCTTACGTGCTGCCTCACGGCGAGAACCCTGCCGATGTGTTCACCGTGGCTGAGGCTATCGCCAAGTGTCAGGCTATCGGTTCTACGACCGACGGCAAGATTTACTACGCCAAGGGTAAGATTTCTTCTATCAAGGAGCTGTCTACAAGCTTTGGCAACGCCACGTTCAACATCTCTGAAGATGGTTCGGAGAACAACGTTCTGACTTGTTACCGTTCCTACAGCCTCGACAACAAGAAGTTCGTCTCTGAGAACGAGATTGCCGTCGGCGACGAGGTCGTTGTCTGCGGTAAGCTGGTGAACTACAATGGCACGACGCCGGAGTTCTCGGGCAATGTCTATATCTACAGCCTCAAGAAAGGTAGTGCTCCTGCTGCCGCAGGAACCAAGGAGAATCCGTTTACGGTGGCTCAGGCCTTCGCTTACCTTGACGGTGGCGCAGCTACTGACGACGTCTATGTCAAGGGCAAGGTCTCAAAGGTTGTCTATGCCTTCGATGCTGAGCACCAGACGGGCACGTTCTGGATTTCAGAGGATGGCGTGTTCAACAACGACCTCACCAAAGACTTTGAGGCTTACGGCGTCTTTTGGCTTGGCAATAAGCCCTGGGCCGATGGTATGGGTCAGGTAGCTGTTGGCGACGAGGTCGTCCTTTGCGGTAAGCTGACGAAGTACACCAAGAATGACAAGACGACCTACGAGACTTCTTCAAAGAAGGCTTACGTCTACTCTATCAACGGTAAGACCGAGTAAACTACACGTATATAAACAAAGAGGGCGTACCAACCGTGCGCCCTCTTTTTTCGGTTATTTCGACTGTTTTCTGATGATAATTGTGTAATTTTGTCCCCTGATAGAAAAAATAATGATTCGTATGAGTAGGATAATCAGAGAAGCGCGACCATCAGACATGTCTGATATTCCTATTGTGGAATCATCTATCTGCTGTCTGGCGATGAACGGTTAGCGTATCAGAAGTATGGATAATTTTGCTGATACTTTATTTCTTTCATCGTTTCTTTTGTATATTCAGATGTTATTCTTAATATTCAGCAGGAATCCCTATTGACGAAGGTGGCAGTGTCGGGCATTTCGGACACAGCCACCTTTCCCACCTCCATCGAGTCGCGTCCTGCTGCCAGTTCGCGTTACTCCACGTCTGCCTACAGCGCGAACTTCAGCGTCCGTCCGTTGATGGTCAGGATGTACACCTGACCTTTTTGCAGGCGTATTTTCTGGCTGTCGCCCTCGATGACGGTGCTGACCACCGGCTGACCGTTCGACGCGTAGACTACGCAGCGGCTCTGCGGTTCGGCATGGGCGATGACAACGCCATCGTCTACCACTGTCACCGTGGCCTGTCCGGCCCTGGCATAATGCCTCTTCAGCTCTGCCTTCCATTTCCTCCTGCTGGTCAGTAAGGATGAATTCCAATGTCCTTTCAGTTCACTGTAAATCAAGCTTTATCTGAACGATGAGTGCTCACCCGCTAGAGGTCAAGTCGGAAAAGGACTACACGGACATAGTGCGCTCAACAATCTCCTGAATAAACTCCGAATTCATCTGATTATAGTAGTCTTTATATCACACCCATAAATAATAGTCAAATGATAGTGGAAATAAAAAAGGCGAATAGAAGGAAAAGATTAAAGTACTTGAAGTGACAGAACAAAAGCGACATGGCATCCTTGGCGCGGTGTATCAGCCAGTTCGAGCA
>ONYA01000041.1 GCA_900321965.1 uncultured Prevotellaceae bacterium
AGACGGGGTGATGGGGTAGATAGCAGCTACCTCCGAGAACATATAGCTCACGTGAGCCGCAGCCTCGTTACCATCACAGGTGATAAATTTCTTTTCTTTTGCCATTGTTGTTTAGAAATATAAAATGTATAACAATTTTATCTTGAATAATACCTAAAAATGATGAGTTGTTTTAAAACGTGTGCAAAGGTACAAAGAAAATCCCGAAATGCAAAGCAGGTATTGCAAAATATTGCTAAATCGTTTACGTTTTCGAATTGTGGACAATGCACGCGGTCAGTATAAGAAGCCGAGCAGCCACAGGGGAATCTGGTTATCCTTGCCGATTTCCGTGTTATAGCGTGCATAAATAGTGTCTGAGGCATACCTTATCTTACTGTGGGACTCAGCATCACAAATGCGGAACTTCTTGACGCCGTCAATCATGTAATAGGCATCATGTCCCGACTGATTGACTTTATGATCTTTCCACATGGAGTTGACGAAGAAGGTCTCCATAGCCGTCTGCTTGTCGACATGTATGGGATAGATGGCATAGAGCAGGTTCGAATTGTGAAGCATCACCTTTGACGGCTTCTTGGGAAACGACTCGCCAACAGGATAAATCATATTGAGCAGGCGGGCGTCAGTCAGATACTTGATATAGTTCATCACCGTGGCGCGACTCGTCTCAATGTCGTTAGCCAACTGCGACACGTTGGGTGCCTTAGGGCCGTCTTCTGCCAGTTTGTAGAACAGCTTCTTAATCTTCGAGAGATACTTCAGTTCTATCTGCTTGATAAGCAGGATATCGACCTCAGTCATCATGTTCATCGTCTTCAACAAGTTTTCAGAGTAGTTGCGATGCTCCTGGAAGAAGGGGTAGAAGCCATGATGAATGTAATCCTGAAAATAGCGGCGAGGTGACACATGAGGCAGAATCTGCTTCACAATGCGTTCATGGTCAGACAATATCTCATCCAAAGTGTAAGCCTGGAAGCTGTTCCCCGTCAACAGGTTGAGGAACTCGCGGAACGAGAATCCACGAAGGTTGTAGCTCTTGACGATACCGTTCAGTTCAGGGTTCTCGTCTTTCAGTCGCATGACGCTGGAGCCTGTGAAGACTATCTTCAGCCCCGGGTACAGGTCGTAGCACTTCCGAAGCTCAGCACTCCAGTCGGTCTGTTTGAACACCTGGTCGATAAGCAGCACTCTCCCACCCTTGTGGTAGAAATCGCCGGCAAAGTCAGCAATACCGCGTCCCTGGAAATAGAAGTTATTCATATTGACATACAGACACTGACGGTCGTTGATGTCAAACTTCTCCTTGGCATACTGGAGCAGGAACGTCGTCTTACCGACGCCACGCGTTCCCTTGATACCTATCATACGGTCATTCCAGTTGATCTCGTCCATAAGGGTACGACGGACGGGAGCATTCACATGCTCAACTAAATAGCGATATGTCCGGAAAAAAGCCTCCATTCTCGTGGTTTTTGTTCTTAAGCGTCTGCAAAGATACAACTTTTCCTTTAAATTGCAAACCCGAGATTACAAAATCTTACAAAAAAACCAAATTTTTGCTTTTTTTAAATCAAGAAAAGGGACTTTTGGGTCCCTTTTAGCTTGTTCATCAAAATCTGTAGGCAATGTCAAACAAGAACCACCGTCCTTTTTGCGGGATGAGTCCTGTACTGGCACCACTCAATACATATTTCTTATTTAGCAGGTTGTGGACGTTCAGCGCAAACTCCAGTTTCCCCCATGTGTAGTTGGCACCTACATCGACAAGGAAATATGGGTCAATATCCTTTTTAGTATAGAGATTATTCGTCACCTTGTCCATCATATCACCTATAGTCCTTGCTCTAAACCTGTCTTCTGGCGTCATCGAGACGGGGAATCCATCTTCACCAATTTCATCCCCTGCATATTTTGTATACAATTCCACCAAAGCATTAGTGTATTGGGAATAGAGCACATAGTTGGTAATATTATAGTATTGCGTGTGCTGCTTACTATAATGGCCCATGCGCGTATGCAGTTTCAGTCGTTTAGTGGCGCGCCATGTCAGCACGGAATTGGCAGAGAACTCCGGTGTGTTGTGGGGACTGTCGAAATCCTCATTATAAATCTCATACATGTGAGCTTTCTGCCACGATGAAGACACGTAGGCAGAGAAACGCGACGTCTCATAATTACCGGAAATCTCTATTCCGTAGATATCGCTTTTGGCATCATTACTATAATCGAGGAGATTCATGTGGATGTTATTACGTGCCTTGTTATAGAATGCGTTTACCTCGAAATTCAGGCCCTTCAGCCATTGCGTGGCACCAAAGGTCAGCTGATAGGAGTGCATCGTCTCAGGGTCCAACAGGGCAGAAGAGTTTTTCAGGCCCGCAAAAGCATAAAGGAAAACATTTGATTTTCGGTAATAATAGGGTGCATCGATATAGGCTTTGGAATAACTCAGCTTGACGTTCCATTTGGGCTGCACGTAGATAAGTGCCAGTCGCGGCGAGAACTCCTTGATGGTGGTAGAGTCATAGCGGTATTTATAGTCGAAACGCAGGCCGGCATTGACAATGAACGATTTCCACTGATGCTTCAACTGCAGGTAGGCATTGGCGCTGTTCTCGTGACCTTTACCTAAATCAGAGACGGGGATGGTCTCCGGCAGGTTCGACTTGAAGTTATAGCCGAAGGTATAACGGGCGTCGTCCATCTCAAAATAGCTGTATTCCATACCTGCAGACAGCAGTCCCCTGTGATTCTTGGTATTGATATAGCTCCAGTCGCCCTGCAGCTTGGCGCTGAATGTATGCTCCTGTCCGTTCATATATCTGGAATAGCCCCCTTCTGCCTTTTCCCTGAGTGTTTCAGAAGAGTTTTCAGGCAGTGGCAGCAAATCGACGAATCCGGGAATCTGTGTGTCGCTGATGACTTGATAGTGAGACATATCGCTGTTGTCGTAGGCAAACGTTCCCTTGAGGTAAACATTATGGAACTGTTGCCCATAACTGACGTCGGCATGATGCGAGGCCGTCGTGAAACTGGGACGGATACCATCGTAGGTTTTGTAATTCTCTACCTCATAAGGTGCGAAGAGATAGGTCATCGTCATCGGTGACTGTACCTGTGAGAACTGCGTGTTGTAAAGGAATTTTAGATTCTTGTATTTGAGAGAGATGCCGTAGTCGTAGGACGGTTTGTTGCCGATACCACCGATAACAATGTCGCCTGAATGGCCATACGAATTCGGTAGTGCTGTCTCTTCCTTGGTGATAAATCTCTTTTCGCCCTTGGCTTTGTAGAAACTGCCCCAGACCAGCACGTCGAGGTCAAAGTACCTTTTGCCAAAGAGCAGGTCTCCCCGGAACTGACCATAAGTGCCGGAACCGACCTTCATTTTGACGCCATCAATGTCGGCACCTTGTTTCGTGATGAGGTTGACAACGGCCGTCAACGACACACCGCCATAGAGTGACGATGCCGGTCCGCGCAGCACCTCAATCTGCTTCAGTTTCTCGAGGCTCATGCTGAAGTCGGGAGCAGCAATGTTGATACTGTAACTGTTCAGGCGGTGTCCGTTCAACATGATGAGAATCTTCTCCTGACCATTACTGTAGATGCCGCGCATGCTGATATTGATATCGTCGTTGCAGTCGATGATGTTCATACTGGGCACATAGATGGCGAGCACCTCCTGCAGGTTGCGTGCGCCCGAATTCCGTATCATCTCTTCGGTAATAAGGGTCGTGGGCACAGGCACCTCATTGAGATTCTCCACCTGACTTGAGGCTGTGGTAATGGTGGCAGAAAGCCCCGACCTCAGGTTCTCCACCATATCGATGAAGCGCTGGGGGTCTTGCGGTGAGGCTGTATAGTAGGGATCTTCGTTCAGCAGGTTTCTTGTAGCTTCTTCGGCTTTTTGCATATTATCAAGACCGAGGTGACAGAGGGCCATCAGGCGGAAGGCACTCTGCCGGATATTGCCTTGGAAATTGGCCATGTTGTCGTTCAGGATAGACACAGCCTGCTCAATTCGCCCAAGGTGGTATTCGCTTTCTGCAAGATTGTAGACCTGACGAACAGAACTATTTTGAGCTTGCGCAGAAAGGGCGGATATACAGATGATGATGGTTGTCAAGAAAAATCTGATTCTCATTTTCATTCCTCATTTCTTGATGGGTATGGTAATGGTGAATGTCGTCCCTTCTCCTAACGTAGACTCGAAAGCGATGGTGCCACCATGCTTGTTCTCGATAAGGTCGCGGGTAATACCCATGCCCAGTCCTGTGCCTTGGCCTACAGGTTTCGTTGTGAAGAAGTTCTCGTAGAGGCGTTGTTTCACTTCGTCTGTCATACCTTCGCCATTGTCGGCAATGTCGATAACGATGTTAGAGTCTACTGTCTTCACGCTGACCGTCACTTCGGGATGATAGTCTGGTCCTGCTGTTTGTGCCCGTTTCCATACGGCATAGCAGGCATTGTTCATCACATTCAGCACAACCCGGCTCAGATCCTGAGGAATGACCATCATCATCGGCATACCAGCCTCATACTGTTCGTGAATGCTGATATTGAAGCGCTTGTTGTTGGCACGCATGGCATGATAGGAGAGCCACACGTATTCCTTCACAACCTTGCAGATGTCGGTAGGCAGGAATTCTGACTCCTTGCCTCTTGACACGAGCAGGATACCCTGGATGATGCTGATGGCACGCTCACCATGCTCAACAATCTTGTTGAGGTTCTCGCGCAGGTCAGCGACGATATCCTCTACCTCCTCGCGGTCGTCGTCAGAGAGTTTGTCTTCGTTGTCTTCGACAATCTCCGTCAGGTCCTTCAGCAGTTTGTCGGACATCTTGCTGAAGTTGATGACAAAGTTCAGCGGATTCTGTATCTCGTGCGCAATACCTGCACTCAACAATCCCAACGAGGCTAACTTCTCCTGTTTCTGCAACTGTTTTCTTAATTTCTCGACTTCCTGTTCCATAGACTAAGCTATTAGGGCGGGCAACGTAATGGTAAACTCGCTATATTCGTTCTTAACAGATTTTACTTGTATGTCTCCACCGTAATTCTGCACAATCTCGCGACTCAGATAGAGTCCCACACCAGATGCCTCTCCAGTAGGTTTGGTCGTGAAGAACGGGTCAAATATCTTATCGATGATGGTATCCTCGATACCGATACCATTATCGCGTATGACGACAAACACCGTTCCGTCAACGACTGTCAACTTCAGCGACACCTCCGGGGCAAAGCTTTCACGCTGGCATTTCTTCACGACGGCATAGACAGCATTGCCCAGCAGACTCATTATCACCTTGCTCAACTGGTCGGCATTGCCGTTGATCATGACTTCACCCTGCGGCAACGCAAACTCAGTCTTAATGCCGTATTGGCTGATGTCATTAGCATAATAGGTGTCCAGCATTTCCTCGTTCTGCCGCAACACAGACAACAGATTCATAGGCACAATACCGCCGCTACGGTCTTTCAGCATCTCCTCCATCGCCTTCAGCGTACGGGTCGTATTCTGACCGTGCTCGCTGACTTTCTGCAGATTGCCGCGCAACATTTCGAGCACGTCCATCGTGTCGTCATAGTTATCGGCCGTCATGTGGTCTTTCTCGTCCTCGACGTTGGCAGCGACGTCATTCACCAATCCTTCCGACAGCTTTGAGAAGTTGTTGATGTAGTTCAGGGGATTCAGGATGCGGTCAATGAGTCCCTGGGTCAGCTTACCCACCGTGGCCATCTTCTCCTGGCGTATCAGCTCGCCCTGGGTCTCGTGCAGTTCGCTGAGTGCCGTTTCCAGACTCTTTGATTTCTCCTCAATCTCGTCCTTCTGCTTCACAACCTCTGCCGTACGGTCCTGGACAATCTTCTCCAGTTTCTGCTTTTCGTAATTCAGTCGTTTCAGCCTGTAGCGGAAGATGCCCCTGAGAAGTAGCAACGCCAGGAGGATATAGCATATCTGCATATACCATCGCAAATAGAAAGGATGGGCGATGCTGAAGTTCATACTGACAAGCTCCGACAACTCACCGGTAGCCAGTCGGGCCTGTACATAAACGGTATAAGAGCCGTGAGACAGGTTGAAGAACTCTGCTTCATGATCCTCATCCCATGCACTCCATTCACCGTCATTCAGTTTATAGCGGTAGAGCACCTTGCCAACCATCGGAGGATAGTTGAGAGCAAAGGTGAAACGAAGGTTTCGGTCGTCGCTTCCCAGTTGAAGGAGTGTCTCGGGCATCTCGCCGAAACCGCCCCACAGAATGCTGTCGCTACCGAGTATGACAGAGCGGAAAAGCAGTCGGGGCTTCTCCTTCAGCGCAGCATCCTCCTGCTTGGTGTCGATAATGGTGATGCCTTTTTCGCCTCCTATCCACACCTCGCTACCATGAACATACAGGGCACGTATAGACATATCGCTGAAGGGGAATAGCAAGCGGCTGTAGTCATCCAGCCTTTTATTGTTCTTCCAACGGTAGAGCGACTTGCTTTCGTTATCGGTCAGCCATGTGACGCCGTTCTCGTCGGTATAGGAGAATTGCGGATAAGGAACGGGATCTTCTGTCTCCACGGTGATAGTCTTGAGTTGGCCATCCAACTCGACAATCGTCGAAGCCGTTTCTTCGTTGACTCCTTTTCTATATGATTTGAAGGTTCCCTCCGAAGCCTGTTTTCGCCACACTTCGCCATACAGATTCTGCAACCAGATGCAACCTTCGGCGTCTTTAATAATCTTGGTGACCTTGCCGAGTTCACAGACACGTCTGCGGCTGTTGTCAGATGTCTGTATCAGGAAGACGCCGTCCATCTCGCCGCTATAGACCTGATCACCATCGGCCAGCAACGCTGTAGTACTCGTCGAAGTCAACTGCGAAATCGTACCATCAGCAAGAACGCGATAGATGCCGTTAGCCGTACCGGCCAGCAGTCCGCGACTCGTGTTCTCCAACGACCAACAAGCATGTTCCACGCCTTTTACACGAACAAAGTGTTTCTCTTTCAGCAGGAACAGACCTTCGTTGGTACCTACAAACTTCGTACCGTTCAAATCGGCAATGCTCAGCACTTCGCCCATCAGTCCCTCATTAGAAGTGAAACGAGAGAAAGCGGAGGGCACAGCCACACAGAATACGCCATTCTCGGTGGCACCCCAAAGTTGCCCGTGACCATTATAGCCAACGTAAACTATGTTGTTGGTACAGATTCCATTTTCTTCCGAAATAGTATACAGCAGCTGGCCTTTATCGTCAGTAATATCAATGCCGCGTCCTCGTCTGACAACGGCAGTCAAGCCGTTGCCTAACGGTTCTTTCTGCGTGACATCATCCAATATAACGACATTGCCGTCGTTATCAATGGCTTCCGGGTTTACAACGTCTGACAAGCCGACGTTCAGCGGGTCCTTACTGACCACCTTCTCTACCGACACCTCATTATGCTGAATCTGATAGACCTTACCATCGTTGACCAGGAAATGCAGGCGATCCTTACTCTCCCAAATCTCCTGCACCTCTCCGCGGAACAGGTTACGGCCGGTGACTCTGCTGAGATACAGCTCACCATTAGGCTTGGTCTTAATCTTTCCGAAGTAGTTATAGCCACCCACCCAGATGGTGTTGTTGGCGTCACAGTAGACAACTGTCACGCGAGTGATTTCCGGCGTATGAATAATACGCCATTCAGCCTGGTCATAATACAGGACACCCTCGAAGTTGGCCACATAGACGATGCCGTCTTTCGACACGACGATATCGAAGTTACGGTTATGGGCTTTGTAATCTTCGGCATAGTAATTACGCAGGAAAGGTATTCCCTGAGCCGCCATGAGGCAGGTGTGCAACATCAGCACACTATAGAGCAGCAGTCTCTTCATGGTTCTACCTCCTTTCCTGATGATGACAGAAACGATTCATAGGGAATGTTCTTCCCGATGTAATAGTTCCACTCGTCTTGCGTGAAATCACGCTTCAACTTGCCCCGTATAATATCGACCATCATCGGCACGGACAGGATGGTCTCAATCACGTTGCCCTGATAGTCGCCGATCCACGCATGCTGCTTCTTGCTGTCGAAGGTAAAGTTTATAATCCAGGAATCGGCAGAAATCAGCGTCATCGGCTCAATCTTCTCGCTGGCTGTGTTCCAAAGCTTCATGCTGCCGTCGTAGCTGGCCGAGAAGAGGCGCCATCCGTTCAACTTCAGCTTCGAGATACGCGACAGGTGTCCCTCTAACTTTGTCACCTTACCGGAAATTTCATCTACTAAGTAGATAGTACCGTCACTCAGGCCGTAAACTCGCAAATGGTTGTTCTTGGAACTGGCAAAAGCCGTTATAGTACCCTTGAATGGCACGTTGCTGGTCTCAAAGTCGTTGATATTGTTCACAAGATGCTGTCGTCCCTGGTCGTCGAACAGAATCGGCTTGTAGTCATAGCGGGTAGAGGCAGTCACCTTGAATTCCAGTTCGCGGCTGGCGACAACCATCTTCCGCTGCTTATCAAACTGCGCCAACCCTCTCTCGCCAATGATCAGTAAGTTGTTCTCATCGAGATAGTTGACAGCTATCGGATTATCCAGGTTATACAGATATTGTACGAGCGTAGCTTCTTTTGTGATAATGGCCAGATGACCCGTACGACTGACGGCATAGATAGTGCTATGCTCGTCAATGAAGACATCGCGGAAATCATACTGGCTATTGTTCAGCAAGGCTTCAGTCATCAGCTCGTCGCCTTTCTTTGTATGAATGAAGATTTCGCCATAAGTACTCACGGTGACCATTCTGTCGTCATCTATCGACATATAGGCCATAGCCGTAACTGAGCCTTTGTGTCTTGGCCACGTATGCTTACTCTGGCTGGCTGTCGTTAGCGCTTGGAAGACAGCAGGATAATACACGTCGGCACGATTCTTGTTCGTGTAGTAATAAGAGGCATAGGCCAGCAAATCGCCAACCTCGGTATTCCCCAACTGTAACTGGATAGACGACAGCGAGCCTAAGGAGCGTCCCAACGCCGTATAGCTCAGCGTATCGGCCACACGTTTGGAGAACTCGGCCTTGATACGTTGCTGCTCAGCTATCAGCCGCTCGCTCTCAGCCAGCTGCAGGGCTTCCTGAGCCTGATGCTCTGAGGCGATGGCCTTGTTCTGGGAGACGATGGCGTTTTGGCGTTCCACTTCTGAACGCAGACGCATTTCGTCGGCTACCTTCTTCTGCTGAAGGGCTTCCTCGCGCTGCTCGTCCGAGATGGCACGTTGCTGGTAGGCCAGTTCCTCCATCTGCTTGCTGACACTCCTGACAATGGCCGACTTCTTCTCCTGCAGGCGCAACTCCGACATCTGCATTTCCAGTTTTTCAACTTGCTGATGCTCATTGTACCAGCCCGTCAGCCCTACTCCTGCCGTTATCAACAAAATAAGGCCTGCCACGCCTGTCGCTATATCCTTCTTGTTCACAGTCTCTTAAGAGCCAATACTGTTATGTCGTCACTCTGCTCGGCACCATCGACGAAGCCGGCAACATCGGTCTTGATAGCCTCAACCATGTCCTGACACTTGCTGAATGTCTTCGACAACGTAGCCTCAAGGCGAGCCTCGCCAAACTCCTCGTTGGCAGTATTCATAGCCTCTGTCACGCCGTCGGTAAACATCACGAGTGCGTCGCCTTTATCCAACTGCAGCTGACAGTCGTGATAATCGATGCCGCTGATGGCACCTACCATCGGGTCCTTCGACATCTCCAGAGCCTTGACCTCGCCCGTACCTTTTATAATATAAGGTGGATTGTGGCCGGCATTACAGTAGGTCACCTCTCCTGTAGTCACATTCATAATACCATAGAAGACGGTAACGAACATACAATCGACTGACTCGTCAGACAACAGCTTATTAGAATAGCTAATACATTCCGCCGGACTGCCGCCACGAATGCCTGTGGCACGAATCAGCGTACGGCTGACAGCCATGAAGATAGCCGCAGGAACGCCCTTGCCGCTGACGTCGGCAATGAGGAAGCCTATACGGTCGTCGTCAATGCGGAAGAAGTCGTAGAAGTCGCCACCGACATCTTTAGCCGGGGTCATTGAGGCTGCGATATCTAACTTATCGGCTTTATCCGGGAATGGTGGGAAGATACGCGGCAGGATGGCCTGCTGTATCTCGCCGGCCACAGCTAAGTCGCCCTTCAGCGACTCTAACTGCGTGTGCTCCTTCTGCATCTCGTGGACATAGTTGATTTGCGCGATGGCTTTCTCAATCGTCACGCTCAGGTCGTCCAGATCGATGGGCTTCGTAGCAAAGTCGAAGGCACCGTTGTTCATAGCCTGGCGGATATTGCCCATATCGCCGTAAGCACTCACCATGATAACCCTCAACGCCGGATTACGCATCTCGTTGATCTTAGCCAACAGCGTCAAACCGTCCATCTCGGGCATATTGATGTCTGAGAGGATAATCTCAATATCGGGGTGCTTCACCATCATGGTGAGCGCCTCCAAACCGTTGTGGGCAAACACAAACTCGTATTCGCCCTTACGAATTTTCCTCCTGAAGTATTGTGTCAACAGCAACTCGAGATCCATCTCGTCGTCGACACTCAGAATCTTAATCGGCATTATTCAGATTTACTATTTGACAATTTACAATTTACAATTGATTTGACGGTTTACTATTTGTCAATTAGGAAAAAGCAACCGTCAAGCCAGCCATGACGATAGAGACCATCGACATCAGCTTGATCAGGATGTTCAATGACGGGCCGGAAGTATCCTTGAACGGGTCACCAACAGTATCGCCTACGATACAAGCCTTATGGGCGAACGAGCCCTTGCCGCCGAAGTTGCCTTCCTCGATATTCTTCTTTGCATTGTCCCAGGCACCACCGGCATTGGCCATGAACACGGCCAGCGTGAAACCACCAGCCAAACCGCCAACAAGCAGTCCCAGTACTCCTGCTACGCCGAGCAGGATGCCCACGATGATGGGGATAATGATGGCAAGCACCGAGGGAATGACCATCTCGTGCTGGGCAGCACGAGTCGATATTTCCACGCAGCGGCCGTAGTCAGGCGTACCCGTACCCTCAAGAATACCGGCAATCTCGCGGAACTGGCGGCGCACCTCCTGCACCATCTTTTCTGCTGCACGCCCCACGGCCTCCATCGTCATACCACAGAACAGGAAGGCAGCCATCGCACCGATGAAGGCACCGACAAGCACCTTCGGGTTCATCAGGTTCACCTGGAAATAGTTCATAAAGTCGGGGATGGTGGCATCGGTGGCGTTTATCACATCGCCAGCAACGTTGGTCAACGTCTCGCCGGCACGAGACATCGCAATCTTGATTTCCTCAATATACGAAGCCAGGAGAGCCAGCGCCGTCAGGGCTGCTGAACCGATAGCAAAGCCCTTACCCGTAGCGGCGGTAGTGTTGCCAAGGGCATCAAGGGCGTCGGTACGGTGGCGTACCTCCTCACCCAGCTGTGACATCTCGGCGTTACCGCCGGCATTGTCGGCAATAGGACCGTAAGCGTCAGTAGCCAGCGTGATGCCCAGCGTAGAGAGCATACCCACAGCAGCAATACCGATGCCATAGAGACCATGCGACAGGCTGGCTGACGACATAGAAAGGTCGAAGCCATTGGCACACAGGTAGCTCAGCATAATGGCCACACCAATGGTGATGACGGGAATACAGGTCGAAATCATTCCCGTACCTATACCTTTAATGATAACGGTGGCAGCACCCGTTTGTCCGGCCTCAGAGATTTTCTGCGTCGGCTTGTACGAGTGCGACGTGTAGTACTCCGTAGCCTGTCCGATGATGACGCCGGCAGCCAGACCGGAGATGACCGAGAACGAGAGTCCCAGCCAGTTCTCGACTCCTAACAGATAAAGAATGGCAAAGGTGGCAATGGCTATCAGCACAGCGCTGACATTAGTGCCCAACGACAGCGAGCGGAGCAAGTCCTTCATCGTGGCACCCTCTTTCGTACGGACGAGGAAGATTCCCATCAACGAGAGGAACACACCCACGGCAGCAATCAGCATCGGGGCAATAACGGCCTTCAACTGAACCTCAAGACCAGCAACACCAAAGGCGGCAGCGCCCAAGGCTGCTGTAGAAAGGATGGAACCACAATAGCTCTCATAGAGGTCGGCACCCATACCGGCCACGTCACCCACGTTGTCGCCCACGTTATCGGCAATCGTTGCAGGGTTACGGGGATCGTCCTCAGGAATATCGGCCTCGACCTTACCCACGATGTCGGCACCCACGTCGGCAGCCTTCGTGTAGATACCGCCACCCACACGGGCAAACAGCGCCTGCGTCGAAGCACCCATACCAAAGGTCAACATGGTGGTGGTAATGGAAATCAGTCCGTCGGCATCGAAATAGTTCAGCACCACGAACCAGATTGCGATATCGAGCAGTCCGAGACCCACCACCGTCAGGCCCATCACGGCACCCGAGCGGAAAGCAATCTTCAAACCGGCATTCAAACTCTCACGGGCAGCATTGGCTGTGCGTGCAGATGCATACGTAGCTGTCTTCATACCGAAGAAGCCTGCCAAGCCCGAGAAGAAACCTCCCGTCAGGAAAGCGAACGGCACCCACGGGTTCTGCACGTTCAGCACGTATGCCATAAAGGCAAAAAGGGCGCACAACACCGCAAAGACGATACACACAACCTTATACTGCTGTTTAAGGTAAGCCATTGCTCCTTTACGGACGTAAAGTGCAATTTCTTTCATACGAGGCGTTCCTTCATCGGCCTTCATCATCTGGGTGAAGAAGAAGTACGCCATACCCAAAGCCACGACAGATGCCACAGGCACGAGCCAAAATACTGCAGGAATGTTCATTATATTTCTTTAAGTTTTTGGTTATAATATACAATCTTCGTGCAAAGTTAGATATTTTATTCCTAAATCCCAAATTTTTGCGGACAAAGTTACCGATATGCAATAAAAAAATAGTAACTTTGCAGCCAAAACAAACATGACACTACATATCTTCAACCCGGAACACGATATTGCGCTGGCCAGCGGACTTTCAAACTTCACGGCTCCGCACGCCGGGCGGCAACTGCGCCACGACCTCGGATTCATCCCCGCCATCTGGGCCGACGAAGACGATGTCATCATGGTCGACGACGTAGCACAAGCCGAGCGCGAATGGCGCAAAATCAGGCACCGGATAGACACCCTCTTGGGCCCCCGACCTTTGCTTACGGTAAACCCGAGGTTTGCTTACGGTAAACCCGACCTTTGCTTACGGCAAACCTCGGCGGTGGAACCGTGGGGCTGGAACAGCGCCTTGAGAGCCCAACTGCTGCGCTACGGCGTCGACGAGAAAGTCATGCCGACAGCCGCCCAGTTAGAGGTTATCCGCAACCTCTCTCACCGCCGCACGGCGGCTCGTCTGCTGCCGGCATTGCGCGTAGAGGGAACCGTTGGCGAATCCTTCGAATGTACGACGGCTGAGGAGGTGGAAACGCTGCTGCAACGCTATGGCCAGTTGGTGCTGAAAGCCCCCTGGTCGTCCAGCGGTCGGGGACTGCGTTTCCTGTCTGTCGAACGTACACCCTTCGCCATGCAGGCAGGCTGGTTCCGCAATCTGGTACAGACGCAAGGCTCGGTGATGGTGGAGCCATATTACGACAAGGCGAAGGACTTCGGCATGGAATTCTACTCCGACGGCTGTGGCCGCATCACCTACCTCGGACTATCACTCTTCCACACGGCCAACGGCGCCTATACGGGCAACATCATCGCTACAGAAACCGTTAAGCGAGAAATAATAAGTCGCTATATATCAATAGATTTACTAAACGATATTCAAGAAAAGATTTGCGGCAAGTTAAGTCCCGTCTTTAACGGCCAATACGCCGGACCATTTGGTGTCGACATGATGGTGGTGTCGCCCTCCAAGCTCCATCCCTGTGTGGAAATCAACCTACGTCGCACGATGGGTCACGTGGCTCTGTCGCTCTCGCCGACCGACGACGACATCGTCCGCGTCATGCGCATAAACTATTCAGAAAACAACTACTTACTAAAAATAAACCGCTTATGAAAAAACTAATCACAATGATGCTGGCCGCCCTACCCTGCCTGGCCAGCGCCCAGTACGTTTCAAAGGTTTGGTCGCCCGACAATGGCAACGGCACCTACACCAACCCCGTCATCAATGCCGACTACTCCGATCCCGATGTCTGTGTAGGTCCCTCGGGCGAAGACTATTACATGACGGCCTCATCGTTCCAATGCGTGCCCGGACTGCCCATTTTGCACTCACGCGACCTCGTCAACTGGCAGATTGTGGGCTACGCGCTGAAAGAGCTGTACACGGGCAACCCCGAACTCATCAATCACTTTAACACCGTGCAGCACGGCAACGGCGTGTGGGCACCCTCCATCCGCTACCACGACGGCCAGTACTACATCTACTGGGGCGACCCCGACTTCGGCGCCATGATGGTGAAGACGCGCAACGGCGACCCTGCCGGCGAATGGGAGGCTCCCGTCTGCGTCATACCAGGACAGGGCTACATCGACACCACCCCACTCTGGGACGATGACGGGCGCTGCTATCTGGTTAACGGCTGGGCTAACTCGCGCTCGAAATACGCTTCAGTACTCACCGTCCGCGAGATGTCTGCCGACGGCACACGAGCCATCGGACAGCCGGTCATCGTCTTCGACGGCAACGGCACCGCCAACCGCACCTGCGAAGGGCCGAAGTTCTACAAGCGCGACGGCTGGTACTGGATCATGTGTCCTGCCGGCGGCGTTCCCGAGGGTTTCCAGTTGGCCATGCGCTCAAAGTCGCCCTACGGTCCTTACGAGCATAAGATTGTGCTGCAGCAGGGCAAGACCAAGATTAACGGCCCGCATCAGGGCGCTTGGGTACATAATAAATATGGTGAAGACTGGTTCGTGCATTTCCAGGACAAGGAAGCCTACGGCCGTGTTGTCCACCTGAACCCCGTCGACTGGTCTACTGGCTGGCCTATCATGGGCAAGAAAGGCGAGCCCGTCACTACCTATAAGAAACCTCAGTCGTCGTCGACAACCATCGTCAATCCTGCCGAAAGCGACGAGTTCAACACCCCCACTTTGGGTAAACAATGGCAATGGCAGGCCAACTACGACGAGAAGTACGGCGTGCCCACCGCTTTCGGCACCTTCCGCATCTACACCTACAAGACAGACAAGGCATGGAAGAACCTCTGGCTCGTTCCCAATATGCTGCTGCAGAAGACGCCTGCCGACGAGTTCACCGTCACCACCAAGCTGCGCTTCACGTCGAAGGCCGACGGACAGTTTGGCGGACTCATCATGATGGGTCTCGACTACTCAGCCCTCGTCGTACGCCGTATGGGCGATGAATTCCAGTTGGTGCAGATGACCTGTAAGGATGCCGACAAGGGCAAGCCCCAGACGGAGCAAGTGTTAGCCACCCTGAAGCCAACGGCCAAGGACAAGATTGACTACAAACCAGGCATACACGAAGACATCTACCTGCGGCTGACTGTCAGCAACGCCGAAGCAGGACAACCGCACGGCGGCAAGCCCGTCGTCAGCTTTGCCTATAGTCCGGACGGCAAGAAGTGGACGGCCTGCGGCAATGAGTTCCAGATGCGTCAAGGAAAGTGGATTGGCGCCAAGTTCGGCTTCGTCAGCGCCGAGAGTGACCCCAAGTGCGATCGCGGCTGGATTGACGCCGACTGGATTCGCATCACGAAATAAAGAATTCCAACCACGAAAAAGCCCGCTCTCAAGCGGGCTTTTCGTTTTATATCGGATTGATTATACTTCTGACTTGTATTAATAGCGTATGAGTTTCACCTTGGAATTCAGGCCGCTCGGCACGGGCTCCCACTGGTCGTAGAGAGTCTTTTTGTAGTTGATGTCAACGACGTTGATTTCCTCCATCTTGCGCCACTTCACGCCACGACGGTCAAGGTCGGCGATGCGGTTGGCGGGCAGGTTGGTCACCTCAATACGTATCTCGTTGTCGCCGACTTTCAGAGCCTGTCCGCAGTCGAGCACGAAGGGTACAGACCAGGCGCAGCCTATCAGCTGGCCATTGATGTAGACACGAGCCGACTCGCGCACGTCGCCAAGGTCTATCATCCAGCCGTTGACACCACGCAGGTCTTTCTTCGTCAGCTTCAGGTGGGTGGTGTAGACGCCAGTGCCCATCGTCACGCGAGCATTTGCATCATCTAATCGTTCCCAGGTCTGGAGTTCAGTCAGCTGGAAGGTCTTGTCAACCTTGGGAGCCTCTTCGACGAACGAAAGCGTCCAGGGAGTTCTGTCGCTTGCCCCTAGTTGTATTTCTGCCTTGAGAGTAACCTCTCCCCTCCCTGCAGGGAGGGGCTGGGGGTGGGTCTGCTGGTGGGCTTCCTTGTCATACGTCTGCAGAATTCTCGACTCGCCGCTGCGCAGGTTGATGACAAGACCGTCTTTGTCGAACTGGGCTTTGGTGATACTGCCGTCAAGCGGATTGAACCACACAGCGTCTTTGAAGTCTACGGCCAGAGGCTCGATGCTGTGAATGTCGTTGGGCGACAGGTTGGCCATGAAGTAATGATAGCCCGTTGTGTTGCGTCGACGGATGGCCTTCAGCCCGCACTCGGTCTTGATAGGCTCTGGCTTGGCAGCCGTCTGCAGGGTCTTGGCGTCCACCTGATAGAAGATGTGGGCACCCTGGGCCTTCAGCGCATCGATATGCTGCTTCACGGCGTCGGGCATCTGTCCGCTGCCGGGAATAATCAGTCCCTTGTAGCGGGTGCCGGCCTTGGTGACGAGCTGTCCGTCCTGACAGGTGACACCCATCAACAGGCGCTCAGAGATATAGTCGCAGTCGAAGCCGGCACGGTCAATGTCGAGGATGGTCTTGATAAACTCGGGCGCCAGCTTGCCCATAGCGTGGATGGAGAACTGCATGAGCAGCTTGTCTGTATTCTTCTGCCACATATCGCGGACGGGCAGGAAGACGAGGAAGTCGTTGTCGGGCTGTCCCATCTGCAGGAACGACTGGCAACGTTCGACATATTTCATAAAGTAAGGTGCATCGCGCCAGATGGAGTTGGTGGGCGACATATCGATAGAGGCGTAGAACTTCCAGCCGGGCCACTCATCGTCTTTCGGCGAGTAGCAGGTGCCGTGGAAGAACATGTGGTTGACGCCGGCACAGAACATCAGGTCGATGTCGGGTTTTAGCTGCGACAGACTGGTACGGAAGTGCTCGGTGAGCCACGTAAACGTCTCGCTCGACGTATAGGGCTTGCCACAGACGTGGGCTGCCGACGGGGCATACTTGAACATCGAGTAGTCAGAGTCGTTCTTGCGGGTCTTGCCCGGGTCGGTACGCAATCCCTTGATGCCGAAGTCAGACAGGCCAAAACCCTCAATCTCAGGAATATCAACGGCGGCATAGCAGTCGATGAGGTTGGCGGGCGATCCGTGAGCCTGATTGCGGGTGATGGCACCATGACTGTGCGCCCAAGCCGTCCATTGCTCGGTAAAGTTCTCAAGCAGCAGGTCGCCAAGCGTTTCGCGGTAGTCGCTGACAGTCTTCACATCGCCACTCATCAGCTCTGGCAGATGTTCTTCCAACCTGTAGCCACGACGCTTGGCAAACTCGTCAAAGAGCGTCGGCGTCCATGTGGCGTCGGCCACCTCGTAGGAATCGTTGAAAAAGGTATGCGGATAAGGCGTCTTCGTTCGCTCGAAAGCGTCCTCTATATGCTTCAGATAGTTGGCCACAGCCTGACGATCGAAATGGTCGATGACCAGACCCTCACCACCTGGTGCTGCCCGCTTCACCTTCATCACGGCATAGCGGATATAGACAGCTATGACGCGCCATTCCTGCGTCTTCTTCGTCCCCTTGGGGGCCTTCCACGTCAGTTGTCCGTCCTTGACAAACGAAGTCACGTCAATCGCTGTTCCGCCACCATAGACCAAGACCTTGTTCAGACGTGCATACTTACGGTCTTTCTCGGGAGCCTGCAAATCAAGCAGCTCAACTTTCTTGCCCGTAAACGTCTTGTCAACGAACAACACCTTATTGGCCGACTCCTCAACGGGCACCCACGGACCACCAAAAGGCCAACCCGTACCCGTGGCCATGTCAAGTTCTATGCCGTTCTGCTGACACTGGCTCTGGGTGTAGCGCAACATCTCCATCCATTTGTCTGACAGATAAGGAATGTTATTGGCTTGATTGCCCTGCACGCCATAAAGCGGCGTAATCTCAACAGCACCAATACCATGATGGGCATACTGCTGGAGATTCCATTGCAGGTTCTCCTTGTCAACGGCCGACCCTAACCACCACCATCTTGTGCCCGGTTTGGCCTCTGGCGTAGAGGCTGGCCAGGACTGGGCTACAGCTGCCGTCACGATGAAGGAAGCAACCATTGTTGTTAATATTTTTCTCATAAAGATATTAATTGCCGTCAGGTTTAACAATATCCTTCAAAGGCGAAGGCACCCACTTAAACGTTTTCCAGTCGTCAGGCTGCGCGGGGTCGAAGTCCTGCCAGTCGGGACGCAAGTATTTGACAATGGGCAACTGCAGCTGCTTCATACCCATCACCACGCACTTGGCCACCTCGTAGGCGCCATAGGGATTGAAGTGGGTATTGTCGGCCAACTCCCGGCCATAAAGCTCTTTCGGATAATGTACGAGAGCACGCTTAGAGTCCTCAAAACCAAGTGTTTCAAAGAACTTCTTTGTCATCCCATTCAAGTCAATGACGGGAACTTTTTCGCGCTCTGCCACAGACAGCATAGCAGCAGGAAACTCTCCGTGGGTATTGCGGATGGTCTTATTGTCGGTATCGAAAGCGCGACGTTGTGTCGGTGTACAGAACACGATGTCGGCACCCTTTGAACGCACCTTGTCGACAAAGATCTTCAGGTTGTAGACGTAGTGATACCACGCCCCGTCGCCCGGTTTCTTCTCTTTCTCGTCGTTATGGCCGAACTCTACAAACACATAGTCGCCCTTCTTCAGGGTTGTCATGATTTTATCCAAACGACCGGCAGCAATAAAGGTGCGTGCCGTCAGTCCGCTCTCGGCATGATTAGAGACGGCAACCTCCGGCCCGAACCATCGTGTGATCATCTGTCCCCACGAAGCCCAAGGCTCATTATTCTGGTCTACCACCGTAGAATTGCCACACAGGTAAATGGTGGGACACTCATCGTCGCGCTCAATATGGATGGACTTGACTGCAGGGGCGTCACCATTGAACTCAAGGGTCAGCTTGTCGTCCCAGGCGAGATAGTCCTTCTCGCGTTCCTTGATACGCACTCGCGACTTGTCGTCAATACGCGGCGATCTTTTGTTGACGACAAACTCATAAGTAACGAATTTGCCTTTCTTCGTTGCCACATTATGTACCAACAGCCGCCGACCTTCGGCGCGGACAGTCGTCTCCCCCACCCGCTTCTTGGAACCGAGCTCCACTTTGACGCGGTAATTGCCATCGTCGACCTTCACCGAGAAGTAGAACGGATCATTGGGAGATTGCTTCGTAGGAGCCGGCACAATGTCGTACCCGAAACCTGATTCAACGGTATAAACGGGCTGCGGCTTGGTCAAATCAAAATCGAACGTCTGGGCAATAGCCATCAAAGGCAATACGCCCAACATCAGCATCAGTTGTTTTTTCATTGTTTTAGTAATGTTTGTTTAAGTATGGTGCAAAAGTACAAAGAAAAAATCTAACGGCAAAGAAAAAGCAAATCAAAATGCATCTTCTATATGTTCGATTTCTTCAAGCTCGCCATTTTGCCCAATAACTGAAACAATATCAAAGCGGAAATCGCCATCAAAACGGCGGTATTTGACATAATGGTTGGCAGCCATCTTCAGATTCCGGATTTTCCTGTAGTCTACAGCCGTTTCAGGATCAGTAAACATCCGGTTGCGCCGTGTCTTGACTTCTGCAAAGACCAACACAGAACCATCAAGAGCAATGATATCCAAGTCGCGATGACCAGACTTCCAGTCCCGTTCCAAGATCACATATCCTTTACGCCTGAGATATTCTTCTGCGCATTGTTCGCCCCAAATTCCCAGTTCATTATGCGCTGCCATACGATTGCTTTTTGTTTCTCATATAACGAAGAATCCTAAAGGATATTGTTTCATCTGGTCGAAAACTATTTCTGGAAGCTCATTTTTTCCTCCCGCCAGCCCTCGCGTGGTGCAGATAAGAGCCACAATGCCACTTAAATCATCATATACCCACACCTCTTACACCTGGCACTTAACCAACTGAATATCAACACGCTTTTCTTGCAAGCAGGTAGCACCAGTGGTCGCACCAATACTCGCACCAATACCCGCACCTGCAGTCGCACCAACCCCTTCCGCCAATGTTTCACGCCCAAAGCCAAAAACGTACAAGCCGCTCGTGAAAATTTCCCGGCCTCTCGTAAAAAAATATCGGCCGCTCGTAAATGTTTCACGGCCTCTCAGAAAAACGTCACGGCCTCTCGTAAAAATTTCACGCCGCGAAATTTTTCTGAGA